>JBEBFX010000256.1:0-3440 GCA_040081735.1 Alphaproteobacteria bacterium | reverse complement strand
CCAAACATGTCTTCGAAGAAGGCGTGAAAGCCGGCAAGGCCATGATGTCCGTAAAATCACCCCAGGAATTTATGACCCTGCACAGCGATTATACCCGTTCGGTCTTCGATCAGCTGGTCAATCAGGCGACCAAGGTAAATGATCTGGGCATGACGGCAATGAAGAGCGCCTATGCGCCACTCAATGAGCGCGTGACGAGCTTGTCCAGGGTCGTCCAGAAAGCCAGCGCGTTTTAATTTCCGGTTTGGTCTGAATGCAGCCCAGAGATTGCACGCTGCCCGGCTGCGGTTTCATTCTGACAAGTGTAATAGTTGCGTTGCGTACGGTGGGGGCTGTTCAAACAGCCCCCACACGCATGTGCGGCTCAGGCGAACAGATCAAGCAGCGACCCATTACCGGAAAGCGTTGGGGTTGCCTCTGACAGAACCAGAAACCGTTTGATCAGCCGGTTTGCATAATTCGCATCCTTAAGCTTATCAAAATCGATCCGGCTTTCCAGCAGGCGGGCCTGGGATTCAACTGGCTGCCGGACAATTTCCAGCGGCAATCCGGTGGCTTTCAGCACCACGTCCCGCAATACGGGATCGGACAAAATATCGTAGGGCGATTTGATTTTTGGCGCTGCCGTCCTGAAATGCAAGGCAGCGCGAACGCCGGGTGATTCATCATCCACGGCATGTTCAAAGCGGGTTTGCGCCAGCTTCGCTTCAAGACGATTGGCGAATGCGCTGCTTTTCAGCCCCTTTACGCCACTGAACAGACCAATGTCCAGCGCCAGCTCCCGGTAACGGTTATCATTTACCCGGCTGACCAGTGCGTTTTTATCCGTTGGATCGCTGGTCAGCACTTTTTTGATAAAACCGGCCTTATCGATTTCTGTATCCAGATCATAAGCTTCAAGTACGATTTTCAACAGTCTGTAATCTTTGAATAATTCATCAACACTGTCGACTTTTGCGGCCCGTGATTTGAAGTCAGCTATATCCTTCTTGAACACTGCGCTGTTGAGGATCAGTGTCTTCTGCTTCGGCTCCAGGCGGCGATCCGCATATCTTTGCTCCAGTCTTGCTTCCAGCTTCTGCGCAAAGACGGCGCTTTTGATCTTGGCAAAACCATTATAGAGATCAATGTCTTCCGCAAGCGCCAGATAGCGCTTATCGCGCTCCGTATTAACAAGGGACTTGGGATCGGACAGCTTGCTGGTTAGGATTTCCTTTAATTTTTCGATGTCCCCGGCTTTGGTTTCAAGATCATAAGCCTTAAGAACCGTATTTAACAATTTGGCGTTCTTGAATAAATCATCCAGGGATTCGATTTTTGCAACATCCGTCTTGAAGGCTGACAAGTCCTTCCTGTACGGAGCGTTCGCCAGCGCCACGGCCCTGCGCTGCTCGTTTCTGTCGAGCACGGTGTATGAAGCAAGCGCCGATATGCCAACCATTTCAGTCTCCTTCGCAGCCGGTCCACTGCGCGCGCACTATGCATTAAGACCTGTTAATTTGCCGTGAACGGTTCGGGCTTTCTTGCGGCGCTTCGCTTGCCTATAGTGGTTGCAATTAAACCCAACTGAGGAGAGCGGCACATGGGACCATTGGCAGGCGTCAGGATCGTAGAACTTGCGGGTATTGGACCGGCCCCGATGTGCGCCATGCTGCTGGCGGATATGGGGGCGGACGTCGTCCGGGTGGACCGCACCGAGGCTGCCGATCTGGGCATGAAGCGAGACCCGAAGGGGGATCTGCTCAATCGCGGCCGCCCTTCTGTTGCCGTCGATCTGAAAACCAGTGAGGGCGTCGAAACCGTGTTGCGGCTGATCGATCAGGCGGACGCCGTGATCGAGGGCTTCCGCCCTGGGGTAATGGAGCGGCTGGGTCTGGGGCCGGATGTCTGTCTGAAGCGCAACGCGAAACTGGTGTTCGGGCGTATGACCGGGTGGGGCCAGTATGGACCTCTGTCTCACGCCGCCGGACACGATATCAACTATATTTCGATTGTCGGCGCGCTGCACGCCATCGGCCCGAAAGGCGGAGCGCCGGTGGTGCCGCTTAATCTGGTCGGTGATTTTGGCGGCGGCGCGCTCTATCTCGCGATGGGCGTGCTGGCTGGCATTATCGAGGCGCGCAATTCCGGCAAGGGCCAGGTCATTGACTGCGCCATGACGGAAGGGGCCGCTTCGCTGATGACCATGTTCTTCGCCATGAAGGCTATGGGCAACTGGAACGAACAGCGCGGTACCAACCCGGTCGATGGCGGATCGCACTTCTATACGGTGTACGAAACCAAAGATGGCAATTATATTTCCGTTGGCTCGATCGAAGGCAAGTTCTACGCCGAGCTGATGCAGAAAACTGGCCTCGACAAAGTGGCCGGTCTTCCAGATCAGCATGACACCCCGAAATGGGAGGAAATGCGCGAACGCTTGCGCAAAATATTCCTGGGCAAAACCCGCGATGAATGGTGCGCAATCATGGAGGGCAGTGACGTGTGCTTTGCGCCCATCCTGAACCTGGAAGAAAGCATGGCGCATCCGCACAATGTGGCGCGCGGCAGTTTTGTAAAAGTCGATGGTATCATGCAGCCTGCCCCTGCGCCGCGCTTTGATCGCACAAAAAGCGAAATCCAGAAGCCGCCTTCGGTGCCAGGTGAAGATACAGACAGGACACTGGCCGCCTGGGGTTTCAGCGGGGCTGAAATCACCACCCTGCACAAGGCCGGTGTGATCAAACAGAACCCACGCATATAGAGGAGGGTGATATGGGACCACTCACGGGAGTAAAAATCGTGGAGCTGGCGGGCATTGGTCCCGCCCCGATGTGCGCCATGCTGCTGGCTGATATGGGCGCTGACATTGTGCGCGTGGACCGCACCGAGGCCGCCGATCTGGGCCTGAAGAGCGACCCGAAAGGTAATCCGCTAAATCGCGGACGGCCCTCCGTCGCCGTCGATCTGAAAACCGGGGAAGGCGTCGAAACCGTATTACGCATGATCGATCAGGCGGACGCGCTGATCGAGGGCTTCCGCCCCGGGGTGATGGAGCGGCTGGGCCTTGGCCCTGACGTGTGCCAGAAGCGCAACCCCAAACTGATCTTTGGACGGATGACCGGCTGGGGCCAGTATGGGCCGCTGGCGCACGCCGCAGGGCACGACATCAATTATATCTCCATCATCGGCGCGCTGGACGCCGTTGGCCAGAAAGACGGGCCGCCGGTGGTTCCCCTTAATCTGGTGGGCGATTTCGGCGGCGGGGCGCTGTATCTGGCCATGGGGGTGCTGGCGGGAATTATCGAGGCGCGCAATTCCGGCAGGGGACAGGTTATTGATTGCGCCATGACAGAGGGGGCGGCATCCCTGATGACCATGACCTATGGCATGCACGCCATGGGCCGCTGGAACGAGGGGCGCGGCAATAATGCGGTGGCTGGCGGTTCGCACTACTACAC
>JBEBFX010000255.1:0-3476 GCA_040081735.1 Alphaproteobacteria bacterium | reverse complement strand
ATATAATAGCCCGCGCATCAGCGGAAAATATCAGCAGGGAAAAAGTCATGAGCAGCAGCTTCAAAGCGATTTATGTCAGCAAAACCGAAACCGGCCAGACAGCCGAAATCAAAACCCTGACGGACGGCGATTTTCCGGCCAACGCCGAAGACAACGTCACCGTCGCGGTGGAATATTCGACGGTCAATTTCAAGGACGGGCTGGGCCTGACCGGCAAGTCGCCGATCTTCCGCAGCTATCCGATGGTTCCGGGCATTGATCTGGCAGGCACGGTGACGGCGTCAACGGACCCGAACTTCAAGGCCGGAGACAAGGTGCTGGTGAATGGCTATGGGCTGGGCGAAAACCACTGGGGCGGCTATGCGCAGCGCGCGCGGCTTCCCGGCAAGTTCCTTGTGCCGCTGCCCAAAGCCTTCACCTCATCCCAGGCAATGGCGATTGGGACGGGCGGCTATACCGCCATGCTGTGCGTGGTGGCGCTCGAAAAACAGGGCGTGCGGCCCGATCAGGGTGAAATTCTGGTCACCGGCGCGGCGGGGGGCGTGGGCAGCGTCGCCATCGCGCTGCTGGCGAAACTCGGCTTTAAAGTCGTGGCGTCGACCGGACGGCTGGCGGAGGCGGGCTATCTGAAGGATCTGGGGGCGGTCGAGGTGATTGACCGGGCCACGCTATCCGGCCCGGCCAAGGCGTTGGGCAAGGAACGCTGGGCGGGGGTCGTTGACGCCGTCGGCAGCACCACGCTTGCCAACGCCATTGCGCAAACCCGATATGAAGGGACGGTTGCGGCCTGCGGCCTCGCCCAGGGGGCGGACCTGCCGGTCAGCGTCATGCCGTTTATCCTGCGGGGCGTAAAACTGATTGGGGTGGATTCTGTCATGGCCCCGATGGCGGCCCGCCTGGAAGCCTGGACACGGCTGGCCGGCGATCTGGACCCCGCCAAACTGGCGGTGATCGGGGGCAGCGCCATTCCCCTGTCAGCGGTTCCCCAGGCCGCCAGCGACATTCTGGATGGCAAAATCCGTGGCCGGGTGATTGTGGACCTTAACGCCTGAGCCAGTTCGGGGTTTACTTGACAGGGCGCGGCTTGCGCTTCTATATGCCAGCCGCTGCCGTATGAGATCGTGCGGTCACGGCGGAGTAGCTCAGTTGGTTAGAGCAGCGGAATCATAATCCGCGTGTCGGGGGTTCGAATCCCTCCTCCGCTACCAGGCGCACTTTGTCCGGCCGTATGGATAATAGTTGCAAAGTATGACTACCAGAGGGTATCGTGGCAGCCACAATGGTCAGACACACCGCCTATGGGGGAAACGTCGGCCTGTACGTCTTCAACCACACAATAAGAAGAGTTACCAAACATGACCCAAGCTATCAGAACTGATAAAACCACGGGCCTGAAGGTCTTCAACACCCGCGCCGACAAGGCCAGCGACAAGATCACGGGCAAGGGCTATAATCCCACCAGTGATGATTCACTGAAAGTTTTCCCCGACGCCCCTCCCGGCGCGGTTTTCAACGCCGAGGAGCAGGCCAAATATCGCGAATTCAAAGAGAAGCGCGCGGGAGCGGCCGATTACATGCCCATGGAAGGCGAATTTGCCAGATATCTTGAGGATGTCTATTCCGGCCCCCGCATAGAGCGCGAAGCGTTGACCGATGAGTGCGAAGTTCTCGTCATCGGCGCCGGTTTCGCCGGTCTTATGCTGTGGCACAAGCTTAGCGAAGCCGGATTTAAGGATGTCAGATTCTGCGAAAAGGGCGGCGACGTTGGCGGAACCTGGTACTGGAACCGCTATCCCGGCATAGCCTGCGACGTTGAAGCCTACAGCTATATGCCGCTATTGGAGGAAATGGGATACATCCCGACCATGAAATTCGCGTCGGGTTTCGAGATCATGGAATACTGCCAGACCATGGCGCAGAAGAACGGCTTCTATGATCATTGCCTGTTTCACACGACCGTCGAAAAGACGGACTGGGATGAGGCCGATGGCCGTTGGACCGTCAGCACGGACCGGGGCGACAAAATGCGGGCGCGTTACGTCGTGCTGGCGAACGGCATCCTGACGACCCCGAAGCTGGCCCGGATTGAAGGCATGCAGAGCTTCGAAGGCAAGACATTCCATACCTCAAGGTGGGATTACAATGTCGATCTTGCAGGCAAGCGCGTCGGCATCATCGGTACCGGCGCAACCGCCGTGCAGGTCGTTCCGGAAATCGCCAAAGTCGTGAAAGAACTCTATGTCTTCCAGCGCACGCCCTCCTCGATTGACGTGCGTGACCAGCGCGCAACAACCCAGGAAGAAATGGACACCTGGTCGAAGGAGCCTGATTGGGCGAAGAACCGCCGCGCCAGGTTCGACATGATTTCAGAAGGGCGGACCGCCATCAAAGCCAATGATGACTTCCTCTCGGGAAAAGTCGCCGATTTCAGAGAGCGCAAGAAGTTTGATACCGTGCTATCCCAGGAAGAGCTGGTCCAGAAGCAGCTGAACACCAACTTCCGGATCATGGAGCAGATTCGCGCCCGGGTGGACGCCATTGTCAAGGATCCGAAAACCGCTGCGTCACTCAAGCCATACTATCCTTATGGCTGCAAGCGTCCGACATTCCACGACGAGTATCTGCCCACCTTCAACCTGCCTCACGTGCATCTTATCGATACGGCGCCGAAGGGCGTCAGTAAGATAAACGCCAGGGGCGTGGTTCATGATGGCGTGGAATATCCGCTCGACGTCCTGATCTACGCAACCGGATTTCAGTGGATGGCGACGGCGACCTTCAACATGATAACCGGCCGTGGCGGCAGAACCCTGCGGGAAAAATGGCAGACTGAAGGCGTCCAGACGTTTTTGGGCCTGCACAGCAACGGATTTCCCAATCTGTTCATCATGTCCGGTCCCCAGGGCGGCGGCAGCAGCTTTAATTTCACCAGCGGCATCGTGACCCATGCCGACTATGTCGTATGGATGCTGAAGACCCTGCGCGAGCGCGGCGCCAGCATCGTCGACGTGAAGAAAGAGCCTGAGATCGCCTATGCGGAGCATTGCGCGGATGCCGACATAAAAACCGCCCCCCTGCGCGACTGCATCACTTATTATAATGGTGAAGGCACCGCAGAACCTGGCAGCCTCGCTTATTATGGCGGCAACCAGTGGCGTAAACGTTGCGTCGAAGCGCAAGCCACGCTGGAACCCTACATTTTTGGCGCTGCGGCGAAATAGATAGGCTGGCCCCGGCATTCATCATGCGAATGAAGAGTGCCGGGGAATTGCCGGCGGCGCCATAGATCGCCGTCCGCTCCGGCGTGACCGGGACCAAATGTTCGCCAAACTGAAAACGCTGCTCCGAAAAGCCGGAGCGCCAACCATCGGGCAAACATGGAACCGTACCGGAGCGCCGCCCGAAAACTTCCCGCAACAGGAATGCGCAGATTACATCAGAAACTCACGATACGCTTCACCCTGAAACAGAAAGAC
>JBEBFX010000254.1:0-3526 GCA_040081735.1 Alphaproteobacteria bacterium | reverse complement strand
AGAACTGAGCCTGGATAGCTGGCGGCGGCTGATGTCGATCAATCTGGACGGGGTGTTTCTGGGCATGAAACACGCCATCCCGCCGATGAAGGCGCGCGCCCATCTGTGGCCGGGCGGCGGGTCCATTATCAATATTTCCTCGGTCATGGGCTTTATCGGCAGTTCGCGGTCAGCCGCCTATAGCGCCAGCAAGGGCGGGGTACGGTTGATGACCAAGGCGGCGGCGATTGAACTGGCGCCCGCCCGCATCCGCGTCAATTCGGTGCATCCGGGCTTTATCGACACGCCCCTGTTGCGTTCCGGCGAGCAGACGATGAACCAGCGCCAGGAAGGCGGCTTTCAGAAATGGGTTGACGGGGTGGTGTCGCGCCATCCGCTCGGCCGTCTGGGCGAGGACAAGGACATCGCCCATGCAGTGCGCTTTCTGGCGTCGGACGATTCAGCCTTCATGACCGGCACGGAAGTGGTCGTGGATGGCGGCTTTCTGGCGCAATAAGCCAAACAACCAGTCAACGGGGGAAAAACACTTGAACAATATGGATGGCAAGATTGCCTTTATTTCAGGCGGCGCGCGCGGACTGGGGGCCGAAACGGCCCGCATGATGGCGGCCTGCGGCGCCAGTGTCGTGATCGGCGATATTCTGGATGAAGCAGGCAAAAACACCGCAGCCGAAATCGTCAGTAACGGCGGCAAGGCGCTGTATACCCATCTGGACGTGACCCAGGAAGATAGCTGGCAGGCGGCGGTGAAGGCGGGCGTCGATAAATTTGGCGGCCTTGATGTGCTGGTCAACAATGCCGGTATTTTCTTTATGAAAAGCACCGAGGATATGACCCTTGCGGACTGGCGCCGGATGGTGTCGGTTAATCTGGACGGGGTGTTTCTGGGCACCAAAACCGCCTTGCCGCATCTGAAGGCGCGCGCCGCAAAGGCCCCGGTGGGCAGCGCGATCATTAATCTTTCGTCGATTGCCGGGATCATCGGCATTGCCAATTTCACCGCCTATCATATGTCGAAGGGCGGCGTGCGGATTTACACCAAGGCCTGCGCCATGGAATTTGCGCCGCACCGCATCCGGGTAAACTCCATTCATCCCGGCCTGATCGAAACCGACATGGCCAAGCAGGTGGTAAAGGAAATGAGCCCCACGATGGGTTCCGATAATGCGGTGCGCGACATGTTCGTGCAAAGCCACCCCATTGGACGCATTGGCGAGCCGAAAGACATCGCCAACGGCGTCGTGTTTCTGGCCTCGGACGATTCCGCCTTCATGACCGGATCGGAACTGGTCGTCGATGGCGGCTGGACCGCACAATAGGAGTTTACGATGAACAGGGTGGATGGAAAAGTAGCAATTATCTCGGGGGCCGCGCGCGGCCTGGGCGCGCAGACCGCAAAGGTGCTGGCGGCGGGCGGGGCAAAGGTCGTGATCGCCGATATTCTGGATGGTCCCGGGCAGCAGACGGCGGCTGAAATTGGCGCGTCCGCCGCCTTTGTGCATCTGGACGTCACGGATGAAGACAGCTGGAAGGCCGCCGTAAAATTTACGGCTGAAAAATTTGGCGGGCTGCATATTCTGGTCAACAATGCCGGTATCTTCCGGATGCAGTCGACCGAGGAAACCAGCCTTGCCGATTGGCGCCAGATGATTGCGGTCAATCTCGACGGGGTGTTTCTCGGCACCAAAAGCGCCCTGCCGGTCATGAAAGAATGCGCCGCAAAAGACCCGGTGGGGTGTTCAATCGTCAATCTTTCCTCGGTCGCCGGACTTGTCGGTTCGCCGCGCGCCGCGCCCTATTGCATGAGCAAGGGGGGTGTGCGGATTTACACCAAGGCCTGCGCCATGGAATTTGCGCCCTATCGTATCCGGGTTAATTCCATTCATCCCGGCCTGATCGATACGGATATGGGCCGCGACGTGATCGCGCAGATGGCGGGGCCCGGCGGCTCGGACAAAAATAACGCGGCGCGTGACGCCATGATTTCCTGGCATCCTATCGGCCGTCTGGGCGTGGCCATGGATATCGCCAACGGCATTGCATTTCTGGCGTCAGACGATGCCGCCTTCATGACCGGATCGGAACTTGTCGTCGACGGCGGCGTGACGGCGCAGTAGGCGCTGGCCGGCTTGTAACTTAGAGAGCTGCCCCACACTCAGTGTCACCCCGGACTTGTTCCGGGGTCCAGGGCCGCAGGTTAAATCCCTGCAATCAGGAAATCAGCGCCGGGTATAAATCAAGCCACTGCGGATTATGTGCCTCAATGACATTAATTTTCCACGCGCGCGGCCATTTCTTCATGCGTTTTTCTTGCCGGATGGCCTCCGTGATATCTGGCGTTTCCTCAAACCAGACGAGAGTCTTAACATTATAAGTGCTGGTGAATCCGCCGGTGACGTCATTCTTATGCTCGTAAATGCGCCGCAGAATATCACTGGTAACACCGACATACAGCGTTCCATTTCTATGGCTGGCCAGTATGTAAATGTAATAGCTTTTCATTGCTGTACGTTCCGGCAAAGGCTTTTTACCCCTCAATCACCAGCGTGCGTGGCCCCTGGACCCCGGAACAAGTCCGGGGTGACACTGAGTGTGAGGAAATCCGACCAATACATAATTAGACCTGGTAAAAACGTGTCCTCTGATTGCTCACGCGGTCGAATGGCCTTGGCTATGCCCCGCTTCGAGGGTGACTTTGGCCAGGCGATTTAATTTTGTGATATATCCATCGAATTGGATGAATTACGCCCATCAATATAAATGTGTAAGGAAGTAATAAGAATATAAACAAGAAATATGAAAGATGAAAATATTCAATAATATAATCAGAGGGAGATTTGGTGTGAAATAGAATAACATGAGGGTGAGAAAAACTTTGGTATATATCAAGCGTAATTGCCAGCGGATTGACAAAGAGAAAAACCGGCAAGTTTATCAGGAATGCGATGACGCCGCCAAATTCAACACCTGGACACGAAATGCCAAACAACATTAAAGGCTCGACCCAATGGCATCCTTCAGGACGCTCGTGCCTAGACGGAAGATGAATGAAAAATAGTAACATACCAATCATAGATACTGGGATAAGGCCAACAAACGACCATTTGCTTATCCGCCAAAATATTTTCACGCGCAGTAATCACCCCGCCGAGTACACCGAGTCCGGCCCCGCCGCACCCGCGCATTTCGCGCGGCCGGTTTCGACCATGTGCAGCAGATGCGCCAGCACGGAGCGCCCGGCGGCGGACCAGAGCGCGGGGTCCACGTCCTTGTACATGCGCGGCACCATGTCGGGGATGCGGCCGACGCCGTCTTTCAGGCAGGCGGTTATCTGCGCCTCGCGATCCTGGCGGTGGCCGATATAGGCGCGCACAAAATTCTGCGGGTCTTTGATCGCCGGGCCATGGGTCGGCCAGTAGGTTTCATCATTGCGCGGCAGCAGAATATCGAGGCTGGCCATATAATCTTTCATGTCGCCATCGGGGGGCGAAATCACCGTTGTCGACCAGCCCATCACATGATCGCC
>JBEBFX010000093.1:0-13186 GCA_040081735.1 Alphaproteobacteria bacterium | reverse complement strand
TTATTCTGATCGTCGTTACTGGAATCATCGCCGTCTTCATCGCTGTCTTCATTGTCCGGGCTTTCTTCACTCAGTTCCTCGCCCAGATCGAGATCGGTAATGATTTTACGCGTCATGCGCGCAAAGCGGGCCTGATCACCGATCATCCCATCCAGTTGCGCCAGATCATCGCCCGCTTTTTCTTCAATGAACGGACGCCATAATTCAACAATGTTGGCGGCTGAGGCAGGGGGTGCGATCCCCGTCAGTTTTTCGCGCACCATCAGCGCCACGGCGTCCGCTAACGGGACCTCGGACCTTTCAAGGACATTTGTGAAACCCATTTCGGCATAGCGATGCTCCAGCGCCGCATTAAGGTTTTTGGCCATGCCGCGCATTTCCCGCGCGCCAATGGATTCAACGCGCGCCTGCTCCGACGCCTCATAAATATCCCGCGCCATCTCGCCCATGGGCGAGAAATTCCGGTGCGTGCCGTCATCATGATGGCGCAGGCGCAGGGAATAGGCGTCCGACAGGCCCCGGATACGCGCCACCTCGTTTACTGGCAGATCACGCGACGGCAATGGCAAGCGGATGGTGTCGCCGCGCACCCCGGGGGTTTCAGCGCCAAAAGTTACCTGTAATTCCGGATCCTCGGCAATCGTGCGCGCAGCAAAGGTCAGCGCCCGCTTGAACGGTTCAACCGGACTTTCCTTTCCCGCGTTACTCATTACTTGATCACGATATGCGCAGCGGATTCGGGCAATTCCTCACCAAAGCAGCGCTGATAAAATTCAGCCACACTGGCGCGTTCAAGCTCGTCGCACTTATTGAGGAACGTCAGCCGGAAGGCAAAGCCAACATCATTGAAGATGCGCGCATTCTCGGCCCAGGTCAGAACCGTGCGCGGGCTCATCACCGTCGACAGATCGCCGTTCATGAAGGCCGAGCGGGTCATGTCCGCAACCCGGACCATATCGGAAAGGGTCTTGCGTCCCTCTGTTGAATGATAGGCCGTTGATTTTGACATCACGATTTCGGTTTCAACATCATGGGGCAGGTAATTCAGTGTCGTGACAATGTTCCAGCGGTCCATCTGCCCCTGATTGATCTGTTGCGTGCCATGATAAAGACCGGACGTGTCGCCAAGTCCAATCGTGTTCGTGGTCGAGAACAACCGGAAATAAGGATGCGGACGAATGACCCGGCTCTGGTCGAGCAATGTCAGCTTGCCGTCCACTTCCAGCACCCGCTGAATGACGAACATCACGTCGGGACGCCCGGCGTCATACTCATCGAACACCAGCGCGCAGGGCCGTTGCAGCGTCCAGGGCAGAATGCCTTCCCGGAATTCGGTGACCTGCTTGCCCTCGCGCAGCACGATGGCGTCCTTGCCGACCAGATCGATCCGGCTGATATGGCTGTCAAGATTGACGCGTATACAGGCCCAGTTAAGGCGCGCGGCAACCTGTTCGATATGCGTGGACTTCCCGGTGCCGTGATAGCCCTGGATCATCACCCGCCTGTTAAAGGCGAAACCGGCCAGAATGGCCAGGGTCGTCTCCTTGTCAAACACATAGGTCTTGTCGAGATCAGGCACATATTCGTTGGTGGTTGAAAATGCCGGAACCTGCATATCGCTGTCGATACCAAAAACCTCACGCACAGAAACAGTGGTGTCTGGGGCGTCAAGAGCCATTTTGGCGGTTGATTCTACCGTCATGAGTTTCTTCCATTTGTTTAAACTGAAGCTGAGGGGGACGGGTTACCTGATACCGCTAGCCTTTAGCCGGTTATAGGCCTGAATGACCTGTTTTAGCTGACCTTCTGTTGCCCTGTCGCCGCCATGGGCGTCAGGATGATACCGCTTGACCAATTCCTTATACCGCAGTTTGATTTCTTTCAAGGTAGCGGTTTCTTTCAGATCCATGCAGATAAACGCCTCACGCACCAACGGGGGCCATTTTCGGGCGGGCGCCTGGGCCGGATTCTGCGCCGAGGCGGCGGCCGCCGGATCGCCAAACAGGTTAAACCTGCCCATGGCCGACCTGCCGCGGCCGGTCATGCTGGTATTGTGCAGATTGGGGTTGCCAAGATTGGCCGACCAGGTAGGCCGGTGCCCGGTTATGTTGCCCTTGATGTAATGTTCAACTTCACCTTCGCTCATGCCTGAGAAAAAATTCCAGGTACGGTTATATTCCCGGACATGATCGCCGCAGAACCAGAAATAGTCGCGCAGGCGCTCCGGCGATTTGGGCGCGCGATGGGGCGCCGGGTCCGCGCAGCCGTCCCAGTTACAGGCGTGGGTAACCGGCTCTGCAAGCCGGTCCGCGCGGCGGTGAATCCTGATCTTGTCTATGTCCCGTGTAAATTTCATCACATTTTCGATACGATAACCCGAACTGCCCGTTTTGAAAAAAGCCTGTTAATATACATTTTTTCCGGAGGAGACGAAAACCTAAATGCGTATTTCAGAAACAATTCGAGGCAGGCTTGAACAGGGCCTGGCGCCGGTAACGCTGGAAATTGTGGACGACTCCCATCGCCATGAAGGCCATGGCGGCGCCAGACCATCAGGCGAGACGCATTTCAATGTGGTGATTGTCTCGGCGGCCTTTGATGGCAAAACCCGCGTTGCGCGCCATCGCATGGTATTCGAAATACTCAAAGACCTCATGGACGCCCCGGTGCATGCCCTGGCCCTGAGCACCCTTACCCCGGCGGAAGCCGCGTCACGGTAATATGACCGCCAGCAATATTGGCAAGACCAGTATCGACAGCAGGGTAGATTGCATGACAATGCCGGCCACCGTTTCCGGATCGGTCTCATAGCGAAGCGCAAAAATGTAATTGAGCACGGCGGCAGGCATCGCCGTCTGTAACAGCAAAACCCCGCGCGCCGTGTCGGAAAGACCCAACAAAGCCGCTACGCACCAGCCAACCCCCAGCCCCATCGTGATCCGTAACACCGCCAGGGCGCCGCCAAGCCGCACGCCCCGCCAGCCAACCCGTGACAGGCTGACCCCCAGCATCAGCAGCATGAGGGGAATGGCAATGCCGCCAACCAGCGCTGCCGTGTTGGCGATCCATTCCGGCACGCCATAACCGCCAAAGCGAACAACCAGCGCCGGCGCAATCACATAAATCACAGGCGTTCTGGCCACTTCCGCGAACGAAAATTTACCGCTGTTTATAAACGGCCCCAGACTGGTGTTCGCCACCGCCCCAACCATAAAAAATCCGGTTCCCAGCGCCAGACCTTCGGCGCCAAAGGCAAACAGACATATCGGCAGGCCCATATTGCCGGCGTTGGCAAAACTCAGGGATGGCAGATAATGCCCGATGGGTAATCCCGCCAGACGCAGAATAATGGAGCCAATGACAAGGTAGGCGGCGATCGACAGACCCGCAGCAAGGGCAATCTGGCCCAGCGCCGAAAGTTCCACCGGCAGCGTGCTCAGGGTTGAAAACACCATGCACGGCAAACCAATATTGGTGACCAGATGGCTGACAGTTTCGGTATCGAAATCACGTCCCGATTTTGCCCAGCCATATCCGATGCCCGCAATGGCGAATACCGGCGCTACTATCCCCAAAAGCGCTCCAATCACGCCCGGATTTCCAGCTTTTGAGGACCGCTTCCGGCTGGCGGGCTGATGCGGATCGAGGTGATGGTGTTTCGGCTTCGGCGGAGGATCTGGAATTTGAAACCATAGAACGTAAAAACCTGCCCGGCATCGGGGATGGTTTGCGCTTCATGAATGACCAATCCTGCGATGGTTGTGGCCTCGTCATCGGGAAGTTTCCAGTAAAACTCCCGATTCAGATCGCGGATCGCCACCGCGCCATCGGTCATCAGGCTACCATCAGGCTGTAGCCGCACGCCCCTGACCGGGGCATCATGTTCATCCGAAATTTCCCCGACAATTTCCTCAAGAATATCCTCCAGGGTGACGAGGCCCATCAGCGCGCCATATTCATCCACCACAAGGGCGAAATGACTGCGCCGGGACAGGAATGCCATCAGTTGCGCCCGCAAACTGGTGCCTTCCGGCACAAACCACGGGGCTGTCGCCAGCGCCATGACGTCTATATCCTGATCCCCCGCCAGACCATCTCGCTGCCTCGCGGTAATTTCGCGCAGCAGATCTTTTGCATGGATAACGCCGACGATGTTTTCCGGATTGTCCGACCATAGCGGAACCCGCGTGAAGGGGCTGGACAGCACCTTCTCGATAATCTCTCCGGCGGGCAATGCCGCGTCGATCATATGAATATTTTTGCGATGCACCATGACATCGTCCAGCACGACCTGATCCAGATCAAGGATGCCGCCGATCATGTCGCGCTCGCGTTTTTCGACCGCCCCCTCGCGATGATGCAGATAAAGCGCGCCGCGCAATTCATCATGGGCGGAGATCACGTCAAAGGGGCGATCAGGGTTGCGGCCGAACACATGAAATATCCCGCTTACGCAAATGCCTGTCAGGGCGACAAAAGGACGCAACAGCCAGATGACGCCCTGCATAACCAGTGATACGCCCAGCGCCGTTCGTTCCGGCTGGGTAATGGCATAGGTTCTGGGCAGAACTTCCGTGAACACAACCACCAGCACCGTCATCAAAACAGTCGCGTAAGCCACGCCCACAGCCCCGAACAGCTTTATCAGAAAGCTCGTGGCCAGCGACGTGGCCAGTATATTAACCAGATTATTGGCCAGCAAAACGGCGCCAAGCACACTTTCGCGATCGATGATCAGCCGTTCCGCAGCGCGAGCGCGGCGCGACCCCTGCTCCGTCATCCGGTGCATGCGCGCCCTCTGGGCCGCTGTCAACGCCGTCTCGGAAGCTGAAAAGAAGGCCGAAAAAATCAGCAGGACCAGAATCGCGCCGATCAGCAACGCCATAGGCAGATCGATACCAACCTGCATGTCCATCGTATGTGTCATCTCCTCGCAGATCTATTCAGCGGACGCCCTGAGCACTTCAAGCACGATTTGCATGTCCACATCACTGGTCATGAAGCAGTCGCCAATCCGGCGCGGCAGGATGAAGTTAATCCGGCCCCCCGCCACCTTTTTGTCCTGCGCCATGTGGTTCAGCAGACGATCGGGATCAGGCGGCGCGCCCGCAATATCCCGGATCGCGGCAGGCAGCCCAAGGAATGATAAATGCCATGCGACCCGCATGGCGTCCTGCCCGGACGCAAGCCCGAGTCTGGACGCCAGCTCAAATGCGAGACACATGCCGATGGCTACCCCTTCTCCATGTAGAAGGCGATTCCCGAAACCGGTTTCCGCTTCAAGCGCGTGACCAAATGTATGCCCGAGATTAAGCAGGGCGCGCGGTCCCGATTCACGCTCGTCCTGCACCACCAGGGCTGCTTTTGCGGCGCAACTGGTCATCACGGCATGTATTCGCGCACCCCGGTCGCCATCACGGATGGCCGCCCCGTGCCTTTCCAGCCAGTCAAGAAAATCCGCGTTGCCGATCAGGCCGTATTTCACCACTTCCGCGTAACCCGCCAGCAATTCCCGTACCGGAAGCGTATCCAGTAGTGCTACATCTGCGATCACGATGCGCGGCTGGTGAAACGCCCCGATCAGATTTTTGCCAAAACGGCTATTAATGCCTGTTTTACCGCCCACGGAAGAATCAACCTGGGCCAGTAATGTGGTTGGAATTTGGGCAAAATCGACCCCCCGGCGTAATATGGACGCGGCAAACCCTGTAAGATCGCCAATTACGCCCCCCCCAAACGCCAGCAGCAAATCTCCGCGTTCAATTTTTTGCTCAAGCAGACAGTCAAGTAATTTCTCTAACTGATTGAAATTTTTACTATGTTCACCTGGAGGGATGATGCAGAGCACAGAATTTATTCCAGTGCTGGCGAGTGAAGCATGCAGGGCGGGGAGGTGCCGTTCCGCCACATTGCTGTCTGTTACAATGGCGACACGATTACGCTTCAGCATCGGCCCAATCAGGCCGCCGGTCTGCTCAAGCAGACCCACGCCAACATGAATGTCATAGGCCCGCGCCCCAAGCGCCACGTTCACACACTGAACCGCCGGGGCGCTCATTCAGGATGACCATCGGATTGCGAGAAAAATTCTCCTAATTTTTCCAGTATCATATCAACCACAACCTCATGCGGCGCCTCAACACTATCCACGACAATATCAGCCAGGGCGTAGACAGGATAGCGTTCATCACGCAACCGGAACATTGTCTCGCGCGCTTCACCCTGCTTGAGAAGGGGGCGATTGTTGCGTCGCGCAACACGCCGGAGCAGAAGCTCTATATCTGCCCGAAGCCATACCGAGACTCCATAACGGGCAATATTGTCCCGGGTTTCGGGATTCATATAGGCCCCGCCGCCTGTTGCCAGCACGCCGCCGGGCGGGTTGGCTTTGCTCATATCCTGTAACAATCTTTCAATCACTCGGGTTTCGCCGCGCCGGAATGCCGGTTCTCCATGTTTTTCAAATATCTCGGGTATCGTCATTCCGGCAGCGGTTTCAATTTCTGTGTCCGTATCCAGAAAATTTACCCCCAGCCGGGTCGCCAGCCGCCGACCCACCGTGCTTTTTCCGGCCCCCATCAGACCTATAAGCACAATGACCCTGTCCCCCGCCGGATTTTCAGCCGGAGGCGAAATGAGAGAGCCGCCCTCTTCAGCTGGTTCATCTTCCATTGTGTCAGAGTACCCGAAAACGGCCGGTTTTCTAACGAGGATTTTCCGGCCGGGTTTTTTGCGCCATTGAAAGGCTTTGATGCACCGGATAATGTCCCTGCGATAGGCGGCTCCGCGTGAGGATTCGCTCGAGAATCATCCTTGTAGAGGAAAGGCGCAGCACTCAACGATGCCAAAACTGCTTGGTTCCATTCTGGTTTTGCTTGTTGCCGCTATTGTTGGCGGCGCCATATACATCTCTATCTGGGACGTGCCGCCGCCTGTGCGCACGGTCGAGAAAGTGCTGCCCAATGATATGCTGGGTAAATAATCGCCGCCGGAATCTGATTTTCTGCAACAGCATTCTGCTTGCCCTTTCAGTTTCAGGCGGCATTGCTGTGGCGCAAGCGCCCGTACCCCTTCGCCCGGCAGTTACCGCCCAGCCCGTTTCACCCATGCCGCCGTACGAGAATGCCTATCCTGCCGGGGCGCCAGAAGAGGGTATCAGCACCGGCGCCCTGGCTGATCTGGATTTTGGCGCCGCCGGCCTTCTGACATTGGAAAATGGCGGTTTTGGGCGGGATATGTGGCAGGGCGCCGGCCACGCGTTCGTGGTGCGGCTGCTAGCGAAATTGCCGGTGACGACGGCGTCCCCAACCCTGCAAAGGCTGGCCCGGCGTCTGCTGCTGAGCGCTGCCGAGCCTCCTACGGGAACTGTAACCGGCCCGTCTTTTATAGGTTTGCGGCTGGCGCGGCTGATTGAAGCGGGTCAGTTTGATCTGGCGGCGCAGCTGGCGGCACTTGCAGGCGGTCCCAGCAGGGATGACGCGCTGCTTCAGGCCCGCGCCGAAATCGCCCTGGCGTTAAACGAGGTCAAAACAGCCTGTGAGATGGCGGCGGCTAATGTCAGGACCAGCAGCGCGGCGTTCTGGCTGAAACTCTCGGGCTTTTGCCACATTCTCAATGGCAATGAGGCGGCGGCGCAATTATCAGCGTCCCTGGCCGCCGAGCAGGAGCCAGACGATACCGGATATCAAAGCCTGTTGACGGTGCTGGTCAGCAAATCCGGCAAACTGCCAAAATCACTACCGCCGCCGGATATCCTGCAACTGGCGATGATGCGGTTTGCCTCGCTGCCCCTGCCCGCAAAAATTCCTGATGACGCTACGGCCGCCGAATTGAAATTGATGGCGCGTATGCCCGGCGCATCAGCAGAGCAACGCCTGGCCGCAGCAGAACGTGCAGAAGCCGCCGGCGCAATCGGGCCGGAAGAGGTGGCGCAGCTCTATTCAGAACTGCCATTCCCGGTTGAGGATCGCGCCAACGCCCGTGATCTGGCGCCAAAATTATCCGCTCCCAAAGCCAATGCCCTGATGTTTCAGTCTGTGCGTGGTCAGGATTCACCCGCAAGCCTGTCCCTTGCGCTGTCGGCGGCACTGTCACTGGCGCGCGCAAGCAACAGCTTCGCGACCGTCGCCCGTGTCAATCTGCCCCCCCTACGCGATCTTGTTCCGGCGCCCGAAATGATTGAGATTGCCGCTGACGCAGGCCGCGCGTTACTGGCTGCGGGCGACCCGGTTGCAGCGCGGCGCTGGTATGACATGGCCCGCGCATTGAGCGTATCTGGGAACAATCCCGGTGCGGCCCAGGCTGCCAATGACCTTTGGCCCCTACTCCGGCTGGCGCAACCACCGGAGGTAGTGCCGGACGATCCAACTGAAATAACAGCCTGGCTGGGGCAGCTGAAGCCGGAAGAGAAGGCGAAAAAAGGACAATTGATGCTGTCGGCCCTGTCTGCGCTGGGGCATGACACCCCTGAATCTGAATGGATCAACATGACCGGAGAACCGGTAAATTCAGAACCTGCCGCCACGCCCCCGGCCGCAATTCTGCATTTACTGATGGAGGCCAGCCAGAGCGGGCGCACCGGACAAACCGTTCTACTTAGCCTGATATGTCTGGGCGCAAACGGGCAAGGCCTTGCCTATCCATTCCTGCTCGGGATGGCGGTGCGATCGCTCAATTCCGCCGGCCTGCGGGCGGAGGCCCGCGCCCTGGCGCTTGATGCCGCTTTGCTTGCCCGGATTTAGCGCCAGTGCGATATGATCCGCTAATCGAGGCTTTTCTGGAAATGCTGTCTGCGGAGCGCGGCGCCGCCGCAAATACCCTCGCCGCTTATGGCCGCAACCTGACCGGGTTCAAGGATTTTCTGACCCGCCGTAAAATCAGCCTGAATGACGCCGGTTCGGAACATATCCGCCAATATCTGGACAGGCTGTCGGCAACCGGGTTAAGCGCGTCAACCGCTGCGCGGCAATTATCCGCCATCCGGCAATTTTACCGCTTCCTCGTTTCCGATGCGATGCGAACGGATGACCCGTCCAGCACGATTGAGGGGCCGCGCCGCCGCCGTCCCCTGCCCCATGTGCTGGCGGAAAGCGATGTTGACCGGTTGATCGATTGCGCAAAATCGCTTGCGGAAACACCGCCATCCATACGGCTGGTTTGCCTGCTGGAAATTCTCTACGCCACTGGTTTGCGGGTCAGCGAACTGGTCGGCCTGCCGCTGAGCGCCGTGCGCAACGACCCGCAACTATTGCTGGTGCGCGGCAAGGGCGGGCGCGAACGGCTGGTGCCTTTGGGTGGTCCGGCCCGTGCCGCCATTGAAAAATATCTTGCCGTGCGGCCGCAATTTCTGGGCAACGCGCCGCAGTCAAAATTTCTGTTTCCTTCCCGCGGGGGCAGCGGTCACCTGACCCGGCACCGCTTTGCCCAACTGCTCGGCGAACTGGCGGCGCGCGCCGGATTGCCGGCAAGGAAAATTTCTCCGCATTCCCTGCGCCACGCTTTCGCGACGCACCTGCTGGCGCATGGCGCCGACCTGCGGGCCGTGCAGCAAATGCTGGGCCATGCGGATATTTCCACGACGGAGATTTACACCCATGTGCTGACGGCGCGTATGCAGGCGCTAGTCAATCAGCACCATCCGATGGCGCGGCGTTAGTATAAAATGCCCCTTGTCCACATTACCCTTGCAGGGTAATATTCTTTTTGTGGAAAAACGCACCCCCCATTACGACCTCAAAGGCATTCAGGCAGCAGTTATACGGCTGGGGGCTGCGGCATTCACCAAGACCGCCCTTGATGGCGGCAGGACAATGGGCCTAACCATGACCGAAATGCTCGCCGTGATTGCCTCCCTGACACGGCGCGATTTCTATAAGTCCATGACAGCTTTTGCCGATCACCGGGTGTGGCAGGATGTATACCATGCAGCAACACCTGTCAGAAAAGACGCCTATATCAAGATCACGTTGCGCGCCTCGGCGCCCGTGATCCAGTTCAAGGAGAAGTGAACATGACCCGGAAATGTCTCAATTGTGAAACCCGCAAAGGCATGAAGCACTTTGAGGAAGAGACCTTCAACATCTCACACGCTGGAATGGCGGCGACATTAGATGGGTTGTCTGGCTGGCGCTGTGTTGGCTGCGGCGAAACGGAGTTTGATTCTGAGAGTGCACGGCGATATGCGGCAGCCGGTGATATGCTGGTGCTGCGTGAGCGCGAACAACAGAGCAGGGAAATCCGCCGTATCCGCCGCAAACTTGGCCTAAGTCAGGTTGCCGCCGCCCGTCTTACTGGCGGCGGCCATAACGCATTTTCGCGCTATGAACGCGGAGAATCTGCCCCGTTACCCGCGATCATCAATCTGTTCCGGCTTCTGGACAAGCATCCGGAATTGCTGAAGGACCTAGTGTGAAGGCGCGGGCGTTGAAATGTGCTGATGAATGTACAGCGCGAATAAAATATAAGGGAATATTCATGCCAGACAATTACGAAAAATTAGAAAATAATTACCACATTCTCGAGCTTCTCAACGAAAAGTGGCCAAGGAATGGAGATCGGCTTTTCCTTCCTGGAGGAGATGCTTGGCTGGCACAAGATCCTAGAGAGCGACGCTACCGTCTTGCCAAGGGGTATAAGCGCTCCGGTGATGTGCTTATTCAGCGTACTGTAAATGATCTATCTGACAGGCATAACTTGGTTTATCCGATCATTTTCTGTTACCGGCATTATATAGAATTAGCATTAAAGGCAATGATAGTGGATTACGGCCCTTGGAAGGGCATTAACTCCACACGAATGGGACACGATCTTATATTTCTTTGGAATCAGTTCAAAAAAATAGCTGAAATTTATGGTGGTCATAACCCTACTGACATGGCAGCCGTCGAATCATATATTGTAGAATTCAACGAGTTTGATCCAGGCTCTTTTTCACTTCGGTATGCAACAAACACTCAAGACAAGCTTATTGTTTTTCCTATCTCCTCAATAAATTTAATAAACCTGTATGAAGTTATGAATGGGGTAGAGAATTTTTTTGAGTGTGCTGATCTACACTTCAATTCTACAATGGATTTGGAGAACGACCTGCTGGTTGCGGGAATATACACATGAACATGGCGCATAAGGCCTGAGCATTCTGTGAGGATAGAATTGTGCTGGTGAAGCAGCACCACTCGCTGGCGCGGCGTTAAATATCACCATTCCTGCCGCAGTTGACAGCGCCCGCTGTCCGGGCGACAACGCGGGTCATTGTCACAATGGTCAGGGGCCTATGCGGACCTATCTGGATTTTGAGAAGCCGGTCGCCGAACTCGAAGATAAAATCGAGGAATTGCGCCAATTGGCGGCGAAAGACGCCACCGTCACCATCAGCGATGAAGTGGCCAGGCTGGAAACCAAAGCAACGGCGTTACTGCGGCAAAGCTATGCGCGGCTGACCCCCTGGCAAAAAACCCTGGTTGCCCGTCACCCGAACCGGCCCCATTGCCTGGACTATATCAGCCAGCTTATTACCGAATTCACGCCCATGGCCGGTGATCGCGGCTTTGCCGAAGACAAGGCCATTATTGGCGGTCTTGGGCGGTTGAATGGCCGGCCGGTCATGCTGATCGGGCAAGAAAAAGGGGCCGATACCGATGGACGGGTGCGGCACAATTTCGGCATGGCCAGGCCCGAGGGCTATCGCAAGGCGATCCGGCTGATGGATTTGGCGGAAAAATTCAGGCTGCCGGTGCTTACCCTGATCGACACACCCGGCGCCTATCCCGGTGTCGGGGCGGAAGAACGCGGACAGGCAGAGGCGATCGCCCGCTCCACCGACCGCTGTCTGTCGTTGAAGACGCCGTTGATCGCGGTCATCATTGGCGAAGGCATGTCCGGCGGCGCCATTGCACTGGCTGCGGGCAATCGCGTGATCATGCTGCAACACGCCATCTATTCGGTGATCAGCCCGGAAGGGTGCTCGTCCATTCTGTGGCGCGCCACCGATAAGGCGAAAGAGGCCGCCGCCGCCATGAAACTGACGGCGCAGGAATTACTCGCGCTGGGCCTGATCGACACGATCATTCCGGAACCGGTTGGCGGCGCGCACCGCGAGCCGGTCCAGACCATCCGCCAGACAGGATTGATTATCGAACAGGCGCTTGCAGATATGGATGGCAGCGACGGCGTCGCGATCTGCCGGGCGCGGCGGGAGAAATTTCTCGATATGGGACGCAAGGGTCTGTATTAGCAGCAGCCCTCCGGGCCGCATATTCCGGCGGCGGCCTCAGTGGTTGCGGTATAATCTTCGCCCTTGGTTTCTTTGGGATGACGCGAAACGGAACGCATATAGTCAAACAGACCTGCTTCTTCGAGCGGCACGTCAACCAATGGCGGCACCGGATGGGCCGCAAGCCAGGTTTCGACGGCCGTAATATCCGTGCGCAGGTCCTGAATTTTACCACGTTTGAATTCTATATTGTCAAAGCCGACGCTTTTTACGATCTGGCTGTGATATTTATTGGCCAGTTCCAGCATGGGCGGATTAAAATCAACTCCCGTGACCCTGCCGTCCCGGCCAACAATCTGTGCGATAATGTAACAGATTTTACCGCCCCCACTGCCCAGATCCAGCACACTTTCACCGCTGCGGACAAATTGTGACGGGTCACCACAGCCGTAATCGCGATCGATTATTTCCTGTGGGATGACCTTCAGATAGTGCGGATCGTACGCGACAGGACAACACAGGGCCTCCTCTCGGGCCTGGGATGCGGCGCTGTAGCGCTGCAGGACTTCTTTTTCCGTATCAAGCGAAAACATATCCATAGAACGGCCATCTCCGTTATTTGCTTCGGCACACCACAAAATCAGCTGGATCAGGGTTTCCGGTTACGCCTTTCCAAACTGACGTTGCCACCAGCCGCCGCGCTTGGGCCCGGCCGGCGCCTCAGGCAGTTCAGGTTCTTGATCAGGGGCTGGCTCGACCAGCGCCTCGGGCTGTGCTGCAACGACAACCTGCTGCACTGCCTGAACTGGCTCCTCTGCGGGCAGTATAATTTTTTCCGCTATGGCCTCTGCCGGCGCCATTTCAGCGGCTTTCGCCGCTTCCGGGCGCCATAATTCATTCACTGGCGCATCGGTTGCGTCTTGCGCGGCGTAGATCGGAATAATGAGAACGTCGCCCGCTGATTTAGCGCCGGGC
>JBEBFX010000253.1:0-3537 GCA_040081735.1 Alphaproteobacteria bacterium | reverse complement strand
GATCTTGCTTGCTGCGGGCTGGGGTCCTTCGCTTCGCTCAGGATGACAATTCTAATAATTGATAATTCCCTTTATACGGGGCGGCGGCGCGAATTATTGATGATGCCGGTGTCCACGCCCATAAATCCGATCTGGCCGGACAGGCGTCCATATTCAATCTTGCTGCACCGGTCCATTATGACCTGCAATCCGGCGGCGCGCGCGCGGGCGGCGGCGGCGGCATTGCGCACGCCTAACTGCATCCAGACATATTTGGCCTTGATCGCAACGGCTTCATCGCTGATTTGACCGGCGGCGTCCGAGGTGCGGAAAATATCCACCATGTCGATGGAAAAAGGGATGTCCGCCAAACTGGCGTAAACTTTCTCCCCCAGAATGGTTTCGTTCGCCGCGCGCGGGTTCACCGGAACAATGCGATAGCCGCGCTTTTGCAGAAATTGCATGACGCTGTAGCTGGGCCGGTTGCGCTCAGGGCTGCCGCCTACAACGGCAATGGTTTTGGTTGCCTTCAGGATGCGGGCGATATCGCCGTCCCTGTAATTTTCATTTTCCATGGGTCTGTCCATTGTGCCGGGAATGCTTTTCTGATCAACTGTCCGTCTTGAATGATAGGGCGTCCGGTGGCGGATTGTCCATAACCTGGGAGATGAAGATGGGGCTTACAATTTACGGAATTCCTCAATCACGCGCGATTCGCGTTCTGTGGCTGGCCAAGGAACTGGGCCTTGACTATAAAAATGTGCCCATCACCAATACAGGCGGCTCCCGCGAGCCGGATTTTCTGAAAATCAATCCCAACGGGCATATTCCGGCTATTGATGACGATGGTCTGATCCTGTGTGAATCATTGGCTATCAACCTGTATCTTGCCAAAAAACATGGTGGCGACTTGCAGCCAAAAAATCTTGCCGATGAGGGCCGGGCGCTGCAATGGAGCCTGTGGGCCGTCACCGAGGCCGAAGGACCGGCGCTGACGCTGCTGATGAAGCGGATGAAAGCGCCCATCCCGGATTCAGAAGTGGAGGCGGCCACGGCAAAGCTTGGCACAGCGTTAAAGGTGCTGGATGGGGCGTTAGCCGGTAAGGACTATCTGCTGGGCTCAACCTTTACCATTGCAGATCTCAACGTATCCTCGGTGCTGTCCTGGCTGCAAATGGCGAAGTTCGATACATCGGCCTGTCCCAATGTAACGGCCTGGCTTGGCAAATGCCTCAGCCGTCCGGCTCTGGCGGCTGCGCGAGGGTAAATAAGCCCCCGGCGCCTGCTTTGTTATGCGCTTACGCTGCTGTAAGCGCGTTATTAAAAGGCTTGATGCTGCGAAGAAATCTGACTTACATGTGTGGTAAATTAATACCACACATGTAAGTCATTGGAACTGCTGATAGATATTATCATTTCGTGTCTTGACATGCGAAAAAATAAACGCATACTGCGCGCCATTCCGGCCTTCACAGATGGGGGCACTGGATTTGGAGAAAGCGTATGAGAACCTATTCGGCGAAAGCGTCGGAAATTGAGAAAAAGTGGCTGGTCATTGACGCCGAAGGCGCGGTGCTGGGCCGGCTTGCAAGTTTTATTGCTGTGCGTTTGCGGGGCAAGCACAAGGTCACCTATACCCAGCATATGGATTGCGGTGACAATATCATCGTCATCAATGCTGAAAAGGTGCGGCTGACCGGCAATAAACTGGCCGACAAAACCTTTTACTGGCACACCGGGTATCCGGGCGGCATCAAGGAACGCAAGGCCGGAACAACCCTGAAGGGGCAGCATCCGGAACGGGTCCTGTCCAAAGCGGTGCAGCGCATGCTGCCGCACGGTCCGCTGGGCCGTCAGCAATTGAGCAATATGCGGATTTATGCGGGCACAGAACATCCGCATGCGGCGCAATCGCCGGTGCAGGTTGATTTCAAATCGTTAAATCGCAAGAATACAAGGATCGGCTGAGCATGGTGCAAGATAAAAGAGGACTTGGCGATCTGCGAGGCGCCCTGGATGACCGGCAGCGCCGGACCGAACAGGAAGCGGTGCAGCGCACCTCGGGTTCACCGGAGACAGGTGACTTTGTGCGGGTGGAGCCCAAAATCGATAGTCTGGGCCGTTCCTATGCCACGGGCAAGCGCAAGAACGCCATTGCCCGTGTCTGGATCAAGCCGGGCAGCGGGCGGTTTTCCATCAATGGCCGCGAACTGGCTACCTATTTTGCGCGGCCGGTGTTGCAGATGATCTTGCGCCAGCCGTTTGAAGTGTCCCGGCGCCTGGGGCAGTTTGATGTGTTTTGCACAGTCAAGGGCGGCGGATTATCCGGCCAGGCGGGTGCGGTGCGTCATGGCATTTCCAAGGCGCTGACCTATTACGAGCCGGACCTGCGCCCGGTGCTGAAACTTAGCGGGTTTCTCACGCGCGACAGCCGCGTGGTGGAACGCAAGAAATATGGCCACGCCAAAGCCCGTCGCAGCTTCCAGTTCTCCAAGCGCTAACCGGCGCGCAACTTTTCGTATGGAAAGGGGACGCGCCCGGCACGTCCCCTTTTTCTTTGCGCATTTTCAGAGCGGAGGAAGTCATTATGAAAAACCTTGCCAATATTGCCATTCTGGGGGCCAGCGGTTATACGGGCGCGGAACTGGTGCGCCTGCTCTCACGCCATCCGCATGTGCGCATCGCTGCGCTGACGGCGGACCGCAAGGCGGGCGAGGATTATGGCAGTGTTTTTCCGCATCTTGCCGGGCTCGGTCTTCCCCCCCTGGTGGCGATTGAACAGCTGCGTTGGGATGCGTACGATCTGATTTTTTGCGGGCTTCCCCACGGCACGACTCAAGAAGTGATCGCAGGCATTCCGCGCAACATAAAGATTATTGATCTGTCGGCGGATTTTCGTCTGCGTGACCTGGCGGCCTACGAGAAATGGTATGGCCACGCCCATCGCGCGGCGGATATTCAGGATGAAGCCGTGTTCGGCCTGACGGAACTTTACCGTATGGAAATAGCGGCGGCCCGGCTTGTGGCGTGTCCCGGCTGCTATCCGACCAGCGCGCTGCTGCCGCTCGCGCCGCTGGTGATGCAGAAACTGATCGGCACGGACAATATCATCATTGATTCCAAATCCGGGGTCAGCGGGGCCGGGCGCGCCCTGAAGGAAGGCAGCCTGTTTTCCGAAGTCAGCGAAGCGATCCATGCCTATGGCGTCGCCAATCACCGGCATATGGCGGAGATCGATCAGGAGCTTAGCCGCGCGGCCGGCGCGCCGGTCATCGCCAGTTTCACGCCGCATCTGGTGCCCATGAACAGGGGTATTCTGTCGACGATTTATGTGGAGCTTGGAACCGCAACAACGGCGGGTGATATTCACGCGGCGCTTTCTGCGCGTTACGGATCAGAGCCATTCGTGCGGGTGCTGCCAATGGGTGAGGTTCCGGCGACCCGGCACGTGAGGGGCACGAACCATGCCCTGATGGGTGTGGTTGCGGACCGCAGGCCGGGGCGGGCCATTATCGTCAGCGTCATCGATAATCTGGTCAAGGGGGCAAGCGGTCAGGG
>JBEBFX010000252.1:0-3541 GCA_040081735.1 Alphaproteobacteria bacterium | reverse complement strand
GTCCAGGGTTCCAAATTGAAGTCTGTATGTGTGACTTCTGGACCCCGCAACAAGTGCGGGGTGACAGGCCGAGGGCTGAGAGAAGTTTCAACCCAAAACCCGCGCCCCTCCAAAAAATCTCCCGGCGGGGCTGTTCATTATGCTAGATTTTGGCATCGCCAATCCGATGGGAGCGCCCGCCATGAAATTCACCTGGTTCAACCTGATGCCCTGGCCCTATCTGGCCGATGATTTCCGCCAGAAGAACCGTTCCGTCTGGGTGGATATTGACAGCACCCTGTATGACCCGGTGCGCGGGCATGATGTGTATAATGACTATCTCGATCTGCTCGAATACGCCGATCAGGTGGGCTTTGACGGCGTCGGCATCAACGAGCATCACCAGAACGCCTATGGCATGATGCCGTCGCCCAATATCATGGCGGCGGCGCTGACCCGGCGCACCAAGAATGCGGCGATCGTGGTTTTGGGCAATTCCATTGCGCTGTATAATCCGCCGGTGCGCGTGGCCGAGGAATTCGCCATGCTGGATGTGATGTGCGGCGGCCGCCTGGTGGCGGGCTTCCCGGTCGGCACGTCGATGGACACCAATTACTGCTATGGCCAGATACCGGCCCTGACGCGCGAGAAATATCTCGAAGCCCACGATCTGATCATGCGCGCCTGGAAGGAAGACAAACCGTTCGCCTTCAATGGCCGCTACACCAAACTGCGCCACGTCAATATCTGGCCGAAGCCCATTCAGAATCCGCCCCCAATTCACATTCCCGGCGGCGGTTCGGTCGAGACTTATGATTTCTGTCTCGACAACACCTATTCCTATTCCTATCTGAGCTTCACCGGCTATATCCGCGCCAAGGCGCTGATGCAGGGTTACTGGGACCGGCTGACCGAGCGCAACGAGCCCGATGAATCCCCCTACCGCGCCGGTTTCGCGCAGACCATCATTGTCGGCGAAACCGACCAGGAAGCCGAAACCATGTTCCGCGAACATGTCGATTATTTCTATAATCGCTGTCTGCACATTCATCCGGGCTTCGCCGACGCGCCGGGCTATCGCACGATCAAAACCATCCAGACCGGCGCGCTGTCGCAATATGCGCCGAACATGGGCGATCTTTCGCACCTCAGCTGGAAACAGCTGCTGGACGATGGCTATGTGGTGGCCGGAAGCCCGGATACGGTGCGCGAAAAGCTGGAATTTCTGGCGAAAAGCCTGCATGTCGGCAATCTGTTCTGCCTGATGCATGTGGGCAATATGCCGGTCGATAAATGCAAACATTCCACGAAACTGTTTGCCGAAAAAGTGATGCCGAAAATGCGCAATCTGTTTCCCGAATATGAAAACGACACGCGCTTCTGGTGCAAGCCGCTGGAACGCCGCGCCACGCCCGCGCCGGTGGATGCGGCGTTGAAAACCCGTATTCCCGTGGCGGGAGAATAGGCCATGCAGCTGCGCAAAATCAAAACCCGTCATGTCGAAACCCATGTGCTGGAAGGCGGCGCCGGGCCTGATCTGCTGTTTCTGCATGGGGCGGGCGGCGTCACGCTGGAAGATCCGTTCCTGAATGCGCTGGCGGCGAAATATCACGTCTATGCGCCGCTGCTGCCGGGGTATGGCGCGTCCGATGAATGCCCGCAAATCCGCGACATGCTGGATGTCACGTTGCACACCTTTGATGTCGCCGAATTGCTCGGCCTGAACAGGCCGATCCTGGCCGGGCATTCCATGGGCGGCATGATCGCGGCGGAAATGGCGGCGGTTGCGCCGAACGAGGTGGAAAAACTGTGCCTGATCTGCCCGGCGGGATTGTGGCTGGATGATTATCCGATTCCGGATATTTTCGCATTGCTGCCTTATGAACTGCCGGAATATCTGTTTCATGACGCGGTCGCGGGCGGCAAGATGATGACCGCGGGCATGGATTTTTCCAATCTTGAATTCCTCAAATCGTTTCTGATCCAGAATGCGCGGCAGCTGGGCATGGCAGGAAAAATTCTGTTTCCCATTCCCGAACGTGGCCTGCGCGAACGGCTGTACCGTGTCAAGGCGCGCACCCTGCTGATCTGGGGCGACAGCGACAAGTTGATCGTGCCGCGTTACGCGCAGGAATTCAAAAAACTGATTGCGAATTGCGAGCTGGTCAGCATTGCCGAAGCCGGGCATCTTGTACCGCTTGAAAAAACCGCGCAAACCGTGGCGGCGCTCGGCAGGCTGGGGTAAAATCCTAAAAAAGGGTTACGGGCTTACGGGCCTGCCGCCCGTTTGTTCTTATAAAACTGTGACGGATTTACGCTTAAGTAAACTTTCGCATCTATGCTCCGTTCAAGGATGGAGCCATGATCGAAAACCTGATTGAACTTGCAAAAAACAAAAGCCCGGATGCGCGGCGCGCGCTGTCCGTGGGCATCATTGATCTCTGTCAGGGCAATGGCCAGAAGATGGACCCCCAGGACAGGGAAATTGCCGGCCAGATCATCATCCGTCTGATTGCCGAGTTTGAAATTGAGCTTCGCGCCCGCATCGCGGACCGGCTGGCGTCGTCCGATCAGGCCCCCAAAGCGCTGATCCGCGCCCTTGCCAGGGATGAAATCATGGTTGCCGGGCCGGTTATCACGCACAGCCCGCTGCTGGATGATGTTGATTTTGTCGCCATCATCAAGGGTAAAACCCGCGAGCACCGCCTGCTTGTGGCGGCGCGCCCGAACATTTCCGCCGAGGTTGGGGACGCCCTGTTAAAACCCGGCGAGCCGGAGGTGCTGGAGGCGCTGCTGAATAATCAGAGCGCCGCGATTTCAGCGGCCGCAATGGAATACGCCGTTGAAGAAAGCAGGTTACGGGTAAATTTGCAGGGCCCCCTGGTCAGCCGCGCGGACCTGCCCCCGCAACTTGCCAGGAAGTTGGCGGCTTTCGTGTCTGACGAATTGAAACGGCATCTTGCTGTGAAATTCCCTAATGACAGGGAAATTGTAAATCAGGCCGTGCGCGAAGTGCGTATGGTCAAAACCCTGACGCCAGCCGGATCGCCGCCGGGCATCAGCGGTAAAGCGGCAAATCTGGTCGAACGCTTACAGGCCAATGGCGAGCTGAATATCACCCGGGTGATTTCGTTCCTGCGCGAGAAACGCTTGCCACTTTTCTTTTCAGGTATGGCGGCGTTGACGAGGCTTAATGTGCAAAGCCTGGTTCATTTTGCCTTTGAAAGCGAGGCCCAGGGGCTGGCCGTTATTTGCCGCGCGGCGGGCGCAGATCGCGGCCAGTTTGTAAGTGTTGTTCTGCTTCTGGAGCAGGCGCGCAATGGCCGCGCGGTTGCCCCCAGCCAATTACTGTCCAGCGGCCGTCTGTTTGATTCTCTTACCGAGGCCCGCGCCCTGGCGGTGCTGGAGGACTGGCGCACCGGGTTGCACGATCCGGAGCGCAAACTGGCCACGGGCTAGCGCATTTTGTTTTCACATTGAATCGGACCCCCACCCAACCTCCCCCTTTCCGGGGGAGGAGGTGTTTGCGTCGAGGTTTCCTCCCCTTGGAAAGGGGAGGGAC
>JBEBFX010000251.1:0-3546 GCA_040081735.1 Alphaproteobacteria bacterium | reverse complement strand
CGTTATCGTTTGGCGGATTTGCTTCTCGTGAACTGTTGATGTGTTCAGGCCTTCATCCAGCAAGTCTGCGCCCAAATAGAATGAATCAAAGGACTTTTCAAGGACTTTCTCTCCCAACTCCTTGCGCAAAAAAGCCTGAAGGTCGTTCTGGACTGTTCCCGATATGCTGATGTAACCATCCACAAAAGGGATCGATTCATCAAACCACTTTTTAAACAGGGTCACCAGATATTCATCGCAGAAATCCGGATGCAAAATCGGTATCAGATCATATATAACCGCGATAATACTCCCCCCTTTCTTTTTAAAGCGGTCAACGCTGGGCCAAACATTTGAATGCCAGGAGGAGTCCAGCAGCAATAAGATATCGCCTGAATTTACAGCGTCAAAAGCATTCAATGAATCGTTTGGTTCTGGCGATGGCGGGGGCTGAAATAAGCGCCGCATCATACGCACCGGCTTGAACAGCAAATTATCTAGTATAAAGCCCAATCCCATTTTATCACGAGGGTTGAACAAAAACCGCCTGACCCAGGGGTTATGACCGCTCAGAGCAGAGACAAGCTCTCTTCCAGCGATATAGATCCCCCATAAATAGGCTATAAACGAAACCCGGAAAGATGGCTTGACTGACGCTGCGCCGCCGTCTTCAACGGAAATGGATTTTGGATAGAGCGCCGAGATCGGAATGATATCAAAGCGGGAATTGCCAATGCAAACCGGCAGTACGGTGACCGGGATTTCAGACGCCAGGTCTGCCGTGTTCTCCAGGACACGGCGCACGACGCGTTGAATCCCTGTATTCAGATCCGGGTTGAACGCCAGGCTGGAGCAGTCAAGGTAAAGGGTTTGCGCCACTGAATTTATCCGGCGGGATAAATGGATAAGGGAAGCGCCAACTTCTTGAATTTTCGCGGCAGAATAGCGCTTGCCAGCGCCGTGCTCCGGCTAGAGCCTGTGGCCAGTCTACCCAGGCAAGTCATAATGACAGCAATGCCCTTTATCCATCTAAGCGCTTTTTCATAATAATGCAGAACCTGGCCACGGCCACTGGTTGCGCTATGCCGTTGTATGAAGCGGCGCTAGCCGAAAACAGAGCTGGTCCGCGCCATCCCCCACCCGTAATTTCGGGAAATAGAGTTGATAAGAGCGCCATTGTCAATAATTTTTGGCGGCGGGCGGCGCGTCCGGGATGTCATTTCCCTGCCTGAGCATCGCTCATAGGCAAAACCAGGTTTGGCGCTTCACGGCAGCAACATAAGGAACTTTATCCTGCCTGCCCGTAAGGACGAAACCGCCCGTTATTTTCTGGCCCTTGTTTAATGCATTGCAGCGGCTGTATGACTTGGACTTAACCGGGGACGCGCCTTGCCATGCCAGACATCTATTTAAAAATTGCCTCTCGTGTATGGAGGCTGCTTCCAGGCCAGTTACGCAAATCGGGCATGGCCCATGCCTTAAAAAACTGGATACTGCCAGTGCCCGCCTCAATTGCGGCTGATAGGAATGTCAGTCTGGAGGCGCCTCCGGTTGCATTACCCCGGCCCGCAGGCCCCCGGATTATTTCGACGCTGCCGGAACTGGATGAAATGTTGCAGATGCTGGATAGGGCGGCTGCCATATCAGACGATGCGTTGCGAAAGGGGTTTATGACGTTCACGATGAACTTCCCGATGGATAGTACGGCCGATCCAGACTCGCAGGCCTATCGGGAACACCAGTTTAAATTGTATGAATGGCTGCATGGAAAACCCTACGCGGTCATCAACGAAGTGTGCAAATTCGACGTGACCTTACTTGCGGATTCGCCTTTTCCATTTTGCACCGAAAGCTGTCCCACCGTTGGCAACCACTTGATTGCCATTGGCCATCTTATTCGAACCCTCGATCTTAAACCCAAAAGCCGTATTCTTGAATTTGGTCCAGGCTGGGGCAATACAACGACATTTCTGGCCCGTATGGGGCATCACGTTAAAGCCGTCGACATCGAAGATAATTTCGTTCAGCTGATTGGCGAACGGGCGCGCAGGGATAATCTGACGATCGATGTGGTGCAGGGTGATTTCTCGCTGATCCAAACATTGGATGAGAAATTTGATCTGGTGTTATTCTTTGAATGTTTTCACCATTGCTCGGATCATCAGGCGTTGATTGCCGGACTTCAGCATGTCGTTGCGCCGGCTGGTAAAGTTGTATTCGCCGCCGAACCCATCACGGACGCGCTTCCAGTTCCCTGGGGTTTGCGCCTGGATGGGGAATCGCTTTGGGCGATTCGAAAACATGGCTGGATGGAATTGGGGTTTCAGGAAACCTATTTTCGCGGTCTGCTGGCCCGCAATGGCTGGCAAGTCCAGAAGACAAGCTGTAGTGAAACCCCGTGGGGAGAAATTTTCACGGCTACGCGGATTGAAAAATGATTTCAAGGCGTCCGGGCAGATATTTCCTTGAGATAGCCTGCTTGCCAAATTGTAAGTCCTTGAGCGAAAATTTTTGGAGGATTGCTAATTGAAGATTGGCAAGGCTGTGTTGCGTCAAATTGCGTTGCGAATTCCAGCCATTCAGAAGTTATATTCTGACCGCAACGCCTTGTTGTCGGAGAATGCCGGTTTACGCCAAAGGGCCGTTAATGGCGCTGCGCACGGTGAAGCGGCAATGGTCATAGAGGCCGGAAGCCCATTTTACCACTATTACGCAACTTTTGACGCGATCGCCGTGATGCGCAGTCATGCCGCCCGGGATTTGAAGTCATCGGCGCAGCATCTGACGAATTACGTTGGCGTCAAGATAGACCCGAAATTTCTCCCCCATATTCTCGAACCCATGCGGGGTAAAATTGAACCGTTGCCGATCCCTGCAAATTGGCATGCGGACATTGCTGAATGGGCGGGCGCCCTGCGGGCGGTTGATGTTGCCCGAAATTCTTTCACGGTTGTGGAACTGGGATGCGGGTGGGGTTGCTGGCTAAACATTACAGGAACCGCGGCGCGCAATCGTGGTCTAAAGCCGCGTCTGATCGGCATCGAAGGCGACAAGGGACATATTCAGTTCGCCAGAGAAGCGTGCGAGGTGAACGGGTTTCGAGACGATGAAGTAATCCTGCATCATGGCGTTGCCGCCGCGTCCGGGGGAGTGGCGCTTTTTCCCCTGCAGGATGCGGCGGGTGAGAATTGGGGCCTGGCCCCGGTTTTTGACGCGACGGATTTGCAGCGTAAGGCGCTTAAACTATTGGGTAAATATGTGGAACTGCCGATGATTTCGCTGAAAGAGATCGTCAATTCGGTTGACAGGGTAGACCTTCTGCACATCGATATACAGGGTGGCGAGGCCGATTTGATGGAGGCCTGCATAGCAGATTTGTCAAAAAAAGTGGCCTATACTGTGATTGGAACGCACTCACGCCAGATTGAAGGCCGTCTTTTCGAAACCATGCTGAACGCCGGCTGGCGTCTTGAAATTGAAAGAACCGCCCATTTCATCAACCGGGACAATAATCCGGTTGTTTCAGTTGATGGTGTACAGGGATGGCGAAACCCCTTACTAGCTCAG
>JBEBFX010000092.1:0-13221 GCA_040081735.1 Alphaproteobacteria bacterium | reverse complement strand
TCTGAGATCCTTCGCTCTCGCCGCGCAAGCGCTGGCGCAGCGGGTCGCTCAGGATGACAAAAAGAAAGGTTTTTCAGCAGCCTGCTAAATTATTAGATAGACCATGCTTTACGGATCAGACGGGATCGCCTGGAGCGATTGCGCCTGATCCGGACATGGTCTAGCCCGCGCGGCGTTCGCGTTTTGAGGGCATGGGCTGATAGGCCAGTTGCGCATGTCCTTCGCAATAGGGGCTGCCATCGCGTGACGTGCTGCCGCAAAACCGGAATCCCGCATCGCCCGGATGACCTATCGGCCATTTGCACATTTTGTCGGTGACCTTCAGCAGCGTGACACCGGGGCCGGAAGGTATCTCTGCAATAGGCAGTACCGGCCGCAGCGCAGGTTCCGCCGAACGGGCGCGCACGGCCTCCGCCGCTCTGGTCAGGAGCGGTATGCGCTCGGGGCTGTTCAGGGGCCTGGGCTTGGAGGGCCGCAAGCCGGCGGCGCGGGCCGGACGCGGCGCACGCACAGGCGAAGGCCGCCCTGAAAGGCCCAGGCGGTGCGCTTTACCAATGACGGCGTTACGTGTTGTCGCCTCTCCTAATGCCGTTGCGATCTGACTGGCGGTCAGTCCATCGGTCCAGAGTTTGGTCAGCAAGGCAATGCGTTCGTCTGTCCAGGCCATCATATCCTCTTCAATTCGCATAACCGGGGAACGGGCAAATGGGATTTTCTGGTATGAAAATACCCATGAACTACTACATATCGTAGCACGAACGAATCAAACTACAAGATATTCAATTGGCGGACAGGCAGATATTTTATAAATCCTGTGCATAAGCCGGGAGGGCGCGCTTGCCAGCCCGGTGCGGGTAAGCTAGGCATGGGGTATGCAACAGGCCTTTGATCCCACAGCGACCCCACCTTTCGGCACAGCGCGCATTCGCGGCATTAACTGGCTGGGCGTCTGGACGTTGTACGTGAAAGAAGTGCTGCGGTTTGCAAATCTGTATTTGCAGACGGTTTTCGCACCGGTCGTTACGACATTGCTGTATTTTGCGATATTTGCGCTTGCCATCGGCGCCAGCCGCCCGGCCGTGCACGGCATTCCGTTTACGCAGTTTCTGGCGCCGGGGCTGATCATGGTGGCGATTATCCAGAACGCCTTCGCCAATAGCGCCTCCTCTATCCTGGGGGCAAAAATTCAGGGCAATATCGTTGATCTTCTGATGCCGCCGCTGTCCCACGGCGAAGTCGCCGCCGCCGTCATTTTGGGGGGCGTCAGCCGGGGGATCGCCGTGGCGCTGGCCAATCTGCTGGCGCTGCTGCCGTTCGTGGCGCTGGAAATGCCGCATCCCTGGGCGGCGGCCTATTTTGCCCTGATGGCGTCTATCAGCCTTTCGGCGGGGGGCATGCTGGCGGGAATTTGGGCTGAAAAATTTGACCATATGGCCTCGGTGACGAATTTTGTCATCCTGCCGCTGTCGTTCCTGTCCGGCAGTTTTTATTCCGTCGCCCTGCTTCCGCCGGCGCTTCAGGCCGTTAACAGCTTCAATCCATTTTTCTATCTGATCGATGGCATGCGGTATGGTTTTACCGGTATTTCGGACAGCAATATCGCCGCCGGGATGCTGGTCTCGGCGTTTGTGGCGGCCCTATTGTGGATTGCCTGCTACCGGGTAATGCAAACCGGCTGGCGGTTGAAGGCCTAACTGCGCACATGCAGGCGCAGGGCGCTGGCCGCAGCGATCGGGCAAAGGGCAAGGGCGCCTAACAGCAGGGCCAGCAATACAATCAGATGGGCCTCGGGCCCCATGCCAAACAGGGACGCCTCCACGCTTCCCGCCCCGAAAATCAGCACCGGGATATACAGCGGCAGCAGCAGCAGACTGAGCAGCATGCCGCCACGCCGTATCCCGACGGTCAGTGCGGCGCCAACGGCGCCTACCAAACTCAGGGTCGGGGTGCCAAGCAGCATGGACGCGATCAGCGTCATCATGGGCGCATATTCAAGATTGAAGCTCAGCGCCACATACGGCGTCGCGATGATCAGCGGCAGACCTGTTGTCAGCCAATGACTGAAGACCTTGGTAAGGATCAGACCCGTGGGTGAAAACGATGAAAGCAGCAGCAAATCCAGAGTGCCGTCTTCTTCATCCGCCTGAAACAGCCGGTCCAGGGATAGCAGGCACGACAACAGCGCGGCAGCCCATAACACGCCCGGAGCAATGCGCCGCAGCAGGATAAGCTCGGGCCCGACGCCAAGCGGATACAGCGCGGCGGCAACAATAAAAAAGCCCACCGCCATGGCGCCGCCGCCGCCGATGCGCGTTGCGAGAACAAGATCGCGGATAACCAATGAGCGGAATGTCATGGATTTTTGCCCGCCCCAAAGTGCAGATCACTGGAAACCGTCACGCCTAAATCGCTGTGGGTTGCGGCGACGATCAGGCCGCCGGATTTGCGATGATCACCTATCAAGCCCGCCAGCAATTCGCCCGACACCTGATCAAGCCCGACCATGGGTTCATCCAGAAGCCACAAAGGGCGCTGGATGGCGGCAAGGCGCGCCAGATTTAATCTGCGCCTTTGCCCGGATGAAAGAAATCGCGCCGGAATGTCCGCCAGGGCCGCAATGCCCATGGCCTGTAATGCGCGCTCTGTGCCCTGGGTCATCAGCCCGCCCCCCCTGCCGCGCTTATAGTGCAGTTCCTGTCCCATAAGGCCCATCCAGAAAATCAGGTTCTCGGCCACGCTAAAGGCGGGCTTCACCGGATCAAGATGGCCGATATAAATAAGCTGCGGCCGCAGGGTTTGCCAATCGGGCGCAACTGGAATGTCATCTACCCGTATCGTTCCGGCGGATGCGGGCAACAGGCCGGCAAGCAGGCGCAGGAAACTGGATTTACCGCTGCCATTGGCGCCGCGCAGCAATAACAGATCACCGGGGGCCAGCGAAAAATTGACATCCTGGAATAACTTCCGCTCGCCCCGTTCGCAGGCCAGCCCCTCACCGGTCAGATGCATTTTTGCTCCCAAAATTTACACCGCAGTAATAGCCCTGACGCTAACACTTGGCAAACACACGCTAACCACTATAGTGAAAATGCAATTCACTAGTGATTCATCCGCCATCTTTGAGGGAGTTTTCCGCCGTGACTGAATTTGGCCAAGATACACTGAAAACCCGCCGTAAACTGAAAGTGGGAACCAAGAGCTATGATTATTTCAGCCTGAAGGCTGCGGAGAAAGCCGGCATCGGCGCGATCTCGCGATTGCCGTTTTCGCTCAAGGTTCTGCTGGAAAATCTGTTGCGCTATGAAGACGGGCGCACGGTTTCGGTGGATGACATCAAGGCCCTTGGCAAGTGGCTCAAACAGCGCCGCAGCGACCGGGAAATATCCTATCGCCCGGCCCGCGTACTGATGCAGGATTTTACGGGCGTTCCCGCCGTGGTCGATCTGGCGGCAATGCGTAACGCCATGGTGGCGCTTGGCGGCAACGCCAGCAAGATCAATCCGCTGACCCCGGTCGATCTGGTGATTGATCATTCGGTGATGGTGGATTACGCCGGTGACGCCAAGGCCTTCAAACTGAATGTCGCGCGCGAGTATGAACGCAATATTGAACGCTATGAATTTCTGCGCTGGGGACAGGACGCGTTTGATAATTTCCGTGTTGTGCCGCCGGGAACCGGCATCTGCCATCAGGTCAATCTGGAATATCTGGCGCAGACCGTATGGACCAAAAAAGACAAGGTGGCCGGCAAAACCGTCGAGGTCGCCTATCCAGATACGCTTGTGGGCACAGACAGCCATACGACGATGGTCAATGGCCTGGCCGTGCTGGGCTGGGGTGTGGGGGGTATCGAGGCCGAGGCCGCCATGCTGGGCCAGCCCGTTTCGATGCTGATCCCGGAAGTGATTGGCTTCAAGTTGACAGGCAAGCTGCGCGAAGGGCTGACAGCCACAGATCTGGTGCTGACCATCACGCAGATGCTGCGTAAAAAAGGCGTGGTCGAAAAATTTGTCGAATTCTATGGCCCCGGCCTGGACGAGCTGAGCCTGGCGGACCGCGCCACCATTTCCAACATGGCCCCGGAATATGGGGCGACCTGCGGTTTCTTTCCCATCGACAGCGAGACCATCGCCTATCTGAAAGCCACCGGCCGCAAGGCGGCGCAAATCGCTCTGGTGGAAAAATACGCCAAGGCGCAGGGCATGTGGCGCACCTCGCGTACGCCCGATCCGCTGTTCACGGATTCACTGGAACTGGATATGTCCGGCGTTGAGCCTTCGCTGGCCGGGCCGAAGCGCCCGCAGGACCGGGTGACGCTGGCCAACATCGCTTCTGAATTCCACACGGCTTTGGGTACGGATTACGGCAAACTGGGGCAGGAAGCCAAACGGGTGCCCGTCGCCAAGACAAAATATGACATTGGACATGGGGATGTTCTGATTGCCGCGATCACCAGCTGCACCAACACCTCCAACCCGGGCGTGCTGATCGCTGCGGGACTTCTGGCCCGTAACGCGCTGGAACGGGGATTAAGCGTCAAACCCTGGGTAAAAACTTCACTGGCGCCCGGATCGCAGGTCGTGACGGATTATCTGAACAAGGCCGGATTACAGAAACATCTCGACAAGCTGGGCTTTAATCTTGTCGGTTACGGCTGCACCACCTGCATCGGCAATTCCGGTCCGCTGGCGGAAGAAATTTCCGCCGCCGTCAAGGCGGGCGATCTGATCGCCGGATCGGTATCGTCGGGCAACCGAAATTTTGAGGGCCGCATCAATCCTGACACCCAGGCCAATTATCTGGCGTCACCGCCGCTGGTGGTGGCCTATGCCATTGCAGGCAATCTCGGAATTAATCTGACGACGGACCCGGTGGGCAAAGACAAAAAAGGCAATCCGGTTTATCTCAAGGATATCTGGCCCAGCAATAAAGAGATTGCGGCGGTGATGAAGAAATGCATCAGCGCCAAACTGTTCCGGGACCGTTATTCCGATGTGTTCAAGGGCGACGCCAACTGGCGCAAGATCAAGCCAACGGCGGGCGAGACCTATAAATGGAACGGGGCCTCGACCTATGTTCAAAACCCGCCTTACTTCACGGGCATGAAATCGACCCCCGGCGGGTTCAGCGATGTCATGAATGCCCGGGTGCTGGGCGTATTCGGGGATTCCATTACAACAGATCACATCAGCCCGGCAGGTTCCATAAAACTGAACGGCCCGGCCGGAAAATATCTGACGGATCACAAGGTTACCGCGCTGGATTTCAATTCCTATGGGGCGCGGCGCGGCAACCATGAAGTGATGATGCGCGGCACCTTCGCCAATATCCGCATCAAAAACGAAATGCTGCCGGGCACCGAAGGCGGTCTTACCAGGCATCTGCCCAAGAGCGCCCAGGTGTCGATTTATGACGCCGCCATGGCGTACCAGAAAGAAGGCGTTCCGCTGGTGATTTTTGCCGGCAAGGAATATGGCACCGGCTCGTCGCGCGACTGGGCGGCAAAGGGCACCAACCTGCTGGGCGTCAAAGCCGTGATCGCGGAATCCTTTGAACGCATTCACCGCTCCAATCTGGTTGGCATGGGGATATTGCCGTTGCAGTTTCTGCCTGGCGTGACGCGCAAAACCCTCGGCATAACCGGCGATGAAATAGTCAGCATCGAAGGCATTGCGGGCGGCATCAAACCCAAAATGCAGGTAAACGTGACGATTACGGGCGCAGGTGGCAAGGCGCAGAAAGGTCAATTGCTGTGCCGGATCGACACCCTGGACGAAGTGGAATATTTCCGCCATGGCGGAATATTGCACTATGTGCTGCGTAATCTGGCGGCGGCTTGAGGAAGCCAGGGCCGGGTTCGGCGAAACGAACGCGGGCGTTTCTGCTTGGCGGGCTTTTCGCCGGACTGCTTGCGGGCGCCGCGCCAGCTGCAACCCTGCTGGTCAGCGATCCCGATAATCGGCGGATCGAATTTATCGATACGGTGAATGGCCAGCGCCGCGGCGTGGCCCCAACCGGTGAAGGTCCGCGAATGCTGGCGGTCAGCCCCGATGGGCAGCTGGCCCTTGCCGGAAATTATGGCTCGGTCAAGGTTGCAGGTTCTTCCGTGCAGGTGCTGGATGTTGCGGTCGCGCGGGTGCGCGCCACCATCAGCATTGCGCCGTTTCAGCGCCCCTCGGCAATGCAATGGCTGCCGGATGGACAGCGCGCGCTGATCGCCGTGCAGGGGGCGAAATCACTGGTGATGATTGACGTGCCATCGGGACGCATTGTGGCCAGCTTTGGTCCGGAGGCAAGCAGTTCACGCCAGTTCGCCATATCGCGCGACGGACACACAGTATATCTGGGCGATCCGGCAGGCGGCAAGGTGCGCAGGATCGATCTGGCCAGCGGCAAGGAACTGGCCGTCAGCGACACGTCCGCCGAGGCGCAAAGCCTTGCCATATCTTCCGATGGCGGAAAACTGTGGGTGATCGATCGCGGCGAGGATACGATCAAGGTGCTGGAAGGCGGCAATCTGCATCTGATCGCCGGGCTGGATGCCGGGAACCTGCCGATGGGCGTGGCGCTGACGCCAAACGGCCACTATGCCCTGGTGTCAAACGCCCTGTCCGCGGATATCGCCGTTTATGATACCCGGACGCTGGAACAGACACAGTTGTTTTCCACCCGCAGCGTGGCCTCCGGCGCCGCCGCGCCGCGCGATGAGGCGGACAAATTCAGCGATGTAAAGCGCATGGGACAGATTTCCATACCGGTTGGGATCATCGCCGCCCCGGATGGGCTGAGCGCCTTTGTGATGAACAATTTCTCCGGCGAAATCATTCAGTTTGATATTTTCACCGGCGCCCCGCTGCATATTTTCCAGGGCAGCCGCAGACCCGGAGGCCTCGCCTATTCACCCATTTCGGCAAACGGCAAGGCGCAGTAACAGATCAGGGGCGTGATGTATTCCGCCTGCGGATTTATTGCAGTTCGTCCAGCCCGGGTTCAGAGGGGGCGCCCGCACCTTCTTCGGGTTTTTTTACCGGTTCCGGGGTTTTGAACAGATCGTAATAATCGCGCGTCAGGTCTGCGGCTTTCATGCCGGGCAGTTTGAAGGCCCAGCCTTTGGTGCGGGCGTTGATTGCGGCGATCTGCTTTTGCACGGCGCCGGGCTTCAACAGTTCCGGGTGCGCCGCCGGCAAACCGGATTTGGCGGCGGCATCGGATTGCGCCGGGTCAAGGCTGGCCTCAAAGCGGGTCCAGCGGGATTTATCCTGCACCACCGTCCAGCTGGTCAGCACCATGCCGTCGAACAGCTTATGCCGTGCGCGGAAGGCTTTGGTGAAATCAATTTTATCCGCAGGCATGGCGTCATCCAGCGGCAGTAATGTGACCGCTTTGGCAATATTGCCGGGCAAGTCGGCCAGCACCAGTTCCTTGCCCTTGGGGGTTTTTGTAACGGCAAAGGCGGCCTTGGGATCGGCGCGGGTAATGTCATAGGCGGGGCCGCCTGGGGGCGTAACCGTAACCGACGCAATCCGGTCTTCTGCAATATCAAACAGCGCGCGATCAATCCAGTCGGATATTTGCAGCGGAATATTCACATCGCCCTGCACCAGATAAGTCTGATCCTCGCCCGCCTTACGGGCATAGGCGACGCCTGCGCGGGTGCCGCTGGGGGGTGTCTGCACCTTGCCCAGGATCATCCCGGCCAAAGGCGCACCCGCTGAATTCAGGGCGGTGATGCGGAAGCCCTTGCCTGTGGCGGCGGCCTTGGCGTCATCCGGCGCCGCCAGTAAAAGCGCGCTGTGATTATCGTTGCGCGCCGTACGGCGCTCCACTGCTTCCAGCTTGGCCAGCGCCAGAATGGCTTTGCGCACGACATCGAAATTGGCGGGCCAGCCGCCCCGGTCCGGCAAAATCCAGCCGCCCCTGGCGTCGCGGGTCACGATGATATTGCCCTGGGCCGTATCGACGGTAATTTTGGCGATCGCCTCGATCTGCTGTTCAAGGCCGGGAAACAGCGGCTGATGGGGAAATGGCGCCAGGTTCGATGTCGCACGGGTCATCACCGCGATGACGGCCGCAATGACGAAGACGCCGGTCAGGGCCGCCAGCAGGGTCAATTGCCGGAATTTCATGGTTCACCCCCGGCCTGCAATAACCTGGCGTTTCGCCATTGCGCACTGCGAATCCTGCGCCGCTGATTGCGCCATTGGGCGAGGAGAATCGCTACAACGCCGGCCAGAAACGGGGTCAGCGCAATGTTGATAAAGCGCAACCGGTCCTGCAATGATTCGACATCGCTGCGCAGGGAATGCTGCACCTTTCGCAGGGCGGCGCGGGTTTGCGTGATCTGCTCGCGGGCGCGCTGAATTTCGGCGTCCTGTTCCGGGGTCACAAGACTTTCCCCGGCGCCGCCCTCGGGTTTGGGCATTCCCGCCTCGGGACGTTCCATCTGGGCCAGCCGCTGTTCGGTTGCCTGCAATTGCGTCTTCAGACTTTGTTCTTCTTCGAGATAGCGCGCTTCGGCGGCGCGCATCAATTCCTGCACCACCAGAAACGGCCGCGCGGATTTCGAGCGGCTGCGCAGCGAAATCAGATCGCCGGATCCGGTCATGTTATCTATCGCCGCCATCACCAGATTGGCGTTGTCCGATGTGGGCACGGCTACCTGCTGACCACGATATTCACTCACCTCGACCCACCATTTATCATCCCACATATCCGTATCAGCGACGGCAATCACATTAACGCCCTGCACGGATTTGGCCAGATGCGGCGCCAGGTTTTTAACCCCTTGCACAAGTTCCGGGGGGGCGTCTTTGGGCAACGGCGGCGGCCCGTTGGGGAACGCAGACGCGGCTTCACCCGACAGCCGCGCGGCCAGAACATAGCGTTCGCCCGTGGGCTTGAACGCGCGCAGCATGTCGATCGGGTTGGGCGCGCGCCGCAGCATCATGGTGGCGTCGATCAGGGCCGCGTCATTGCTGCTGGTAATCAGCGGCGTGAACGTGGTTGTGGCGCCTGGCAGTTTTTTTAAATGTCCCGCCATCGCCATGGTGATATAGCGCAATTCACCGGTCACCGGATCAGCCCGATCCAGTGCGGCTTCGTGCAAGCCAAGCCAGGCCACATAGGTGGTGTCCTGCTGTTCGCCCAGATTGTCCACCACCACCCTTTGGCCGAAGCCGCGGTCTGCGACGACCCGGTTCGGGTTCATTTCAAGCCCCCAGGCGCGGTACAGCTCGGGCATGGAAGACGAAGGCGACGACGCCTCGCGCGAGGTCAGCGGATTTTTAGTGCGCGCGGGCGGCTTGGCAACTTCGGATATCGGATCGGTGAAGGCAATCACATGCCCGCCGCGTAGCACATACTGGTCGATGGCGTACCGGGTAAACGCGTCCATTTCCCTGGGATGCACGATCATCACGACATTGAAGCTATCTGCAATATCGGTGAATTGTCCGGTCAGCATTTCCACGTCGAAATTATCGCGCATCTGCTGATACAGCATGAAAGGCTTGATCTCGCCGCGCATCACCGCTTCGATGCCGCCCTTGCCGATATCCAGCGGCAGGCCGGAAAGCACGCCGATTTTGGGTTTTTTGGCGGTGGACAGTTTGCTGACCAATCGCGTCAGATCATATTCCAGAAACTGTTCCCGGTCCTGGGTGAAAAATGGTATCGCCTCCACCCCGTCCACCATATTGGCGGCGCTCAGGCCAAGGAAAAATTTCTCGCCCTGCTGGGTTGGCAGACCCTGGAGGCCAAGTGCCGCCGCGCGTTCTTCGGTTTCGCTGAAAGGTTCGGGATCGATGATTTCCAGCAGCAGATTGCCGCTTGAATTGGCCTCCATCTCCTTCAGCATGTCGCGCACGCGCTGGCCATAGATTTGCGCGCCCGGCACGTTCCTGGCGAGCCGCTCGGAATAAAAAAACTGCATCCGCACCGGCTCGTTCAGTCCGGCCAGAACATTGCGGGTGCCATCACTCAATGTAAACAGACGATCCTGCGTCAGATCAAACCGCGCGGAATAAAGCGTGGCGTTGGACAGCACATTGACCGCCAGAAACAGAATGGCTGTCAGAAACAGGGCAAGGGGGGCCTGCACATTGCGTTGCATCTGGCTCTATCCCGCCTTTTTCATTTCAAGGATCAACCCATTGGCGTACAGCCACGCGCCGGTCAGAGAAGCGAAATACACCACATCGCGCAGATCGATGACGCCATTGGTAATGGCGTCGAAATGGGTCAAAAAGCTGAACGACGCGATAACGGACAACAGGGCTTGCGGCGCCCAGGCCGAAAAGAAATCCAGCACCATCGGCAGGCCGCTGACCGTGAACAGGAAACACACGCTGACGGTGACCACGAAGGCGATGACCTGGTTGCGGGTGGTGGCCGAAATGGTTGATCCGATCGCCAGATAGGCCCCCGCCATCAACGCGCTGCCGATATAGCTGGCGAAGATGACGCCATTATCCGGATCGCCCAGATAATTGACGGTGATCCAGACCGGAAACGTCAGCGCCAGCGCGACCAGGGCAAACCCCCAGGCGGCCAGATATTTACCCAGCACCACGGCCCACAGCGGCACGGGCAATGTCATCAGCAGCTCAATCGTACCGGATTTGGTTTCCTCCGCCCACAGGCGCATGCTGATGGCGGGGATCAGGAACAGATACAGCCAGGGATGAAACGAAAAGAAATTTTTCAGGCTGGCTTCGCCGGTTTCGAAAAACTGGCCAAGATAAAAGGTCGTCAGTCCGGTCAGAAACAGGAAAATGACAATAAAAATATAGGCCAGCGGCGTGGCGAAATAGCCCATGAATTCGCGCTGGAACACCAACCGTAATCCGTTCATGGGCGGCCCTCGTGTAAATCGCCGGTGGTCAGTTGACGGAACACTTCGTCCAGCTTGCCGCGTTGCGCAAGCTGTGCAGGTGTTGCGTCCGCGACAATGCGCCCGCGGTCAATAATGATCGCGCGGGTGCAGATAGCATCCACTTCTTCCAGAATATGGGTGGAAATAATGATCGCCTTATGGGGCGCCATTTCTGCAATCAGCCGGCGCACCGTATGTTTCTGGTTCGGGTCAAGGCCATCGGTGGGTTCATCCATGATCAGCACGGGGGGGTCGTGCAAAATCGCCTGGGCGAGGCCAACCCGGCGCTTGAACCCCTTGGACAGGGTGTCAATCGGCTGCTCCATAACGCCGCCAAGGCCGGTGCGTTCTACCGCGACGTCAATGGCGCGGCCGCGCGCAGCGCCTTCGAGGCGGCGGACACCGGAAATGAACAGCAAAAATTCGCGTGGCGTCATATCGGGATAGGCGGGCGCCCCTTCGGGCAGATAGCCCAGGCTTTCCTTGACGCCAATCGGATCAAGCGTGACATCGCGCCCCAGCACACGGGCAAAACCGGAGGTTGGCGTCAAAAACCCGGTAATCATCTTCATGGTGGTGGATTTGCCTGCGCCATTGGGCCCGAGAAACCCCAGCACCTCGCCTTTGCCCACCCGGAAACTGACGCCATCCACGGCGGTGATCAGAGGGCCGAACTTCTTAACCAGTGCCTCAACTTCGATCATGTTACGCTAATGAGTCCAAACTTAATGGCCTGCGGAAGGATGCGCCACTAGATAATCAAAGCCCCCCCGCGGCACAAGTCATATAACCGTGATTGTGGCGGACATGTGGCAAAGCAAGGGGATGGATCATGCCCCACACTGCAATCAAACTGGCCTCCAGCGCGCCATCCCGATATTTCGGGGAGATTCAGTAGAATGGCTAACTTTAGTTATGGACGATAACTCCCGCAATACAAGGAAGATATTTCCGCGAATAGCATTGAGAGAGGCAATTTGTGTTAGCTCAGATCCTATTGAAGTGATTAGGTAGGTTCCATTCAAGTGAGATGTGTTTGCGGTAAAGGCAGCCTTAAGTGTGCTTTCGTAAACAATGCTTCGATCACTCGCCCGCCTTAGCTGGTAATGGCTTGTGCTTTCCATTGACGCGCTGACATCGAAAAGCTTATATGGTTTTTCCTGACGGATAACGGAAATCAGATTTGCATCTAGAATATATTCTTCCGTGCCATTTTCTGGCGAAAGCATTTTTGCATCCGTCATGCTCGACTGTAATGCCTGGCGGAAATTATCAGCATTGATAATCATCCCATTTGAAGCCAACGACTTTCCGGTCAAATCCCATTTGTCACCATTAATGCCTTCCGCAACACTCACATCACCAAGTTTCACGTTTTGCACAAGTAAGCTGCCTAAAACAAGCTCCTGCCTAAGTGAAGCAGGCGGCACCATTGAGGCGGGAGGAACAGGACTAGCACAGCTGGCTAAAGCCAAGGCCAATACAATTGATACAAAATATTTCACATATCCCCCCAAGGCCCGTCAGAATAGTTTGTATGGGCATAATACCCAAATACGGCTCGTCATAGGAAAAATACAGCACAATTGTCCCCGACATTGACCCCGCCTTGCGATGGTGTAGGATGCAAATTGTAATTACCATAAGCTTTTAGGGGGATTCATGGTTCAGACAGGCGGCGAGATCAGCAACCTGATGCAGGGCAAGCGCGGGCTGATCATGGGTGTCGCCAATGAACGCTCGCTGGCCTGGGGCATCGCTAAAACCTGCCACGCCCATGGGGCGGAGCTGGCGTTTTCCTATCAGGGCGACGCCCTGCTGAAGCGCGTCACCCCGCTGGCGCAGTCTTTGGGATCAAAGCTGGTGCTGCCCTGCGATGTCACCGACGCCGCCAGCATTGACGCACTGTTCGAGAGCCTGCGCAAACACTGGGGCCAGCTTGATTTTGTGGTGCACGCCATCGCCTATTCCGCCAAGGAAGAATTGAAGGGCCGGTATGTGGACACGACGCCCGATAACTTCACCATGAGCATGAATATTTCCTGTTATTCGTTCACGGCGGTGACGCAACGCGCCGAAAAGCTGATGCCCAATGGCGGCAGCCTGTTGACGCTGACCTATTACGGCGCGGAAAAGGTGATGCCGCATTATAATGTGATGGGCGTGGCCAAGGCGGCGCTGGAGGCCAGCGTGCGCTATCTGGCCGCCGATCTGGGGGCCAGGAACATCCGGGTGAATGCGATTTCGGCGGGGCCGGTGAAAACGCTGGCCGCCAGCGCCATCGGCGATTTTCGTTATATTCTGAAATGGAACGAATTAAACTCACCCCTGAAGCGCAACGTCACCAT
>JBEBFX010000250.1:0-3561 GCA_040081735.1 Alphaproteobacteria bacterium | reverse complement strand
GCAGCCATGTGGATGACGCCCTGATGGGACGCGATGCGGGCGGCGGGGATGCAACTGGCGCTTGAGAATAAAAAAGAGCTTAATTATACGCACCGCCAATTCGTTTTCATGGCGTCGCACGAATTTCGCACGCCGCTTGCGATCATTGATGGCTCGACCCGGTTATTAATGGCCAATCCAGACAGTCTTACGCCAGAAAGGCTTCTTAAACGCTGTGAAAAAATCCGTAACGCCGTAAGCCGCATGACCAGCCTGATCGACAGCACCTTAACCGCCGCGCGGCTTGACGCCGGCGTGGTTGAGGTCACGCCCGCGCCATGCGATGTGACGTTGCCCATAAACGGACCCTCACATGGCGCGATAAAAGCAGTAGAAATCTAACCTGCATTCGCGGTCAGGACATGCCCGGCCAGATGCAGCGATCCGCAGATAACAATGCGCGGCGGCTGAGGGCTGTCACTGCAAATCTCATTCAGCGCGGTTGAAAGGTCATGGGCTGTACGGGCTTGCAGCCCCGCTTTAGCCGCCGCCGCCGCCAGCGCCCCGGCCGTCATGCTGTTAAGCTCATCCGGGATTTCAATCGTATAAACTGCCCTTGCCAGACCTTTGAACGAAATAAAAAACCCGTAGGCGTCCTTGCTGGCGAGCATGCCGCAAACAAGATACAGCGGCAGCGGATGACGCTCCTCCTGTTCTGCAAGCGCACTGGCCAGCGCAACACCCGCCGCCGGATTGTGACCCCCATCCAGCCACAGTTCAGCGCCAGCGGGTAAGGCCGCGGTCAGCGGACCGCCGCCAAGCCGCTGTAATCTGGCCGGCCATTCAACCGTGCGCAGGCCGGCCGCGATTGCATCATTGCCAATGTGAAAATCCGGCAGGGCAAGAACAGCGGCTCTCGCGGCGCCCGCATTGGCCAGTTGGTGCTGGCCCGCAAGACCCGGCAGCGGAAGATCAAGCAATCCATCCGCATACTGAAACACCATCCGGCCATGCTCGGAATGGGTCATCCAGTCCTGCCCGTAAATCAGCAAGGGCGCGCCAAGGTGCGCCGCGCGCGCCTCGATGACCCGGGCCGCCGCCGGTTTTTGCGGGCCTATAATGGCGGGCGTTCCGGGCTTGAGGATGCCGGCTTTTTCGGCGGCGATCTGCGCCAGTGTATCTCCCAGAAACTGCTGATGATCCAGATCAACCGGGGTAATCACCGTTACGGCGGCGCGCTGTATGACATTCGTCGTGTCCAGCCGCCCCCCCAGACCGACCTCCAGCAGAACAATATCCGCTGGTGTCCCTGCAAAGGCGCAAAACGCTGCAACCGTGGTAATTTCAAAGAATGTAATCGGATCACCCGCGTTGACGCGCTCACATTCCAGCAGCCGCTCACACAGTTCGGCCTCGCTGATCAATTGTCCGGCCAGGCGGATACGTTCGTGAAAGCGCTGTAAATGCGGCGAACTGTAGACATGCACCCGCAGGCCGGCGCTTTCCAGAATCGCCCGCATGAATGCGGTGGTTGATCCCTTGCCATTGGTGCCCGCCACGTGAATGACCGGCGGTAAATTCAGATGGGGGCCGCCCATTCTTTCCAGAAGGCGGGTTATGCGTTGCAGCGACAGATCAATCATCTTCGGGTGCATGCCCGTCATGCGCGCCAGGATGGCCTCGCTTTCACCGGGCGGCCGTTTCGCAGGGACACTGGCGGACATTGGGCGCCCTCTATGGCCTTACAGGGGCCGCTATCGCGATCTGATCCATTGCGCCAGCGTTTTTGCGCCGTTCGCCCTGGAGCAAAGGTGATTTGTGCATCAGCATATGCAATATGCGCGACAGGGTCTGCCGCAGGTCCTTGCGATGAACGACCATATCGATCATGCCTTTATCGCGCACGGTCTCCGCGCGCTGAAACCCCTCGGGCAATTTTTCACGGATGGTTTGCAGTATCACACGCTGCCCGGCGAACCCGATCAGCGCATTGGGTTCGGCAATCTGCACGTCCCCCAGCATGGCGTACGAGGCCGTCACGCCGCCCGTGGTTGGATCGGTCAGCACGACAATATAAGGCAGTCCCGCCTCGCGCAGCATCTGAACGGCAATCGTGGTGCGCGGCATCTGCATCAGGGACAACATGCCTTCCTGCATCCGCGCCCCGCCCGATGCGGCAAACACGATCAGCGGCGCATGCAGGGACAGGGCTTTTTCGGCGGCGGCAATCAGCGTCTCGCCCACCGCCATGCCCATGGAACCGCCCATGAAGCTGAAATCCTGCACCGCAACGACACATAACAGGTTCTCGATATGCCCGCTGGCGGCAAGCATCGCTTCTTCACGCCCGGTGCTGCGCCGGGCTTCTTTCAGACGTTCGGGATAACGTTTCTGGTCCCGGAATTTAAGCGGGTCGGGCGCAACCGTCACGCCGGGCAGCAGATCATACTGCGCATTGTCAAACAGCGCGTCGAGGCGCGCTTTGGGCGCCAGCTTCATATGATGGCCGCAATTCGGGCACACATTCTGAGCCGCGATCAAATCGCGCTGGAAAATCATCTGATCGCAGGCGGGGCATTTATCCCACAGGCTTTCGCCCGTGTCGCGCTTGCGGAACACCGCCTGGATTTTGGGGCGGACGACCCGGGTCAGCCAGTTCAGGGACCTGCTTTCCATCTATGCCACCACGCGCGTCTGGCGGACACCCCTGGCTAGCCCTGCCACAAATTCATGCGCGCCGGCGGCGATTTTAGCAGACGCCAATCCGGCTTTTCTGGCAACAGCGATACGATCAACGATGGCCGTGCCAACAACGACGGCGTCGGCAAAGCGCGCGACCTCGGCAACCTGCACGGCAGTTTTTATGCCAAAACCAACAGCGACTGGAAGCGCGCTATGGCGGCGGATGCGCGTAACCGCAGCATCGACGGCAGCCGTATCAGCGCTGGCCGTGCCGGTAATACCCGTGATCGAAACATAATACACAAAGCCGCTGGTATTGTGCAGCACGGCAGGTAACCGGGCGTCATCCGTCGTAGGCGTTGCAAGCCGGATAAAATTCAGCCCCGCCGCCAATGCCGGCAGACATAATTCCGTATCTTCTTCGGGCGGAAGATCAACGACAATCAACCCATCCACACCCGCCGCCAGCGCATCGGTGATGAAACGGGCAACCCCATAGCGATAGATCGGGTTGTAATATCCCATCAGAATTACGGGGGTGTCCGCATCGCCCCGGCGGAAACGGCGCACCAGTTCCAGGGTTTTCAGCTGACTGGCGCCGTTTTGCAATGCCTGCAATCCCGCCGCCTGAATGGATGGCCCGTCCGCCATCGGGTCACTGAACGGCATCCCCAGTTCGATCAGGTCTGCGCCTGCGCCGGGCAATCCCTGCAAAATTTCAAAACTCGTTTCATGATCGGGATCGCCCGCCGTTATGAAAGTAATCAGCCCGGCGCGCCCGTCGGACCGCAATGCGGCAAAGCGGTTTTCAATGCGCGCGCTCATGACAATTGCGCGCCCAGCATGGCGGCGCCGGCGAAAATATCCTTGTCGCCGCGGCCGCATAAATTCATGCACAGC
>JBEBFX010000091.1:0-13271 GCA_040081735.1 Alphaproteobacteria bacterium | reverse complement strand
TGAATCACAAATACAGAATTTTGCAACGATCCCCCTCGTGGGGAGGGGATAGGGGTGGGGGCAAATGGCGCAACTTGATCGGCTAAGAGGTTATCGGCAAGCAGGATTACCGGTTGTCTGCTCCGCTGACCCCCGCCTGTTCGAACGTGGCCATGCCCGCGTGGGTAACGGCGGCGGCGCGCACAACGCAAATCGCCAGCGGATCGGCATGTAAATGCCGCCATCTATACATTTGCAGCGAGGGACTGTACATTTTCAGCCGTACACCTGTAGCGAGGGGAATGACCATGGCGCAAATAGACTGGTATCTGGAAGGCGTTCAATTCAGTAATTGCAACTGCGATTATTGCTGTCCCTGTCAATTCGAAAGTCTGCCAACCAATGGCAGTTGTAAAGGCTTTGGGGTGGTTCGTATTGACAAGGGCCATTTCGGCGATGTGCGCATTGATGGTTTGTACATGGCGATGACCTTCGACTGGCCGGGCGCTATCTTTGAAGGTAACGGCGCGATGCAGATCATCATTGACGAGCGCGCCGATGCGCAGCAGCGCAACGCGCTGGAGCGCATTTCCAAAGGGGAAGAAACCGACGAAGCGGCAACCCACTGGTGGGTGTTTCATGCAATGTGCAGCACCGTTCATCCTACGATCTCCAAACCAATCCAGTTCGATGTCGATATCGATGCGCGCACGGCCAGCGTTCTCATCCCGGATGTTCTCGAATCCAGCGCCGGGCCCATCATCAGCCCGGCTACCGGAGGGCCGCACCGGGTGCGTATTGATCTTCCGGACGGCATCGAGTTTCTGGTGGCCGAAATTGGCAGCGCCTCGACCAGGGCGCGCGGCGCCGTGCCTCTGGAATTGAACGACAGCTACGGCCAGTTCAATAAGCTGCGCCAAAGCGGCCGTGGCGTTGTCCGCTGAGTGTCCTATAATTGGCAAGTCCATAGTGACGGCTCGATAGAGTGCCTCTGACGCCAGAAACTCCGCCGGTTGAGCGCACGATTATTACAATGGCGCGGCGTGACCGGATGGTGACCATTGCCGGGCTGACGGTCGCAATGTTTGTCGCCTGGGCGCATATATTATCTGGCGCTGGCATGCAAATGGATATGCCGGGAATGAAAGCCGGGGTTTCAGGCTTCGGCTATTTTCTGATGATGTTCCCCATGTGGTTTATCATGATGGTGGCGATGATGCTGCCCAGCGCCACGCCAATGATTCTATTGTTTGCCGCCATAAGCCGGAAACAGCGCGAGCGCGGCGCGCCATTTGCGTCCACTGGCATGTTCACCCTTGGCTATCTGTCCGTATGGGGCGTCTTCAGCATTGGCGCAACCGTGCTGCAATGGGTGCTTGGCAGCGCAGAAATTATCCAGCACAGCCTGAGCGTCAATAATCCAGCAGTCAGCGCAATTCTTCTATCAGGCGCTGGACTATGGCAACTCACGCCTGTCAAACGCGCATGTCTCGAACATTGCCGCGCGCCAGTGCATTACCTTACCGCGCACTGGCGTAAGGGCCAGTTTGGGGCGTTACGAATGGGCCTTCAGCATGGGGCTTTCTGTCTGGGTTGCTGCTGGTTTTTGATGGGACTGTTATTCATCGGCGGGATCATGAACCTCTACTGGATTATCGGGATTGCAGTCTACGTTCTACTCGAAAAACTTGTTCCAAATGGTCAGATACTGGCGCGGACAAGTGGGATGATGCTTATCGGCGCGGGGGTCTGGCTGGGGTTTTCCGCCTGATAAAATTTTTCTGGCTAGCCTGGCCCGCTGACCCCCGCCTGTTCGAACGTGGCCATGCCCGCATGGGTGACGGCGGCGGCGCGCACAATGGATATGGCCAGCGCCGCGCCGGAGCCTTCGCCCAGCCGCATGCCGAGATCAAGCAGGGGCTTCTTGCCGATGCGTTCGAGCAATCGTCCATGGGCGGCCTCAGTGGATACATGGGCGGCCATGCAATGATCCAGCGCGCCTGGCTGTAACTGGTGCAAAACCGCGGCTGCCGCGCCCGCGACAAAGCCATCCAGCAACACCGGAATGTGCTGCACACGCGCGGCGATGATCGCGCCGGCCATGGCGGCAATTTCGCGCCCGCCGACGCGGCGCAGAATTTCCAGCGGATCGGACAGATGCCCCCTGTGAAACGCCATTGCCGCAGCAACCGCCGCCGTCTTGCGCGCCAGTCCTGCCGCATCCACGCCTGTGCCCAGCCCTGTCCAGTCCGCCGCATCGCCCCCAAACAGCGCGCAGCACACCGCCGCCGCCACCGTGGTGTTGCCAATGCCCATTTCACCGATGCACAGCAGATCGCCGCCGCCTGCAACAGCCTCCATTCCAAAAGCAATGGTCGCCGCACAGTCCGCCTCGCTCATGGCCGGGGCTTCGCAAATGTCCGGGGTTGGAATGTCCAGCGCCAGATCGAATATTTTCAACCCGGCGCCCGCCGCCTTGCAAAGCTGATTAATGGCGGCGCCTCCGGCGGCGAAATTTTCCACCATCTGCTGCGTTACGGACGCCGGGAACGCGGAGACGCCGCGCTGAACCACTCCATGATTGGCGGCGAACACCGCCACCTGCGGTTGTAACACCGTCGCCGGGTGCCGCCCCTGCCACGCCGCCAGCCATTCGGCTATTTCCTCCAGCCGCCCCAGCGAACCTGCGGGTTTTGTCAGCTGCGCCTCGCGCGCCCGCGCCTTTGCCGCCGCCTGCTCGTCCGGCCCCGGCAACTGACGCGCCAGATTGCGGATATCATCAAAAGGCAGGGCGCTGGCGGATACTGACATTTTATGCTTCCGTTTGATCAGGGGCGGGCTTATCTCGCATTAGTTTCATCAGAATGAAAGCGTTTAGCATGCAGGGGCCGCACCCGCACGACCGGATTGAGGAATGGCGCGAGGACCTCACCGTTGCTTTTGGGTTTCTGACCCGGCTTCCGGTGCGCAGCCCGCAACTATTGGAGCCAGGCAGGCTTACCCATGCTTTGCGGTTATCTCCGGCGGTTGGCGCATTTGTTGGTGCGTTTGGCGGCAGTTTTTACTGGCTGGCGTTGAGTTTTGGCTTTTCCGGGCTGATTGCCGCCGTTATCGGGATTGCCGCCGCCGCTATCCTGACCGGGGGTTTGCATGAAGACGCCCTGAGCGATATGACCGACGGGTTCAGCGGCGGCTGGACCATCGAGCGCAAGCTCGAAATCATGTCCGATGGCCGGATTGGCGCCCATGGGTCGCTGGCGTTGATGCTGGCCCTGTTGCTGCGCGTTGGGGCCGTGGCGCAACTCGGCAGCGCCGATCGCGTGATGGCTGCATTGATCGCTGCGGGCGCCCTGTCCCGCGCCATCATGTACGCCGCCATGGCTGTATTACCCCATGCCAGGCAGACCGGGCTTGGTCATAGCGCAGGCATGCCCACAGGCCGGCAGGCGATGATTTCACTCGCGCTTGGTTTTGGCATTGCCTGGCTGGCCTTGCCGTTTGGAACGGCATTAAGCGCCTCTATCTGGGCCTGTGCTGGCGGTCTGCTTGTCGCCTGGCTGGCAAAGCGGCAGATCGGCGGCCAGACCGGAGACATTTTAGGATCGGTGCAACAGATTTCCGAGCTTTTCGCGCTGTTACTGCTGACCGCGATGCTAACGAACTAGGCGGGCGTATCCTGCAGCCAGTTTTCGCAGTCAAGATCAGCGATGCGGGCAAATTCCCGCATGTTATCCGTAATGATCGTATAGCCAAGCGCCAGTGTCTGTGCGGCGATCAGCAGATCATTGCCGCCGATTGGCTGTCCTGCTTTCTCAAGGCGATTGCGAACCTGTCCGTAAATGGAATCGGCAGGCGATTCGAATGGTAAAATCTCTATTGCCCCCAGCACGGCTTCCAACTGGGCTGAAAGCCGTACAGAGCCTGCTTTTGCCGCCCTGTAGCGCAGTTCCGCCGCAACGATGATACTGGTGCAGATATGGGCTTCACCAACCTCGGAAATGCGCTGCGCCACGCGCCCCTGGGGATTACGCATTAGTTCTGAGACTATATTCGTATCAAGAAGATAGCGCGTCATAGGGTAACAGAGTCAGGCGCCGGATCAGGGATGGCCGGAAAATCCTCATTCAGCGGCGTGAGCAGCGCGAGAACCGCCAGAAGTGATTTTGGCCTGCATGGTTCGATAATCAACCGGTCACCTTCCTTGCGCATAATCGCATCCTCGCCCGGAAGCTCAAACTCGCGGGGAATGCGTACTGCCTGATTCCTGCCATTTTTGAAGAGTTTAACGTGCCGCTCTAGGCTCATAACCACCTCCATCAGATTGGCATATGTTATAGCCTATGCCAATCTGATGTCCAGCGCTGCCTGAATGAAATTGGGCATCGCCCTTTGCCGGTGAAACTCCCATATGGATTTATGGCTGGGCGCCATGTAAATAGCGCATTCATTCCGGGACATAATCTTGAAACTGACAGGCAAAATTCTGCTGTATGGCGTCGCGCTGGCGCTGATCCTGGCTGTTGTTGGCGGCGCTGCGCTGGCGTTTTCCCTGTGGCGCTATGGCATTGGCCTGCCCGACTATTCCCAGCTTGCGACTTATGAGCCTGCGATTACGACCCGCGTGCATGCCGGGGATGGGCGGCTGATCACCGAGTTTGCCCGTGAAAAACGCCTTTATGTTCCCTATGAAACCATTCCGAAACTGGTCATTAACGCCTTTGTTTCGGCCGAGGATCAGAATTTCTTTAATCATCGCGGCGTTGATCCCATCAGCATCCTGCGCGCCGCCTTCGTTAATCTGCAACGCGCCGGTGACAGCCGCCGTCTGGTCGGCGCCTCCACAATTACCCAGCAGGTGGCCAAGAACTTTTTTCTGACCGGCGAGGTTTCTTATCAGCGCAAAATCAAGGAGGCCATTCTTGCTTTCCGCATCGAGCGCACTTTCTCGAAAGAACGCCTGCTTGAATTATATCTGAACGAAATTTATCTGGGAAATACCGCTTATGGCGTCGCCGCCGCCGCGCTGAACTATTTTGACAAGCCGCTGGCTGAACTTACCCTGGAGGAAGCGGCCTATCTGGCGGCCCTGCCCAAAGCGCCGAATAATTATCATCCGGTGCGCCATCGCGACAAAGCCATTGCACGCCGTAATTATGTATTGAGCCGTATGGCGGAAGATGGCTACATCACCCCGGAGGAAGCCGCGATAGCCTCCCAGACACCCTTGCAGACGGCGCCGCCCCGCGACCGGGAATTTGTGCAGGCGGATCATTTCGCAGAAGAGGTGCGCCGGGAACTGATTAACCGCTTTGGCGAAGACGCGCTCTATGACGGGGGACTGTCCGTGCGCACCTCGCTTGATCCCCGACTCCAGAAAATTGCCTATCAGGCGCTGCGCGATGGGCTGATCGCCTATGACCGGCGCCATGGCTGGCATGGCCCGGTTTCGCATATCGATCCAGGCGATGGCTGGGCGGCGCGTTTAGCGGGCGTCCCCTCCCCTGCCGGGCTGGCCCCGTGGCGGCTTGCGGTTGTGCTGAAGACACGCCCGGATCGCGCCGCTATCGGTTTTGCAGATGGCGCCCAAGGGTCAATCCCGTTCGCCCAGCTGCGCTGGGCCCGCAAACGAATGGACGACGCCACCCTTGGCCCGCCGCTTGGCCGTGTGGAAGATATATTGCAGGCGGGCGATGTGGTGGCTGTTGCCCAGACCGATGTAAAATCCTCCGGGAAAGCGGTGGACAGCTATAGCCTCCAGCAAATTCCCGAAGTCAGCGGGGCGCTGGTGGCGATGGATCCCCATACCGGGCGGGTATTGGCGATGCAGGGTGGTTTTGCCTACGGGGACAGTGAATTCAATCGCGCCACCCAGGCGCTGCGTCAGCCGGGTTCGGCTTTCAAGCCGTTTGTGTACGCCGCGGCTCTGGAATCTGGTTTTACCCCTTCAAGTCTGGTGCTGGATGCGCCAATGGTGATTGATCAGGGGCCGGGACTGGCAAAATGGAAGCCGAGCAATTATTCCGGAGAATATTACGGACCCTCCACATTGCGTCTGGGACTGGAGAAATCCCGCAATCTGATGACCGTGCGTCTGGCGCAGCATATCGGCATCGGCCGGGTGAATGACTATGCCAGCCGCTTTGGACTGATACAGACAACGCCCAGCCTGTTATCCACTGCGCTGGGCGCCGGTGAAACCAGCCTGCTCAGGCTGACAACAGCCTATGCGATGCTGGTCAATGGCGGGCGTCATGTTGAACCTGCCCTGATCGACCGGGTGCAGGACCGCCGCGGCAAAACCCTGTACCGCAATGATCATCGCGAATGCGCGGGGTGCCGCGATCCATGGCGCGAAGGTTTACTGGAGCCCGCACTGCCGGATTTGCGCGAGCAGCGCATTGACCCCGCCACCGCCTATCAGATTGTCTCCATGCTGGAGGGCGTCGTGCAGCGCGGCACCGGCCAAAGCGTGGCCAGCGTGGGCAAGCCGATCGCGGGCAAAACCGGCACCACCAACGAAAGCCGGGACACCTGGTTCATGGGTTTTACGCCTGATCTGGTGGCGGGGGTATTTATCGGCTTTGATATACCGCGCACACTGGGCAAGAAAGAAACCGGGGCGTCTGTCTCTGCGCCTGTGTTCCGGGAATTCATGACCCGGGCGCTGGCCGATTCGCCTGCGACGCCGTTCCGGATACCCGCAGGCATCCGGCTGGTCAGGGTAAATACCGAAACGGGACTGCCCGCCAATCCCGGCGACCGCAAGGTGATACTGGAGGCGTTCCGGCCCGGCACGGAGCCCAAAAACCGGGTGCGGTCCGTGCTTGGCACTGGCGGCCCCGGCAGTGTAGAGGAAACGCCCGGCGATAACAGCACAGAGCCTGTTGCCGAGGGAACCGGCGGTCTGTATTAGTCGACTCATTTCATCCTTACAGGAGTAATTCCATGCGGGCCGAAGTATCAGCCTTGGCGCAAGACATCAGGCAGTCGTTTGAACTGCTGAGGAGGCATCTTTGACTGGGATCGCGCCCTGAGAAGACTGGACGAGCTGAACGCCCTCGTTGAGGACCCCAAACTCTGGGATAACGCCCAGCGCGCCCAGGACATGATGCGCGAACGCACCCGGCTGGAGGCCGCAATCACCGCCATGCGGCGGATGCAGAGCGATTTTGAGGACACAATGGGTTTGATCGAACTGGGCGAAGCCGAGAATGACGCCGGGATGATTGCGGAATCAGAAGCCGCCTTGCGCAGCCTGCGGGACGAGGCAGCCGTAAGAGAAATCGAAACCCTGCTATCGGGCGAAGCCGATGGAAATAATGGCTATGTGGAAATTCATGCCGGCGCCGGGGGCACCGAAAGCCAGGACTGGGCCAATATGCTGCTGCGCATGTATATGCGCTGGGCCGAAAAGCATGGCCACAAATCAGAGATTGTCGAACTCAGTGATGGCGAGGAAGCGGGCATCAAATCCGCCACCCTGCACGTCAAAGGCGCAAGCGCCTATGGCTGGTTAAAGACCGAGGCCGGCGTGCACCGGCTGGTGCGCATTTCCCCGTTTGATTCCAATGCGCGGCGGCACACCAGTTTTGCCAGCGTCTGGGTTTACCCGGAAGTTGACGATCGCATCGTCATCGAAATTGATGAAAAGGACGTGCGCACCGACACCTACCGGGCCAGCGGCGCCGGGGGTCAGCACATCAATAAAACCGACAGCGCCGTGCGCTTGACCCACACGCCAACCGGCATCGTCGTGCAATGCCAGAACGAACGCTCGCAGCACAAGAACCGCGCCAACGCCTGGAAAATGCTGCGCGCCCGTCTGTATGAAGACGAGCTGCGCAAGCGCGAAGCCGCCGCCCAGGCGATTGAGAGCGCCAAGACCGACATCGGCTGGGGGCATCAGATACGCTCTTATGTATTACAGCCTTACCAGATGGTGAAAGATCTGCGCACCGGCGTTGAAAGCCCGACCCCGCAGACCGTTCTGGACGGCGATCTGGACGCCTTCATGTCCGCCGCCCTCGCCGCCCGCGTGGAAGGCGCCAGTGGTGATGTCAAGGATCTGGATTAATTCCCGCGTTATTGCGGGTGGCATCCGGACGCAATGCGGTTACGGTCCGCAATCACCATCATCTCGATGAGGGCGTCCAGCTTTACCTCCGGCGCCCAGCCCAGCTTTGCGCGTGATTTTTCCGGCAATCCGACCAGAAGCTCCACCTCTGCCGGGCGGAAAAATTTCGGGCTGACGTGGATAACGGTTTTACCGCTTTTGCGATCTATCCCCAGTTCGCCCGGGCCCTGGCCTTCCCAGCGCAAATCAATGCCCAGCAGGCCCGCCGCCCGTTCACAGAAATAGCGGACCGTGTAGGTCTCGCCCGTGGCGATCACGTAATCATCCGGCGCATCCTGTTGCAGCATCGCCCACATCGCCTGCACATAATCTCCGGCAAAACCCCAGTCGCGTTTTGCGTCCAGATTGCCCAGTTCCAGCACGTCCTGCTGTCCCGCCGCGATCCGGGCGAGGGCGAGGGTGATTTTGCGCGTCACGAATTCCTGACCGCGCAGGGGCGATTCATGATTGAACAATATACCGGAGCTGGCGTGCAGCCCATGCGCCTCCCGGTAGTTCTGGGTCATGTAATGGGCAAATACCTTGGCAACGCCATAGGGGCTGCGCGGATAAAACGGCGTGGTTTCCTTTTGCGGAATTTCCTGCACCTTGCCGAACATTTCCGATGTCGAAGCCTGATAGAAGCGGGCATGCGGAACATGGTCGCGCATGGCTTCCAGTATATGCAGGCACCCCATGCCATCTATCAGGGATGTCGTCACCGGCAGTTCGAACGACACGCCGACAAAGCTCTGGGCCGCGAGATTATAGATTTCGTCAGGCCGGGTTTTTTTGATGGCGCGGGTGACATTGCCGATTTCCTGCAAATCGAAATCAATCAGTTCGATTTTATCGTCAACCTGCAATTCGCGCAGGCGCCAGAGATTATCGACAGAAACCCGGCGGCAGCCCCCATAGACATGATATCCTTTATCTAATAGCAGCCGGGCCAGATAAGCCCCATCTTGCCCGGTAACCCCGGTAACAAGCGCAGATTTCTTCGACACCTAGATTATTTCCCCATTACTCTTCAGCAGTACTACGAATAATATTCCACAATCGTGTCGATAGCACTTGCCAATCATGTTGTGCAAGCCATGTTGTTTGGCGGTCCCGCATGGCCTGGAGCCGGTGTTTGTCCTCCAGAAGGGCTGCGATACCCATTGCGATCTCAACGGGTGTAATTCCGGGCAGTGGAAAGGTCACGCCAGCCACATCCTGGAAAATGGGCAATGGCGTGCAGGCGACCGGCTGTCCGCTTGCCAGACCAAAACGCACGGCGGCGCTGGAGGATTCACTGCTATGCTGATAGGCAAAGACGATCAGATCCGCTTCGCGCAATCTGGCCTGCACATCTGTGTCGGCAAGATAATGCGGCACGAATGTTATGTCAGCACTGTGCGGACTGGCTGCAATCGCGTCAAGGCACCGGGACCGTTCCATATCTGATTCGATCCCTGGATAGGCGGCATTCAACATCAGCAGCCGCAATCCAGGATGCGATGCACGCAGCAGATTGAATGCTTCAATCAGCTGCGGAAAACCTTTATCCGGCAGCATATACCCAAAGCTGGCGAGCAGACTGGTGTCCGTTTTCTCATCCCGTGACGCCTCTGGCGCCTGAACAGGCAAGCTGACCCCGTGCGGGAACAGCATGACATTTTCTACCAGACCCAGTTGTTTCAACCGGTTGAGATCATCGACGCCATGCACATACAGGCGGGTGGCCAGCGCCAGAGTCTGGGCAACTGAACCCAGAGACAATTTCAGATCAGGACGGTCAATATCTGCTGTCGCATGAAAGAAAATATGCACTGCAATACCACTGCCCGCCAGCCGGGTGATTAATCGTCCAAAGCTTTCGATATCAAAAAAGCCAAAATTGAACTGGATAACCACAGCCGAAGCGCCGGATGCCAGCGTTTGCAGATATAATTCTTCCATCTGATCACCCCGGCCGCTGTGCCAGCAGCGTACGACAAATTCTTCATCATCCCTGATTTTGTCAGAAACATGATTTGCAAGCACGCAAATCTGGCCATGCGGGATTGCGAAATTGAGTCCTCGGGCATAGGCCGCAACGCCACACCGCACATTCCAGGTCGTAACCCAGGCAACGCGCGGAAGATCGCGCAGCGCGGTTCCCGCATCAAGTGATTTTATGGCCTGCAAATTACGCGCCGCCACATCCTGCCAGCGCCATTTTGTCAGCAAACTCTGTTTACCCGCCGCTGCCCGGCGCTGGTGTTCTTCTTTGGGGGCGCCATGGACTTCGCGTAACTTTAGCGCCAGATCATCGGCATCGGGTTCCGCCCAGACAGAATTGAACAGATCCATATGGGTTTGCGCATACGTAAAATGATAATCCACCAGCCAGGCGTTTTCCCCGGTGCAGAAATCCATCTGGCCGCCATGGGCTGTTGTAATCACGGGCTTGCCGAACAGCATCGCTTCGGCGATGGGAAGACCAAACCCCTCACCCCGGCTGGGCGCCGCCAGCGCGTCACAGCGCTGATAGAGATCGGCCACCTCGCCTTCGCTGATCTCTTCATTGATCAGAATGACAGGGGCGGCTGCCGGAAAACGGTTACGAAATGCATCTATCTGTACGGCAATATCATTATGGATATTTGGAAAAGTCTTGATGATCAGCGACACCCTGTCCGCCTGTGTAAAGGCGCGGCCAAAAGCCTCCAGCAGGACATCCGCGCCCTTGCGCGGAAAACACGACGACACATGCAAAAACCTGAACCCTTCCGGCCCAAGATCGCCGCAAAAAGCCTGGTGTGGAATTCCGAGAAGATGATCGGCGCCCGCGCCGCTGACCGTGACCGGAACACGCACGCCATTATCGGAGAGCACTTTTTTTACATACTGTGAAAGAACCGTAATGTGGGTCAGTGACCGGTTAAAGGCGTCAACATACGCGGCGGGAAATCCGGATTCTTCCCACGCAAAATTGCTCAGGCCGTTAACGGGCGCCCGCATTCCGCTGACGCGGGGCGGATACATATCACGCAGCAGCACATTTGCCGCGGGATCTTCCTGGCCCCGCATCCACAAGCCATTAACTTCCGCGTCGGCCGCCAAAAAAACCGGATCGGGGGTATAGTCGCCGTGGCCCTCGCTGGCATGCAGCGCAACATCAATTCCTTGCTGATGCAGGGCGCGCGCAAATTCCCGGTTAACCAGCGCCAGGCTGTAGCTGCTGTCAAACGGGCCTTCGAGACGAATTTCAGGCGAGTTCCGCCGCTTTGATTGCGGCCGCCTCTTTACCTCAACACCTGCGCCTTCAAGAAAACCCGCTAACGCATTTCGTAAAGTCTCGTGTTCGAAGCGTTGTAAATTCCTTCTTTGCCCGAGCAATATACGCCTTCGAAACTTCGGCTCTTCCGAGAGCACCTTGATTAACGCCGCCGTCTTTTGATGGTCCTTTTCGGCAAGCAGAATGCCGCCCTCGCCCATGGTGGCGGCAATGTTGCTGCTGTTATAGGCAATCACCGGAACATCATGCGCCATGGCCTCGATCAGCGGCATGCCAAAACCCTCATGCTCGCTCATCGAAACATAAACATCCGCCCTCTGATAAATAGCGGACAGGCTTGCATCCGTGACTTTTCCCGTCATTTCGACACAGCCGCGCAGGCCCAGGGTATTGCTCAAATCAACGAGCCGGCACTGGTAATCATGCGACGTAAAATCCCCAACGAGCAGTAATCGCGCTGGAACATTCAGCCTGCGGCGTACTTGAGAGAACAGATCGATTAAATCATGCTGGCATTTATTTTCTACAATACGCCCGACATATACAATATTGAATACCCCCTCCATCTGGGCCATTAACCGCCTGTTCGCCTCAACTGCACGCAGACGGTCAATATCGACCAGCAGAGGTATCGTAACGGCATTTGCATAACCCGCCGCCAGCAGTTCGCGTGTGTTAAGCTCCGAATCTCCAATGGCTCCAATAAAATGTGACCGCCACTGGACAAGCTGGCTGCGGCCAAGTTCACTCAGCGCATGCATCGGGCTTTCAGGCGTAAAAAATTCAGCCGGCGTGATATTATGATAAACCATCGCCAGACGGCTCTTCAGTGACTCCACCCAAAAACCGTGGTTATGCCCATGCGTATGGTGAAGCAAAAGAACCTGGTTGGGCGAGTCCCGGTATTTTTTTACCGGCAGTATTTCTTTTTGCAGTTCCGGGGCCACTTGCGCGCAGTAAATCTCCGAGGTAAAGCCAAGCTCGCGTAATAACCGGCGTATGAACAGCATCGCATTGGTGACACCATCACCATAAGCGGAACCCGCATGAAATTGATGAATGGCCCGGCGCTTGAATATCACAACGGTCAGGCCTTGCGCGCCCAGATGGCGTAATCGCGCGCCCCATAGAGAAGCTGGTTCAGGCGAACCGAAATCTCATCGGCGCCCGGCAGCAGCATTTCTTCATTATCGGGATGCAGATAAATCACTTCGGCGCCGCTAAAGCCGCGCTGCTCTACCGTAAAGCGCATAACCGAGGGCCGCAAGGGAGCGCGATGGCTGGGATCGCCCCAGAAAGTACTGGCGCCGACCAGCAGGTTCTCCGGATTGGGTGTCTCAAACAGCAAGAATCCGCCCGGCGTCAGAACCCGTTTGATCTCATCGACCATGCTGATCAGATCATGCCAATCAAGATGCTCGATGACCTGAAAGCCCGTGACACCTGAGAGGCTGCCATCGTCAAGACTGCGCAAATGCGCCAGCCCTTCCGCTTCGCGCACATCCAGATTGCGCTTGCGGGCCTCTGATACATGAACATTATTCAGTTCAATGCCATAGGCCGCAATATTGCGGCCATTCAACAGCTCTATCCATTCCCCGCGCCCGCAACCAATATCCAGAACAGGAAATTCCTGTGATGCAGCGGCTACGCGATCAAGATAAACGCTCTGGCGATTTTTTATTTCCTCGCCGCCGCCACGGAACGAGGTCTCAAACGCCGCAAAAAAAGCATCAAGCGAATTGCCTCGTTCTGCTTCCGCCCCGGCAGGGGGTTTAATGCTTTCGAGTTCTGCAATGCGCCGCTCGGCGTTGCTCAACGCTCTGCGCAGATCGTTCATCTGCTCTGTGGCGTGGGCGCTCTCCAGCCGCTGCCGCTGGTCCAGAAAATTCTGCTCGCTGACGATAATTGAAA
>JBEBFX010000090.1:0-13278 GCA_040081735.1 Alphaproteobacteria bacterium | reverse complement strand
ATATCAGCCCGATGGTCTGCGCGACCTGGGCCAGGCGGGGCAGAATTTTTTCCTCCTGCCGGTCCGACGATTCCGTATGAAAAAGCTGCATGCCGCCAATCTGAAGCATTGGCATCATGGCAATGGCGGTAACGACAATACCCATGCCGCCCGCCCATTGCAGCAGGCCCCGCCACAGCAGGGTTCCTGGCGCCGTCGTGTCAAGCCCCACGATAACAGTGGAGCCTGTGGTGGTGAAACCGGACACTGCCTCGAAAACGGCGTCAGCAATGCTGAGATGGACTTTAACAAAAAGGAACGGCAACGCGGCGAATACCGAAATCACAATCCACGACAGTGATGTCAGCAAAAACGCCTGACGCAGGTTAATGCCCTGAAGGGGCTGGCCGCCTGGCGTACGGCCAATCAGCGCAAGGGCCAGACCGGCGAAGATGGTCAGTGCGGCAGACAGCAGAAACCCGCCCCAGTCCCGGTTTCCGGCGGCAAAATCAAACAGCGCCGGCACGGTCATGGAGACGCCAAGCGCCAGCAGCATGAAGCCGATCACCAGCGATATTGGGCGCAGATCAAACATGAGCGGGGAAACCGGTTAAGAACCGGACCCGTTCAGTGGACAATCACCGATTGATGCGGACTATCCAGCGAAAAGGTCGGGATTTCCACATCAAACTTTTCCCCTTCGCCGGTTTGCATCTGATAGGCACCCCCCATGAATCCGGACGGTGTCGGCAATGGGGTGCCGCTGGTATATTCGAAACTTTCGCCGGGCGCCAGTGTCGGCTGTTTGCCGACCACCCCATCGCCGCGCACTTCCTGCACGCGCCCCGCCGCATCGGTGATGCGCCAGTAACGGCTGCGCAATTGCACGGTCATCGCGCCATCATTGCGAATGGTCACCCGGTACGCCCAGACATACCGGTTCTGCGCGGGTTCCGACTGATCCGCCAGAAAGTGCGGCTCGACGGCAACCCGGATGCCGCGTGTGATGGTTTCATACATGGGCGTTTCCTCTGTTTCCCTGACGTGCGGAATCCTTGGCCTAGCTTTGCGCGGCTTTTGCAGCCTGGTCAAGGTCGGCTTCTATATCCGCCATGTCTTCCAGTCCGGCGGAAAGCCGCACGCAGCCATCGCTGATATCCAGCTCCGCCCTGGCCTCCGGGGTCAGACGGAAATGCGTGGTTGTGGCCGGATGGGTGATCAGGCTTTTGGTGTCGCCAAGATTGTTGCTGATCTTCACCAGTTTCAGGGCGTTCAGAAAGCGGAAAGCGCTGGCTTTGGCGCCGCTTCCGCTGCCCACGTCGAACGCGACGATATTGCCGCCCATCTGCATCTGCGCCATGGCGAGGTGATGTTGCGGATGGTCCTGACGTTCGGGGTACAGGACTTTTGAGACGCCGGGAAGCGTGCTGATAAAATCCGCGATGCGCGCGCCGTTACGCGAATGTTCGCGCACCCGCAAATCCAGCGTCTCCAGGGATTTCAGCATGACCCAGGCATTGAACGGCGACATGGCCGGCCCCATGTGGCGCAGCAGCGGTTTCACCTCATTCTCAATATAGGCCTTACTGCCCAGTATCACGCCGCCAAGACAGCGCCCCTGCCCGTCAATATGTTTGGTGGCGGAATACACCACCACATCGGCGCCAAATTCAAGCGGGCGCTGCAATACCGGCGTGGCGAACACATTATCCACCACCAGCCGCGCGCCGCCGGCATGGGCGATTTGCGCCACCCCGCGCAGATCGCTGACCTGCAAATTTGGATTGGTCGGCGATTCCAGAAACAGCACATTGGTGTTGGGCCGCATCGCCGCCTGCCATTGCGCCAAATCGCGCCCATCGATCAGGGTTGACTGAACGCCATAACGCGGCAGCATTTCCTCGACAATATAGCGGCACGACCCGAACAGCGCCCTGGCCCCCACCACATGATCGCCCGCCCGCACCATGGCCAGCAGGGAACTGGACACCGACGCCATGCCGGTTGCGGTGGCCCAGGCCGCCTCCGCGCCCTCCAGCGCCGCCATGCGTTCCTCGAACATGCCCACGGTGGGATTGGAAAAGCGGCTGTAGATAAAGCCGTCGTCCTCGCCCCTGAAACGTGCGGCGGCCTCTTCAGCGGACGCGTAAACATACCCCGAGGTCAGAAACAGCGCCTCGGAGGTTTCGTCAAACTGCGAGCGCCGGCCGCCGCCATGCACAGCATTTGTGCGCGGCCGCCAGTGATTGGAAGTCTTGTCAGATGGTGTATCAGGCATTGAGTTATCTCACAAAAAAGCCCCGACCTGTGGTGCGGGGCTAGAGCAGTCTTCTCTGCGCCCGACCATTTTAGCGAATACTTTAACGTGGCCGCAAGCCGGTCGGCACAAATCACCACGAAGCCCTGAAATAGACCCGCGCGCGCGCCGCGTCAATCCCAAAGTTAGGTTTTCACGGCTTACACGATGCGCCGCCCAGCACGCAGAATTTGGCGCAATGCGGATGATTGAGCGAGACCGCGCCGCTTGCCGCCGCAAGGCTTTCGCCCATCTCGAATTGGGGATCATACGGCAACAATGTGCAGGCGACGACGGCGGGGCGGGTTGCGCCCTTGCGCTTCACCACCATGCGGCTGCTGGCGCACATCACATCTTCGGGGTTTTTGTTCAGAATGCCCCAGCAGGCCGTGGTGATTTCAGGCACGTCAATCTGCGCATCCATCTCCGGAAACAGCACCAGTTGCGCGGGGTCATCCGCATCAACGCGAATGTCATGCGCAGCAAACAGCCGCGCATAGCCCGCCCGGGCCGTTTCCACATCTTCGCCCCAGCACAGGCGTCCGGCGACATGCAGGGAAAATCCGTGTCCGGATAAATATTTCAGCCCGTCAAGGGCCGCACGCCATGCGCCCGCGCCGCGTTCGGTTTCATGCAGGGCTTGGGCGTAATGATCAAGGCTGACGCGCAGGGTCAGTTTTTCGCCAAACCGGGTGCGCAAATCCAGCAGGCCTTGCGCGATTTTGGGGCGGCGCATCGGCTGCATGGCGTTGGTCAGAACGAGCACGCGAAAGCCCCGCGCGAGGCACTCTTCCAGCATAAGAATGATTTCGGGGTTCATGAACGGCTCGCCGCCCGTAAAGCCGATCTCAGTAACAGGAAGGTTTGTGGACTGAATTTCGTCCAGATAGGCGGCGGCGTCGCCGCTGCCGAGATAGGCCAGCCGGTCATTCGTGGGCGAGCTTTCAATATAACAATGGACACAGGTGATGTTGCACAGCGTGCCGGTGTTGAACCACAGGGTATCGAGCGAGCGCAACCCAACGCTCGCCCGCGCCTGCCCATCCAGGGTGAGTGCGGGATCACGAAATTTTTCCGGGTTAAGTGTCGTTACAGCCATTCGCACAGTATCGCATCAAGGCCGGGTTTGCGGCAAGCCTGCGGTCTCTAATGATTTCCATTTTTACGCCGGGCCGCATCGCCCTCTTACCGGTGTTCTTCCCATTGATAGCGGCGCCCGCGCCCGGTACTGTTTTCGTATGAATTACTGGTTCTGGATATATATAATTCTTGTGCCGCTGATTGTTTTTTCAGCGACGCCGCAAATGCCGAAATGGTGGCGAGAGGGCAGGCTGCCAATGGCCATTGCCATATGCTATCTGCTTATCAATTTTGCAGTGAATCTGAAGTGGGATATGATCCATGAGGCTGTCGATGCAATGCCTAACCCAACCGAAGAGGATTTATCCTGGGCAACGGCAGATGGCGCAAATCTTGTTTTTACCCGTGTACTTGGCTGGATTCCCGCAGCAACCTATGTGGGCTGGTGGGAGCTGGCGTTGCGGCTGGTCTGCCGCAATAAACTTGCCGATGGTATATTGAGGACACGGCTTAGTTCGGGTACTATCGGCTTCTCACTGATTGTTAGTGTGCTTGTGGCCCTGGATTGCATTTCTTTGGGATATCCAAGAGGCATAAGGGTCTTTTTTCATATTATACTGCCTCCATGGTTAGACATTTTTTATAGATAGGCTATCTGTAACCGCTCTTGCCGGGGTCTATATCGACAACGGCTCTTAGTTCTGTGCTCCAGCTATCATAAATGCGATACAATGTTCTGCCAACTTCGCCTTCCATGGGCTTACCGGGCGGAACCTTGCTGGGATCAGACGTGCCTATGCGGTTAAAGGGGACGTTAGCCTTTATATTAGAAACTGTCATTCTGAGCGAAGCGAAGAATCTTGTTCTACGTGAAAACAAAATGAGATTCTTCGCTTCGCTCAGAATGACAGTTCCGCGTTTTTCAACAGCCTATCACCGCGACAGATCATAGGCGGCCAGCGCCGCCATATTGACCAGATCGGAAACTTTCGAGCCGATCTGGGCGATCTGCACCGGACGCCCAAGCCCGATCAGCATCGGTCCGATCGCGGTTCCGCCGCCCAGTTCCTGCACCATGCGTGTGCTGATCGAGGCGCTGTGCACGCCGGGCATGATCAGCACATTGGCCGGCCCGGTCAGACGGCAGAACGGATACAGTTTCATCAGGTCCGCGTTTAACGCCACATCCGCGGCGATGTCGCCGTCGAACTCGAAATCCACATTGCGTTCGTGCAATATGGCCGCCGCCCCACGCTGGGCGTCGGAACGTTCGGTCGCGGGATTGCCAAAGGTGCTTGAGGCCAGAAACGCCACGCGGGGCGTGTGCCCCATGCGCCGCACCAGACGCGCAGTCTGCACCGCGATATCGGCCAGCTCCTCCGCCGTCGGCATTTCATGCATGGTGGTGTCGGCGACGAAAACCGTATGCTTGCGGGACAGTATCAGGCTGACGCCGATCACCCGCTGGCCGGGAATGGGGTCGATGGCGTGGCGGATATCCTGCAGGGCGGCCGCTGAATTGCGGGTAACGCCGGTGACCATGCAATCCGCGTCGCCGCACGCAACCATGCAGGCGGCAAAAATATTGCGGTCAAGCGACACCAGGCGCGTGCAGTCGCGATACAGAAAACCCTTGCGCTGCAATCTGGCGTACAGGAAGTCGCGGTATTTGGCGACCATAGCGGGATCGCGGGAATTGTGAATTTCCAGTTCTTCATTGGGGTCAAGGCCGGACGCCGCAAGGCTTTCACGGATGCGCTCCTCCACCCCGATCAGGATCGGTTTGCCATAGCCGTTGTTGCGATAGGAAAGCGCTGCGCGGATTACCTGCTCTTCCTCGCCCTCGGCAAACACGATGCGCCGGGGGTTGGCGCGCACATATTCAAACACCGGGTTCAGGGTATCGGCTATCGGGTCGAGCCGCGCGCGCAGCTGAAGCGAATAGGCGTCCATATCGACAATCGGGCGGCGCGCGACGCCGCTGTCCATGGCGGCTTTTGCAACCGCCAGCGGCACCCGGCTGATCAGCCGGGGGTCAAACGGCACCGGAATAATATATTTGCGGCCATATTTGGGGCGCTCGCCGGAATAGGCGGCGGCGACTTCATCGGGCACATCCTCGCGCGCCAGTTCCGCAATCGCATAGGCGGCGGCGATTTTCATTTCTTCATTGATCGTCGACGCGCGCACATCCAGCGCGCCCCGGAAAATATACGGAAAGCCCAGCACATTATTGACCTGGTTGGGGTAATCCGAACGGCCCGTGGCGATGATGGCGTCATCGCGGATGGCCTCAACTTCTTCCGGCGCAATTTCCGGATCGGGATTGGCCATGGCGAAAATCACCGGATTGGGCGCCATCGTCCGCACCATTTCCGGCGTCACGGCCCCCTTGGCGGACAGCCCAAGGAATATGTCGGCCCCAACCATCGCCTCTTCAAGGGTGCGCGCCTTGGTCACCACCGCATGGGCGGATTTCCACTGGTTCATGCCCTCTTTGCGGCCCTGAAAGACAACGCCCTTGGTGTCGCACAGAATGACATTGTTATTCGGCATGCCCATGGCCTTGATCAGTTCAATACAGGCAATACCCGCGGCGCCGGCGCCATTGACGACCATGGTGACGTTTTTAATGTCCTTGCCCGCCAGATGCAGGGCGTTGATCAGCGCCGCCGCCGAAATGATGGCGGTGCCATGCTGATCATCGTGAAACACCGGAATATCCATCAATTCGCGCAGCCGCTGTTCGATGATGAAACAGTCGGGCGCCTTGATGTCTTCCAGATTGATGCCGCCAAAGCTTGGCCCCAGATAGCGGATGGCGTTGATGACTTCTTCGGTGTCCTTCGTGTCAAGCTCCAGATCGATCGAATCGATATCGGCAAAGCGCTTGAACAGAACCGACTTGCCCTCCATGACCGGTTTGGACGCCAGCGCGCCCAGATCGCCCATGCCCAGAATGGCGGTGCCATTGGAAATCACCGCGACGAGATTGCCCTTGGCGGTGTATTCATAGGCCATCGAAGGGTCATCCGCGATGGCGCGAACCGGCACGGCAACGCCCGGCGAATAGGCCAGCGACAGATCGCGCTGGGTCGCCAACGGCTTGCTGGCGATAATTTCGATTTTGCCGGGGCGGCCTTCTGAATGAAAGAGCAACACTTCTTCATCGGTGAATTGCGGACGCTTGTCCCCGGGCGGTTTCATGCTGTTCATTTCAATACCAGGATTTGAGGGCGATACGATGTTGTAGGCGATAGGGTGCGTCCCTGTCACCCGAAAAGCCATACACCGGACTGATTGTATGCTATTTTCGCCGCCATGTCTGACTTTCCTGCCCTATCTGAACCAGCCCAGGATCTGCTCTCGCCGGACCTGTTTCCCGGCGTTCCGCTTGCGGTAACCACGCCGATGATGACGCAATATCTGGCGATCAAGGCGGCGCACCCCGACTATCTGCTGTTTTACCGGATGGGAGATTTTTACGAGCTGTTCTTTGACGATGCGGTCAAGGCGTCGGCGTCGCTGAACATTGCCCTGACCAAACGGGGCCGCCATCTGGGCGAAGACATCGCCATGTGCGGCGTGCCGGTGCATGCCTCCGATGGCTATCTGGCGCGCCTTACCGCAAGCGGTTTCAAGGTGGCGGTGTGCGAACAGATCGAGGACCCAGCTGAGGCGCGCAAGCGCGGTTCCAAATCCGTGGTGGCGCGCGAGGTGGTGCGTCTGGTTACGCCCGGAACCCTGACCGAAGACAGTCTGCTGGACGGGCGCGCGCATAATTATCTGCTTGCCATCGGGTCCGTGGGCGGTGGGGCCGCGCAGGAATGGGCGCTGGCCTGGTGTGATATTTCCACTGGCGGCTTTGATGTCATGGCGTTGCCGCTGGAGCGCGTAGCGGCAGAGATTGCGCGGCTTGCCCCGCGCGAGGTGCTGCTGTCCGAACGCTTGCTGGCCGAGCCGGAACTGCTTTCAACCTTGGCTATCGAGGGTGCGGCGATGACGCCTCTGCCGCCTGGCTGTTTCGACAGTCAGACGGGCGAACGCCGTCTGATGGCCCTGTTCAGGGTTGGCGCGCTGGAGGGTTTTGGCGGTTATGGCCGCGCGGAACTGGCCGCGTGCGGCGCGCTTGCGGCCTATATGGAGCTTACCCAGAAAGGCCGGCTGCCGCTGCTGCGTCCACCCGCGCGCCAGCTGCAAAGCGGGATCATGGCCATTGACGCCGCAACCCGGCGCAATCTGGAACTGAACCTGACCCTGAACGGGGCGCGCAAGGGTAGCCTGCTGTCGGTCACTGACCGCACGGTCACCGGGGCAGGCGCACGGCTGCTGGCGGCGAGGCTGAATGCGCCCCTGACGGATGTGCAGGCCATCCGCCGCCGCCAGGACATGGTGCAGCATTTTTATGACGACCGCGATCTGGGCGACGCCGTGCGCGCAGAATTGCGCCGCGTTCCCGATCTGGAACGCGCACTGGCGCGCCTGTCTGTTGGGCGCGGCGGCCCGCGCGATCTGCTGGCGGTGCGCAGCGCGCTGGCGGCGGCGGCCAGTCTGAAACTGCGTTTGCAGAAAGCATCCCGCGCGCTTGCCGGTTTGCCGCAAGACCTTGCAGCATTGCTGCCCGATCTGGGTCATCAGGAAATCCTGATTGCACGGTTGAGCGAAGCGGTCAAACCCGAACCGCCATTGCTGACCAGCGAAGGCGGTTTTATCGCCCAGGGCTATCATGCCGGGCTGGATGAATTACGCGGGCTTGGCAGCGAAAGCAAACGGGTGATCGCCGGGCTGGAAGAAAAATACCGCAGGCTAAGCGGCGTTGACCGGCTGAAGGTAAAGCATAACCGGGTGCTTGGGTATTTTCTGGAAACCGGTTTGAGCCAGGGCGACCGGCTGTTGCGCCAGCCCCTGAACGAAACCTTCATTCATCGCCAGACCATGGCCAGTAACGCCCGTTTCAGCACGGTCGAACTGGGTGAACTGGAACGCAAGATCGATCAGGCCGGCAATCAGGCGCTGGGGATCGAACTGGCCCTGTGGGACGATTTGCTTAGCGAGGTGATGGGACGCGGCGCAGCAATATTGCGCACGGCGGCGGCGCTGGCGGAACTCGATGTTGCAAGCGGGCTGGCCGAACTGGCGCATCAGGCGCGTCAGGTGCGCCCCAGACTGGATGACGGCCCAGTGTTTTGCATTACGGGCGGCCGCCATCCGGTGGTGGAAGCCGCACTTCAAGAGGCCAGTGGCGGCGCAGGGCAATTCGTTGCGAATGATTGCGATCTCGGCGCCGATGCAACAGGCGGGGCCGGGGGCCACCGTCTTTGGCTGGTTACAGGGCCGAACATGGCGGGCAAGTCGACCTTTTTGCGGCAAAACGCGCTGATTGCCATTCTGGCCCAGATGGGCGCGTTCGTGCCCGCACAGTCTGCACATATTGGAATTGTCGACCGGCTTTTCAGCCGGGTCGGCGCGGCCGACGATCTGGCGCGCGGACGCTCGACCTTTATGGTGGAAATGGTGGAAACCGCCGCCATTCTTAATCAGGCGACAGAACACTCGCTGGTTATTCTGGATGAAATCGGGCGCGGCACCGCCACCTATGACGGGCTGTCTATCGCATGGGCGGCGCTGGAGCATCTGCATGAGGTCAATCGCTGCCGGTCGCTATTCGCCACCCACTATCATGAATTGACCGCCCTGAGCGCGGTTTTGCCGGGCATGGCCAATGTCACCATGCGGGTCCGGGAATGGCAAAACGAAGTAATATTCCTGCACGAAGTCGTTGCGGGGGCCGCAGATCGTTCCTATGGGATTCAGGTGGCGAAACTGGCCGGATTGCCGGCCCGGGTGATCGCGCGCGCCCAGGCCGTGCTGGCGCAACTGGAAGACCAGGCCGCATCCGGCGCCATTACCCGGATGATAGACAGCCTGCCCTTGTTCAACACCCCTGCCGCGCCAGCCCGGGAAACGCCCGCAGACGGTATTATCAAGGTTTTGCAGGAGATAAATCCCGACGCCCTGTCCCCGCGCGAGGCGCTGCAACTGATTTACCATTTACGAGGCCTTTTAGGGTAAAGTCGCCCCTTATCAATTGACCGGCCGGAAAACGCATCATTATGCCTGAAGATATCGTTCCAGATTCCCTGAAAGTCTTACCGGCCATTGAGGTGACGCCGCGCGGCGATTTGTCGGCCCGCCTGCGTCATATCGGCGCGGATGAGGACGCAAGTGATACGGACCGCAACCGTCAGGTGGTGGAGCTGCTGAAGGATGCCCGCGCGCGCACGATGGAATCACTGGCCAGCGCCCTGAACGCTGGCGCAGGCGGCCGCCAGGCGCTTCAGGCATTGTCGGCCTGTCAGGATAATATCATCTCGGCATTGTTTGATTATGCGACGCGATGGATCAGCCGGGCAACCAACCCCACCAGCGCCGAGCGCCTGAGCATTGCCGCCGTAGGGGGATATGGCCGGGGCGGTCTGGCCCCGCAGTCCGATATCGATCTGCTGTTTCTGCTTCCCTACAAACAGACGCCCTGGGGCGAAAGCGTGGTCGAATTCATGCTATATGTTCTGTGGGATCTGGGGTTGAAGGTTGGCCACGCCACGCGCTCGGTCGATGAATGTATCCGCCTGTCCAGAGGCGACACAACCATCCGCACCGCGCTGCTGGAAAGCCGGTATATTTGCGGCGACATGGCGCTGTTCGGTGATCTGAAGAAACGTTATACGGCCGATGTCGCCGCCGATACGTCATCCAGTTTTGTGGACGCCAAACTTGCCGAACGGGACCAGCGCCATATTCGTCAGGGCGAGACGCGCTATCTGGTTGAGCCCAACGTCAAGGACGGCAAGGGCGGGCTGCGCGATCTGCATACGCTATACTGGATCGGCAAATATATTTACGGCGTCGAGGATGCGCGCGAACTGATCGCCAGGGGTATTCTGACCCAGGCGGAATATGACAGCTTTCAGCATGCGGAAGATTTTTTGTCGCTGGTGCGGTGTCATTTGCATCTGCTGACCGGGCGTCCCGTGGAACGCCTGTCCTTCGATGTGCAGCAATCCATCGCGGACCGGCTTGGCTATAAGGATCATGATGGTCTTTCGGCGGTTGAATGGTTCATGAAGGACTATTTCCGCACCGCCAAGGAAGTCGGCGATCTGACCCGCATATTTTGCGCGCTGCTGGAAGATATACACCGCAAGCCGGTGGGATTGCGCCGGTTTCTGCCGCGCTTTGGCCGCGTCCGGCACAAGGGCTTTGAGGCCTTCAAGGCGGAGGGCGGGCGTCTCAATGTCGCCCATGACGCCGTGTTTGCCGATGATCCCGCCAACCTGCTGCGGCTGTTTCACACGGCGCAGCATAACGATCTCGACATTCATCCTAACGCGCTGCGGCTTGTAACCCGCTCGCTTGATCTTATCGATGATGGTCTGCGTACGGATAAAACCGCCAACCGCCTGTTTCTGGAAATGCTGTGTTCGCGCAAAGACCCGGAAACAACGCTGCGCCGTCTTAACGAGGCGGGGGTGTTCGGCCTGTTTGTGCCGGATTTCGGCCGCGTCGTCGCCATGATGCAGTTCAACATGTATCATCATTACACGGTCGATGAGCACCTTATTCGCGCGATCGGTTTTCTGTCGGAGATCGAGGCGGGCACCCTGAAGGACGATCACCCGCTGGCCAGTGAAATCATGCGGCGCATTAAAAAACGCGAAGTGGTTTATCTGGGGGTTCTGCTGCACGATATCGCCAAAGGGCGCCCCGATGATCATTCCCATGCGGGGGCCGAAGTGGCGCGTCACCTGTGCCCGCGTCTTGGACTGTCCGACGCCGATACGGAACAGGTGGCGTGGCTGGTGGAAAACCATCTGCTGATGAGCGACGTTGCCCAGAAACGCGATATTACCGACCCCAGAACCATTGCGAAATTTGTCGAGGAAATCAAATCGCGCGAACGGCTGCGTCTGATGCTGGTCCTGACGGTGGTTGATATCCGCGCGGTCGGCCCCGGTGTGTGGAACAGCTGGAAAGGGCAGCTGTTGCGGCAGCTGAACGAAGAAGCCGAAAGCCTGCTGTCTGGCGGTCACAGCACCGCCGGGCGGGGCGAGCGGATTGCCGCCGCAAAATTCAAACTGGCCGAACGGCTTGCGGATTTTGAGCCCCGGCAGCGCGAACGCATACTCGCCATGCATTATCCGCCCTACTGGCTGGCCGGGGACGTGGACCTGCACGAAAAGCACGCCCGCTTTATCGCGGCGTCCTGGGCCAATGCCGGCGCCCCCTTTCATATGAAACGCGAGGTCAATGAGGCGCGCGGAGTCACCGAAGTGACGTTGTTCGCGCCGGATCACGCGGGACTGTTTGCGCGGGTGGCGGGGGCTTTTTCCTCGATTGGCGCGAACATCGTGGACGCCAAAATTTTCACGACATCGGATGGAATGGCGCTGGATATGTTTTTGGTGCAGAACACCGAAGGCGGGGCGCTGGCGGAAGAGAAAAAACTTGAACGGCTGCCGGAGATCCTGCGCAAAACCCTCGAAGGCGGCCATCGTCCGCATATTGTGCTGGCCGGCAAGCGCAAGCTGCCAAAGCGCGAACAGGCGTTTACCGTTTCAAGTCAGGTCATATTCGACAATGACGCTTCCAACACCACGACCATGATCGAGGTGACTGCGCGTGACCGGCCCGGCCTGCTGCATGATTTGACATGGGCGCTGTTTGAAAACGGCGTATCCATAAACTCCGCGCATATAACGACCTATGGCGAGGAAGCGATCGATACGTTTTATGTCCGCGACGCCTTCGGCCTGAAAATCACCGCCCAGGAAAAGCTCCGGCGCATCCGCAAGGTGCTTCTGGAGGCCCTGGACGGTAAACTTGCAGACACCCTGGAAAATACGGGCTAGAGCATTTTGTTTTCACATTGAATCGGACCCCCTCCCAACCTCCCCCTTTCCGGGGGAGGAGGTGTTCGCGTCGGGGTTCCCTCCCCTTGCAAAGGGGAGGGACAGGGCCCGCTGCGCCAGCGCTAGCGCGGCGAGAGGGGATCGGCAACATGCGAGAAAGCCAGGCTTGTATCAACCTGATCGCAAATTGCGCTGGCGGCGGGGGATGGCGATCCAGAGACACAAACACAGGCCTTACCGTGAGACTCTGGATTGCCACGCCGCTATGCGGCTCGTAATGACGAAGTAGTTTGGTGTGACTTGACTTTAACGGGAGTCCTACCCCGGCATATACAGGCCGCCATTCACATGGATGGTCTGGCCGGTGATGTAGGACGCGCCATCCGACACCAGAAACGCGACCGTGGCGGCAATATCATCGGGGTGGCCGACGCGGCTTGCGGGTATGGCGGCGGTAAGGGTTTTGAATTCCGGCTCCGGCACCACGCCTTCCAGGCGGTCGTGCCAGATAATGCCCGGCGCTATGTCGTTGACCGTGATCCCATGGCGGGCCAGATCCAGCGCCGTTGAGCGCGTATAACCGGTGATCGCCGCCTTGGCTGCGGCGTAGGGGCCCTGACCCACGCCGGGATGATAGGCATACAGTGACGCGACATTGATGATGCGCCCAAAGCCCTTGTTGACCATCGCCTCGCTGAACGCGCGCGTCATATAGAAGGTGCCGGTGATGTTGACATCCATCACCCGGCGCCAGGTTCTGGTTTCCATCTTCCAGGGTTTGGCCGCGCCCTGAATGCCGGCATTGTTGATCAGATAGGCCACATGAACGCCGCGCGCGGCAAGGGTGGCGGCCAGCTCGCTCACCGCTTCTTCCTTGGCCACGTCGAGAGGGTAGAAAGTGATCTGATTGCGTATTCCCGCAGGCAGGCTTTCAAGCCAGGGCGTGTAATCTTCCTGCCGCCGGTCGGTGGCGATGACCTGGTGGCCCGCCGCGCACAGGGCCTTCGTCATGGC
>JBEBFX010000249.1:0-3570 GCA_040081735.1 Alphaproteobacteria bacterium | reverse complement strand
AGTGGAAGTATTAGTCGCTACTCCATTCTCTGCCCCCACCTTGTGCGCTTTCCCATTCGTGATGGTGTATGCGCGGTCAATTCCAGTTTTACCCATTTTTTATCCTCCGGTTAGATGTTAAAAAGTTGCCCCCTCACCCGCCAAAGGATAAAACGGGCGGGGGCTGCCGGTGTTTGCGCTAAAGCCTAACGCGGCACTTTCCGGCTTGCCAATTAAATCAACCTGCCGTCACGGTTCACGGCTGGGCTGACATACACCCAGACGTTCACACCTTCGACCGCGCGGCGCTTCCTGGTCCAGCCCAGTGACAACAGCACGCGCCCCGCCCTGCCCTGCCCTGAAAGCGTGGCCTCACGGCCGAGAAACTTCAGCACGTCATTTGTGGTTACGGCGGCGCGCGTCGTGAGCCATCCGCTAATCTGGTCGGGATGGATAGCCACCTCGGACAGCTTAACAGGGTTGGCCATGAACGGCCCCGCGCCGCGCAGTTTGCGTTTCTCGGCCGCAGTAAGCGGGCTGGCTTCCTTGAGGATAACCCGAGCCGATTCCGGCGCGCCGAACCGGTGCAGTAGATGATCAGAAACGGCCGCGAACATGCCGGTAAGATGTGTCAGCGTGGCGTCAATACGGGTCAGCGCGGTAAGGATATCGTCGGCGGCGGGCGGCTCGGTCATGGTCCAGTTCCCTGATACGGTTCTGCGCTGAATATAATCCGCCCGCCGGGGCAGGTCAATAAAATAAACCACAACCACCACCTTGACATGGCTGTGCAGCGTGATAATGTGTGGGCAGGTGAAACGCAGACAGAGGATTGATTGCCGTGCAGCAGAAGATCAAGAGGCGTTCCCCCGCCGGGATAACATTCTGGACGCTGACCATTTCCGGCAACGCAAGAGACCGCGCGCCCGATATTGGTTGCCCCCCGCGAGACGGCATCACGCTTGATCTGTGTATCCGGCACTCCGAGGACTTTGATTGGGACGGCGCAGCCATGCTTCTCGACGAAGATCAGCGCATGGCTTACGTCTCTCGGGTAAAGTCAGTTATTAATTGCATGTTCCCGGACGCCCACGACATATCTCTAAAAGCAGAGATTGTTAATCCAGAAGCGCAGATGATTGAATTTTTTCACAGGTACGGGAAACGTCTTTGGTTTTTTGACAGAACATTTCGGATAGCGAAGGCTACGGCGTTCTGGAACGCCTATTCGCGCGCGAAGGCTGTGCCATGAAAATCTCCGCTGAAAAATATGAAGCAATGAAGGAGTCCCCGCATTTTTACCACGGAGCTTTTGATTTGCTGTTTGGGCCGTCAGTGGAATTTACAGAAGAATTATGTCTGCGGCACGCTTCGAAAATTTATTGGCGATTTTTCGCAGACAAACTATTCGAGCCTGAGCAGCTGCGAAGGTTTATATCTGATTACGAGATTAATGACGCGACGCATACACTTGCCGTTTTGAAAATTAACCATGCCCTCGAGAGCGTCCGCGCCAAATTATCTGTGCCCAGCGGCGCAGGCATGGGTAGGGATACCCGCACCGAAAATTTTGCGACATGGGATGCGGCGATTGAGGCAAGGAAAGCCGGGATTGCTAAGGCGGACCACAGTCGCAGCCATGCCAATGCTACGGCATTCTTCGCCGCATCACAACTTAACCAAGGAGACGAAACCACATGACCACGCCTACCCGAATTTATCTTGTAACGCCCTGCCGCGATGCGCGTCTGGCGCCTGATACCATGCCTGTTCTTATCGAGGCGGCGCATCCTAATGCCGCTCTTAATGCCGTCACGGAAGGGCTGTTCACGGTATCGCTGCCAACTTCATCCGAGGTGGTGCGGCTGCTGATGCGGTCTGGTGCGGCGGTGATCGTAGCCGAGGAGTCTGCGCGCACGCCGGTTGCGACCCCGGCGCCTGATCTCCCGCGCGCCGAACAACCCGCACCATCTCCCGGGACAATGCCATGACCCGCACAACCGAAATCACCCCGGACAACCGCGAACATTGGCTGGCGCTGCGGGCCGGCGATATCACCAGCACGGAATCGCCCGCGCTGTTCGACCTGTCCGAATACTTCACGAAGTTTGAACTGTGGCACATCAAGGCCGGTCATATCCAGCAAGACCCATTTGCGATGAACGAGCGAATGCGCTGGGGCGGACTTCTTGAGGGCGCCATAGCCGAGGGCGTTGCAGACAAGTACGGGCTGGAGATCGCCCGCCAGTCCGCGTATAAGCGGCTCGCGGATTCTCGCATGGGCGCGAGTTATGATTTCGAGATAACCGGCATGGCCCCATCTGACACGGGCGCGGACATTCGCAAACTCTTCGGCGATCACGGCCCCGGCAATCTTGAAATCAAGAATGTTGATAAATTCATCGCCAAGCAGTCATGGGCTGATGACGGACTGCCGAACAGGATTGAAATACAGGTGCAGCACCAGATGCACGTGTCCGGCGCACCGTGGACGCTGGTTGCCGGGTTGGCCGGCGGCAACGAGTTAATGTTGCGGATCAGGATGCGCGATGAAGGCGTAGGGGCCGCGCTGGAGCGGCAAATTGTGGCGTTCTGGGCCAGCGTGGCGGCGGGCGATGAGCCTGAGCCTGTTTATGCGAAGGACGGCGGAACACTCTCGGCCCTGTACGCGCAGGCGTCGAAGGGCAGCCGGTATGTGGGAGACCCGCAGGAACTTGACGCACTCTGCGCCGAATATAAAGATGCCGCAGAGGTTGAAAAATCTGCGGTGGCCCGCAAGGATGAAGCGCGCGCGCAGATACTACACATCCTGAAAGACCACGATAGCGCCGTGATGAACGGATACAAGATCAGCGCCGGAACGGTCGCCGAGGCGGAAGTTAAGGCGTACACGCGCAAGCCGTATCGGCTCGTGCGCATCACGGAGATTAAGTGATGAAGATGGCCCAGGCAGTCGGCATGAGCTGGCGCGCACATGCCATAGCAGCGTTTATATTGTGGCTCCCGCTCGCCGCGCTGACCATCGCTGACGGGCTACGGGGCCTTTTGCTCCCTGGCGATTATAACACCAGCGTGGCTTGTGGTTGGGTATCTGCCAATAATTTTCGCCATGTGGGCCGGGCGAATGCTTGAGCTTGTAATCGGGAAAACAAGGAGAACAGAAATGAAACTGTACAAGATTACCGACAAAGACGGCCAAACAAAGGGCAAAGTGCAGTGGGGCGATAACGTGACTCACACTGCAACAGGCGCCAGGGCCAAACTCTGCACGGACGGCGTGATCCACTGCTATGAATCCGCGTTGCTGGCGGTGTTCATGGACCCGGCGCACGGCGATTACCTGCGCTTGGGCGGGCTGATGTTTGAGGCTGATGGCGATATTGCTGTCAGCGACGGAACCAAGGCGGGTTGCAAATCGCTGATAACAACGCGGCGCATCGATGTCCCAAAAGTTACTCTGACACAGATTGTTGCGTTCGGGATTTTGAGCGCGAAACAGGTCTGTGATGATCCAGTGTGGAATCGCTGGGCCGACGACTGGCTCAACGGGAAGGACCGTACGGCGGAGGCGGCGAGGGGGGTGGCGTGGGA
>JBEBFX010000248.1:0-3601 GCA_040081735.1 Alphaproteobacteria bacterium | reverse complement strand
GACCAACGGCCACGGAAAAGTGGCTGCCATGGAGGCAAAAGAACTGGGCAGGCTGCACCTGAAAGGCAGCCCGCAAACCATCCCGGCACTTGCCGATACGCTTGACGCCGTGGCCGGGCGCACCCCGTTGCTGATCGAGATAAAGATCCCGCAGGGTGGCCGCATCGGCGCGTTGGAAGCCCGGATTGCAGCATTACTCGACGGCTATGGCGGCCCATTTGCCGTGCAATCTTTCAATCCGGCCTGTGTGGCGTGGTTTGTTGAAAACGCTCCCGCTTTTGTGCGCGGGCAGATTGCGCAAAACTTTATTTCCCGGCCCGAGGCCGGCATGGCATGGCGCCAGCGTCTGGCCTGGGGTAAATTGTGGAGCTGCCAGACCAGTCAACCGCACTTCGTTTCATATAATGTCCGCGATCTGCCGGGGCCGCCAACCCGCAGCGTGCGACGCCAGCGTATCCCCCTGCTATGCTGGACAGTGCGGACACAACAACAGGCCGCCATCGCAAAGCGTTACACAGACAGTTTTATATTTGAGGGATTCCATGCCTGATCACGGCGGACAGATGCGCGTCCGTATTATCGAAAATATCGCCGAGGCCGATCCGGCGCAATGGGACGCCTGCGCCAATCCCGCCGGATTGGCGCAGGGGCCGGAAGTTCCTGACATTCCGTTTCTGGCGCACGCATTTTTGCTGGCGATGGAAAAATCCGGTTCCGTGTCCGACGAAACGGGTTGGGCGCCGCGCCATATATTGCTGGAATCGCCGGATGGCACATTGCTGGGGGCTATCCCCATGTATCTTAAATCCCATTCTTACGGTGAATATGTATTCGATCATTCCTGGGCCGACGCCTTTCATCGCGCGGGGGGGCAATATTATCCCAAATTGCAAGTCTGCGTGCCGTTTACGCCCGCGCCGGGACGCCGCATACTTGTCCGCCCCCATCCTAATGAACCCCTTCACCGCAAGGCGCTGATTCAATCCTGCACCGAGATTGCCGAAAAGTCCGGGGTTTCATCGCTTCATTTCACTTTCCTCGAAAAAGACGAATGGGAAACACTCGGCGCATCCGGGTATATGCAGCGGACGCATTATCAATTCCATTGGCTGAACCAGGGCTACAAGACCTTTGACGACTTTCTCAACAGCCTGAATTCACGCAAGCGCAAGCAGATCCGCAAGGAGCGCCGTGAGGCCGTGGCGAACGGCGTTGAAGTTTCGATGCTGACTGGCGGCGCGATAAAAGAAGCGCACTGGGATGCTTTTTACCGCTTTTATCTGAATACCGGCCGCAATAAATGGGGCCAGCCCTATCTGACCCGTGAATTTTTTAGTCTGATAGGCGCATCCATGCCCGATAAAATCGCACTGGTCATGTGCAGCCGGGCCGGACGGCTGATCGCGGGCGCCATAAATTTCATTGGCGGCGAAGCGCTGTTCGGCCGCAACTGGGGCTGCATCGAGGAACATCCCTTCCTGCATTTCGAAGCCTGCTATTATCAGGCCATTGAATTTGCCATCGCGCGGGGGTTGCCCCGTGTTGAAGCCGGTGCGCAGGGCGCGCACAAACTGGCGCGCGGATATTTGCCCAATCTCACCTACAGCGCCCACTGGATTAAAGATCGGGGTTTGCGTAAAGCCGTGGGCAATTTCCTGACCCAGGAACGCGCGCACGTAATTGCGGATAGTCACATGCTGGCGGAGCATTCGCCGTTCCGCAACAGCGGCCAGGAGGAGATGGACGAATGAGCAGCGATCCGGATTGCATTTTCTGCAAAATTCTGCGTGGCGAAATTGGCGCAATAAAAATTTATGAAGATAAGGAAGTTCTGGCTTTTATGGACGTCATGCCGCAATCGCCCGGCCATTGCCTGGTGATCCCGAAACATCACGCGGCCAATATCCTTGAAATCAGCCTGGACGAAGCCGCAATTCTGATCCGGGCAACCCATCGGCTGGCCCAGGCCGTCAATATTGCCCTCAAACCCGATGGAATTGGCGTTTACCAGTTTAATGGCGCCGCCGCCGGGCAGACGGTATTTCACATTCATTTCCATATTATACCACGCTATGCCGGTGCGGAGCTTGTCCTGCACGCCCGCGAGATGGTTGATAAAGCTGAGTTGCAACCGTTTGCCAACAGGATTACAGCAGCACTGGCATAATTGTGCGGCTCTTCACAGACAGGCCATCTCAGGCTACAAAGTGCAACAAATGTTTCGGGAGGCCCCATGCCTGCATTGATTCTTGTGCTTAACGGCCCAAATCTTAACCTGCTTGGCGCCAGGGAACCTGAAATCTATGGCACAACGACACTTGACGACATTCATCAATCCATGAAGATGTCCGCATCTGCGCGCGGCTGGCAGCTTGATTTCCGCCAGTCAAACCATGAAGGCGAACTGGTGGACTGGATTCAGCAGGGGCGCGAAAGCGCCAGCGCCATTATCATCAACGCGGGCGCCTATACCCATACCTCGGTCGCCATTCTTGACGCGTTGCGGGCATTTGAAAAGCCCATCGTCGAAGTGCATTTGTCGAACCTGTTTCAGCGCGAGACATTTCGTCATCATTCCTATATTACCCCTGCGGCGCTGGGTCTGATCTGCGGCTTTGGGGCGCGGGGGTATATCCTGGCCCTGGACGCCCTGGCGGATGTATTGAGTTAACGGAATCAAGCATGAACAAAGACAAAATTGACCGCGATATGATCCGCGCGCTTGCCGAATTGCTGGATGAAACCCGGCTGACGGAAATTGAAATCGAACATCAGGGATTGCGGGTGCGTGTCGCCCGCCAGCCTGGCCCCGCCGCCCCGGTCCTGCAATATGCGGCCCCCCCCATGCTGCACGCCGTAGCGCCTGTTGCGGGTGAAGCCGCCTCCGCCCACCCTGGCGCCGTAACGTCACCCATGGTTGGCACCGTGTATCTGGCGCCGGAACCCGGCGCCACACCGTTCATCGCCGTTGGCGATGCCGTGGAAACGGGCCAAACCCTGTTCATTGTCGAAGCCATGAAGACCATGAACCCCATCGCCGCACCGCGTTCCGGCAAGATTGTCCGGATTTTGGTCAAGGACGGACAGCCCGTGGAATTCGGTGAACCCCTGGGCATTATTGAATGACAGGCAGGACGAAAATGCGAATCGCCGGTCCATGATCAAAAAATTGCTGATCGCCAACAGGGGCGAGATTGCACTGCGCATCCAGCGCGCCTGCAAGGAGATGGGCATTGCCACGGTTGCCGTGCATTCGACGGCGGATTCAGATGCGATGCATGTGCGGCTGGCAGACGAAAGCGTGTGCATCGGCCCGCCCGCAGCCGCCAAATCCTATCTCAATATTCCGGCCATCGTGACCGCATGTGAGATTACCGGCGCGGACGCCGTTCACCCGGGCTACGGCTTTCTTTCGGAAAATGCCCGGTTTGCGGAAATACTGGCGGCCCACAATATTACCTTTGTTGGTCCGCGCACGGAACATATCCGCACCATGGGCGACAAGATTGCGGCCAAACAGGCCATGGTGGCCGCAGGCGTGCCCATTGTGCCCGGCTCTCCAGGCGCCGTAAGCGACGCCGATGCCGCGCAAATCGCGGCC
>JBEBFX010000247.1:0-3601 GCA_040081735.1 Alphaproteobacteria bacterium | reverse complement strand
GCCCGGGGCCAGCAGGGGTTCGTCGGCAACGCTTTCGATGGCGCTCCCGTTGACGAACACCCGGGGGCGGCGGGCGCGGAGCGATTCCCGGTAATCGGCGGCGGACATCAACACCAGCAGCTTCCTTTGCTTTTTTCCATAACTCTAACACCGTTAGAATATTGTCAAGCAAATGAAGGCCCGGTTCATGGAAATCCGGGGCGGGCGCCGCCAGCAGGCCATGGACAGGATCAAGCGAAGCCATATCCCGATGGCGGCAACCGGTGCGTCCGCCCGCGCCATTTATGCAAATGCCGCCCCTTCTTAAGCCTTGCGATCAAATATATTATTATTATATATCAATATGTTATGGGTGGTGGGCCTGGCAGGATTCGAACCTGCGACAACACCGTTATGAGCGGTGGGTTCTAACCACTGAACTACAGGCCCGGATTGGCTATAACAGGATTTTTGCCGCAACTAAAGATGTTGTGGCAGACGCGTTGCGCTGGCCCATGCGATAGCGTAAAACCTGCCCTCGGATTAGCCGGCGCGCAATAATAGCGATAGCTGGCGTATACTTTTCCCCCGTTTCTGGAGCGTTTAATGGCGGCCTATCAATATGTCTATGTGATGCAGGGTCTTGGCAAGGCCTATCCGGGCGGCCGCCAGGTGCTGAATGACATTCGCCTGTCGTTTTTACCCGGTGCAAAAATTGGCGTGCTGGGCATCAATGGGTCCGGCAAATCGACATTGCTGCGCATCATGGCGGGTGTTGACAAGGATTATCAGGGCGAAGCCTGGGCTGCCGAGGGCGTCAAGATCGGGTATCTGGCGCAGGAGCCTGATCTGAATCCCGATAAGGATGTCTGGGGCAATGTGCTTGAGGGGGTTGCCGAAACCAAGGCCCTGCTGGACGAATTTGAAACCGTATCGGCGGGGTTTGCCGAACCGCTGGATGATGACGCGATGAATGCGCTGATCGAACGGCAGGCGGAACTGCAGGAGCGTATCGAAGCGGTGAATGCCTGGGATCTGGATTCACGGGTTGAACTGGCGATGGACGTATTGCGCTGCCCGCCCGGAGACGCGAAAATCGACACCCTGTCGGGCGGTGAAAAGCGCCGGGTCGCCCTGTGCAAATTGCTGCTGTCGCAACCCGATATGCTGCTGCTGGATGAACCGACCAACCATCTGGACGCGGAAACAGTGGCCTGGCTGGAAAACTTTCTGAAGGAATATAAGGGCACCGTGTGTCTGATAACCCATGACCGGTATTTTCTCGACAATGTTACCGGCTGGATTTTGGAACTGGATCGCGGCCGTGGCATTCCCTATGAGGGAAATTATTCCTCGTGGCTGGTGCAAAAGCGCAAACGCATGCAGCAGGAAGATCGCGAATCTTCCGGCATTCAGGACACGCTGGACCGCGAACTGGAATGGATACGCCAGTCGCCCAAGGCGCGTCAGGCCAAGAACAAAGCCCGTGTTTCCGCCTATAGCGATTTGCTGGCCCGGTCCGAGGCGCGTGAGCGCGCATCAGGCAAGGCGCAGATCGTCATACCCGCCGGGCCGCGCCTGGGGGATGTGGTGATTGAGGCCGAACATCTTAACAAGGCCTTTGGCGAGCGGCTGTTGATTGATGATCTTTCGTTCCGCCTGCCGCCGGGCGGCATTGTGGGCATTATCGGGCCGAACGGCGTTGGTAAAACCACCCTGTTCCGTATGCTTACAGGACTGGAAAATCCGGATACCGGCAGCCTGAAGTTTGGCGCGACCGTGCAGCTTGGCTATGTGGATCAGAGCCGCGACACACTGGATCCGGATAAAAACGTCTGGCAGGAGATTTCTGGCGGGACAGATATTATCACGCTCGGCAAGATGGAAATGAACAGCCGCGCCTATGTCGGGGCGTTCAATTTCAAAGGCACAGATCAGCAGAAGAAAGTTGGCATATTATCGGGGGGCGAGCGCAACCGCGTGCATCTGGCCAAGATATTGAAGTCCGGCGCAAACCTGTTGCTGCTGGACGAGCCGACAAATGATCTTGACGTGGATACCCTGCGCGCGCTGGAAGACGCGCTGGTCGATTTTGCCGGCTGCGCCATGATTATCAGCCATGACCGCTGGTTCCTGGATCGGATTGCCACCCATATGCTGTCATTTGAGGGTGACAGTCATGTAGAATGGTTCGAGGGCAATTATGAAGAATATGAAGCCGACAAGAAACGCCGCCTGGGAGCGGCCGCCGCACAGCCTCATCGCATAAAGTTCAAAAAACTTGGGCGTGGGTAGACAAGGGGCGCCGCATTTATTTGGTGATAGACACCTGTTTTCCTGCTTCGATAGGCGCTGCGGCGGTACGCAAACGCGCCAGAAGAACATTTATGTCTCCGCCATTTTGCTGAATGATGGATGAAAATTCCGATCGCTGGGTCAGCGCCATGCTGATGCCCTGAATTGACATATCGAGAACCCGCAATTCGCCGTCAATTTCCCGCAGGCGCCAGTCGACATGGACCGGTTCGGGGTTCTTGGGGTGCGTGATCAGGGTGGCGACTAGATGTTCGCCCTTGTCCATGGGGGTGGCGTCTTTAACAGCGATTTTGGCGTCCGTATAATCCTTGAGGCGTCCGGCGTAGGCGGCGATGATATAATTGCTGAACAGGGACTGATATTCCGCCTGCTGGGCGGCATCGGCGCGCCGCCAGTGGGCGCCCAGGACAAACCGTCCGACACGCGGCAAATCAACACCTTGCGACAGAAGTGTCCTGAACCTGGCAAACCTTTCCGGTTCGCTGAGGTGCTTGTCCCGTAACGTCGCGAATGCGCTCTGGGTCAGGGTGGTTACAAAAGCCGATGGGTCCGCCACAGCGGTTGCCTGCACCGGCCAGGACATTGCCGTTATCAGAAACAGCATCACCGTTACGGGAAAAAGTTTTACATGTTTGAACATCAGTGCAATCCGTTATGGAGATTTGGCGCTTTCGTCGTCGTCGAAATCGGGCAGATTGTCCAAATCCTGCTTGCCGTCAAGAATCAGATCGTTCCTGCGCTGGGTATACAGACTGCGGATCGTTGCATAATAATCCACGGAAGATTTTTCCAGTTCATCAAACTCGTCAATCACCAGGTGCCGCTGATCCACGAGATCATACCCATAATACGCCAGATTGATCGTTCTGTGATCCCAGAGTATGTAGGTCAATGGGTCCGTGAAAATATCCACGACTAAACCCGCCGTATCGCGCGGCGGCAGCGGACCCAGGAAGGGCAGCATCAGATAGGGTCCGGAACCGGCGCCCCAATAGCCCAGCGTTTGCCCGAAATCCTCGTCATGACGCTCGAATCCCATGTCTTCCGCAGGATCAAAAAACCCAAAAAATCCAATGACGGTGTTAATGCCGAAGCGGGCAAGGGTGGTTCCCGCCCGGCCGGGCTTGGCCTGGAGAATGTCATTCAGGAAAATTACAGGGCTTTCCAGATTGTCGAGAAAGTTCGTCGCAGACTTGCGCGCGGGCGACGGCATGACGAAACGATAAGCCACGGCCACTGGGCGCAGGATGACCTTATCGAAGCCAAGATTAAACGAAAAAATCGCGCGGTTCATCGGCTCAAAAGG
>JBEBFX010000246.1:0-3604 GCA_040081735.1 Alphaproteobacteria bacterium | reverse complement strand
GCAGGCGCACTTCGCTTGTTCTGATTATCGCGATGATTTTGGCGATTGCCATTCTGGGTTATTTTGAACGCCTGGAATCCATTGGCGATGCGCTTGAAGCGGATGCGCTGACTTTCAAAATCGGCGCCACGAAAATCTCGCTTTATAACATTTTAAGTGGCCTGTTTGGGGTCTTTGTTCTGCTCTGGACGGCCAGCCTGGTTTCGGGCATCGTTGAAAAATCCATCGGGCGGATGCTCTGGCTTGAGGTCAACAACCGGGCTTTGTTGACCAAGGCGTTGCAGGTGGTTCTGTATTTCGTTCTGTTTATGCTGACGCTTGACCTTCTGGGCATCGATCTTACGGCATTTGCCGTATTTGGCGGCGCGCTGGGCGTCGGGCTGGGGCTGGGGCTGCAAAAGGTTACGGCCAATTTTATCAGCGGCATTATTCTGCTTGTCGAAAAATCCGTAAAAAACGGCGATCTGGTGGATTTGGGAAGCGGTATATCCGGCATCGTACGCCATACCGGAACCCGGTATACACTGATCGATACGGGCGACGGGCGCGAGATAATGGTGCCCAATGATGATTTTATCACCAACCAGGTGACCAACTGGACCTATTCCAGTAAAGGGGTTCAGATCAATATCCGGGTCAGTGTCGCCTATGGCGCGGACATTGAACTGGCGCAGAAATTACTGCTGGCCGCCGCCGGCGCGCATCCGTGCTGTTCGCATTCGCGGCCAATCAGCTGTTTCTTGCAGGAGTTCGCCAGTGAAGGGATGAGTTTTTCGCTCAACTTCTGGATTGAAGATGTGATCTGCGATGGGCGCCTGAAACCACGCAGTGAGGTGATGCTGGCCATCGTCCGGGCGTTCAGGGAAAATAGCATCGAAATGGTTGCGCCGCATCGTGAAGTCCCGAAAGCGACATGAGCGGGCGGCGTGTCGCGGTTATTGGCGCCACGGGCAATGTGGGGCGGGCCCTGGCCGATGCGCTGCTAGAGCACGGGTTTGAAGTAATTGCAGTGGCGCGCACACGCACGCGATTACGGCTGTTGGGGGATGGCGTACAGGCCCATCCCGTTGATCTCGGGCAGGATGACGGGGCGTTGCGCGAAGCGCTGCGAGCGGCGGAATGCGTTGTTAATGTGGCGCACGCAAAATTCACACGCGGCATTATTTCGGCGCTGCCTGGCCCAGGGACGCGATTGATTACGCTGGGGTCCACACGGAAATTTACCCGGTTTCCCGATCAGAAAGCCGCCGAAGTACAGGATGCGGAGGCCGCCCACGCACAGGGCGTTAACAGGCTAATCCTTCATCCGGCAATGATCTATGGCGGGTCGGATAATAATATCAGCCGGGTCCTGAAAATAGTGCGATGGCTGCCGCTTGTGCCGCTGCCGCTGCATGGCGGCGCGCTGTTGCAGCCCATTCACCGCGACGATGTGGTGCAGTGTTTACTGGCGGCCATCAACAGGGATACCGGCAATGCGCCCATGATCCTTGCAGGCGCCATGGCAATGACCTACACCCAGGTAATTTTGTCCTGCGCCCGCCTGACGGGGCGGCGGGTGAAAATCATATCCGTTCCCCTATGGGGCATGCTGGGTCTGGCGTGGCTGACGCGGCTCATTCCCGGCGTTCCGTCGATTGCCCGCGATGAAGTGCGCCGCTTGCTAGAAGACAAGGCATTTGATATTGCCCCTATGCGGGATCGGCTTGGGGTAACGCCCTGCACATTTGAGGAAGGGCTGGCGCGCATGGGGCTGCCGGTGCAATAGCGGGACGGCATGTTATTTAATTCAGAGGTTTTTATACTGCTGTTCCTGCCGCTGTCGCTTGGCGTTTATTATGCGCTGTCAGCGCATGTAAATCTGCGTCTGTGGGCGCTGGTGATCGCCTCGCTGATATTTTACAGTTACTGGGACATCCGGTTTCTGCCGGTTCTGCTTGGCTCCACACTGGGCAACTGGCTGATCGCGAAGACCTTTGCGCGCATGCGCCAGTATGACTGGCTGCCGCTGGCGGGGGTCCTGTTCAACGTTGGCGTTATTGCATTGTTCAAATATGCGGACTTTCTAACGGGCAGTCTGGCGGCTGTTGGGGGCTGGTCTCATGAACCCATTGGAATCATTCTGCCCCTTGGCATCAGCTTTTTTACGTTTCAGCATATTTCCTATCTGATGGATTTGCGTAGGGCCGCCGCACGGGGCGAAGCGGTGAGCGTGCATGGCCTACGGGACTACATTCTGTTCGTGGCGTTTTTTCCGCATCTGATATCCGGGCCGATCGTGCGCCATAACGAAATTATCAGACAGTTTCATCTGAACCCGGTACGGGCAGGATTGAGCGAGCGGATGTCGCGCGGCGGCATGATGTTTCTGGTTGGCCTGTCCAAGAAAGTGCTGATTGCTGATTGCGCGGCGCGCATGGCGACGCCCCTGTTCAATCGTGTGCTGGAAGGGGGCGTTCTCAATCTCGGAGAAGCCCTGCTGGCGGCGCACGCCTATATGCTGCAACTGTATTTTGATTTTTCCGGTTATACCGATATGGCCATAGGCATGGCGCTGATGTTTGGCTTTACCATTCCCTTCAATTTTGACCGCCCGCACATGGCCACAAGCATTCAGGATTTCTGGCGGCGCTGGCATATGACCCTGAGCCGGTTTCTGCGCGACTATGTGTATATTCCACTGGGCGGAAATCGCGGCGGCGTGTGGCGTCAGGCGGGCAATATGTTCCTGACCATGCTGGTGGGCGGATTGTGGCATGGGGCCAACTGGACCTATGTGGTCTGGGGGGCCATGCATGGGGCGGGTGTGGCGGCAAATATTCTGTGGCGGCGCGCCGGGCTTTCCATGCCGCCCCTGCTGGGATGGGTGTGCATGACCGCATTTATCGGCGCGACCTGGATATTATTCCGTACCGAGAGTTTTACCGCCACATGGTCGATATACCGCTCACTGGCCGGGCTGAATGGATCAGGCATGGCCGAAATCGGAACGGCGGTGAATTATGCCGTATTGATTGCGGGAACGATTGCGGCGCTTGGCGGGCCGTCCAGCCAGACGGCAATTCTGGAGCGGCTGCGCCCCTGGCGGCCGGCCGGTTTTCTGGCGGGGGCCGTAGCCGTGTTTCTTGTCCTGCTGATAGGCGGGGGGTTGCAAAGTGAATTCATCTACTTCCAGTTCTGACAGCGCCACGGCGCAGGGGTGGCAGCGTTTTGCCCGCTGGTTTTTTGGCGGCGCCGCAGGTCTGGGCGGGTTTTTGTATCTGCTGATCTTTCTTATTGATCCATTTGATACGCTGCCATTCTCGCCGCCCCTGGACCGTGCGCCGATTGCGTCCAATGCCCGATTTTCTTTTCCGGCTTTGGCGCGAAATGCACAATATGACAGCGTTGTAATCGGCACCTCCACGGCCCGGCTGCTGCGGCCGGACGTTCTGAATTCACTTTTTTCCGCCCGCTTCGCCAATCTGTCGATGAACAGCGCCACAGCCTATGAGCAGTTCCGTCTGGCGGAGGTGTTTGCCCGTCACCACCCTGCTGCAAAAACGGTGATTTTCGGTATTGATCTTGTCTGGTGCACGCCAGGAAAAGAGATCGAAAAATACAC
>JBEBFX010000245.1:0-3613 GCA_040081735.1 Alphaproteobacteria bacterium | reverse complement strand
TTATATGCCTTTGCGTGAGGCTCTGGATTGCCACGTCGCTGCGCTCCTCGCAATGACGAACGAGAGAACGGTTTTCGCGCTAGCTTAAAATCACCAGTCTATAATTCGGCAGACCGCCGGGTTTTTATGCTATAATGTTCTGCCTAATAATTGGAACACTGGCCCATGATCACACCTTCCGACTACCTGACTGCCGAGGAAATTTCGCGCCTGCGCGCCAGATCACAGTGGCGTTCCGTGTGGATGATTGTCCATGTCTGGGGCGTGGTGTTCGGGGCCATGGCGCTGTTTGCCGCATGGCCCAATCCGGTCACCTTCATTCTGGCGGTGATGCTGATCGGCGCGCGCCAGCTGGGCATGTTTATTCTGGTGCATGACGCCGCCCACGGGGCGCTGTTCAATGACCGCACGCTGAATGACCGGATCAGCAACTGGCTGCTGGCCTATCCCCTGCTGACGGAAACCCGGGCGTACCGCGCCTATCATCTGGAGCATCATAAATATACGCAGCAGCCAGAGGATCCGGATATCGGCCTGTCGGCGCCGTTTCCCATTACACGGTCCAGTTTCCGGCGCAAAATGTGGCGCGACATCACCGGGCAAACGGGCTTCAATCAGCGCCGCGCGCAAATCCGCGCCGCCATCGGCGCGCCGGATATGCCGTTATCTGCGCGCTTCGCGTTGTTCCGCCGCAAGATGGGCCCCATGGTTATCGCCAATCTGACGCTGCTGGGCGCACTCAGCATAATCGGATACTGGTATCTTTATCCGCTGCTATGGGTGCTGCCGCTGATGACCTATTACCAGATGATCACGCGCATCCGCAATATCGCCGAACACGCCATGGTCCCCGATAATGACGATGATTTCGGCAATGCGCGCACCACCCATGCCAACTGGCTGACGCGGGCTTTTCTGGCGGTGTATTTTGTCAATTATCATCTGGAACACCATTTGATGATGTTCATTCCCTGCTACCGTTTGCCGCTGGCGCGCAAGCTGCTTCTGGCCAAAGGGCTTGGCCCGCGGATGGCGTATAAACCGGATTACCGGTCGGTGCTGGCGCTGGCTGTGTCAAAGCCCGAAACAGCGGAAAATATGAATACGGCCGGCCGGACCGCCGCCTGATGGATATTGCCCTGGGCGATCCGGCGCAGTTCATCCGCGATCATACGGTTCTGACCCAGACGCCGCTGGCGCCGGAAATCAGCCTGTATGTCGCCAGCGAAATCCTGCCGATCTGGCAGATGACGGAAGACGAGATGCAGCAGGTTGGGCTGCCGCCGCCGTTCTGGGCCTTTGCCTGGGCCGGCGGGCAGGCGCTGGCGCGCTATGTTCTGGATAATCCCGGACTGGTTGCCGGCAGGCGCGTTCTGGATTTCGGGGCCGGTTCGGGACTGGCTGGCATTGCGGCCATGCTGGCGGGTGCCGCCCAGGTGTGCGCGGCTGAAATTGACCCCATCGCCATCATCGCCATTGATCTGAATGCGCGCGCCAACAAAGTCGCCATTACCGCATATGAAGGCGACCTCGTTGGACAGCTTGACGGCGGCTGGGACGTGGTGCTGGCGGCCGATGTCTGTTACGAAGGCCCTGCTTCCAAACGCATCGTGGCCTGGCTGGACGATCTGGCGCGGGCGGGCGCGCTGGTGCTGATGGGCGATCCGGGGCGCACATATTTTCCCAAATCCGGTCATGAAAAATTGATCAGTTATGCGGTCAAAACCACAACCGAACTGGAAGACACCGATCTGCGTAACACCAGCGTCTGGCGCGTGACAGGATAGACGGAGACAATGGCGTATAGCTCGCTTCGGGATTTTATCGCCCGGCTGGAACGGGACGGCGATCTCGTGCGCGTCGGCGCGCCTGTATCCACCGTTCTGGAAATGACGGAAATTCAGACGCGGCTGCTGGCGCAGGGCGGACCGGCGGTGCTGTTTGAAAAACCGGTTATGGCCGATGGGTCCATCAGCCTCATTCCCGTTCTGGTCAACCTGTTCGGCACGGTTGAACGCGTGGCGCGGGCCGTCACCATGGGCAATGTGGATCGCCGCACCGGACATGATCTGCGCGAGGTGGGCGAGACGCTGGCGTTTCTGCGTCAGCCGCAACCACCGGATGGGTGGCGCGAGGCCGTGGGCATGGCCCCCCTGCTGCGCACCGTGATGACTATGCGCCCAAAAACCGTGCGCAGCGCGCCGGTTCAGGAAGTGGTTCTAACGGGCGATGAGATCGATCTGGCGCGCCTGCCGATCCAGACCTGCTGGCCGGACGAGCCTGCGCCGCTGATTACCTGGCCGCTGGTCGTCACCAAAGGCCCCGGCGATAGCGCAGAGGACAGTTATAATCTTGGCATTTACCGGATGCAGGTGCTGGGGCGCGATCGCACCCTGATGCGCTGGCTGCGCCATCGCGGCGGGGCGCAGCACCATGCCCGCTGGGGCGCGGCGCGGCCTGAACCGCTGCCTGCCGCCGTCGTCATCGGGGCTGATCCCGGCACCATACTCGCGGCGGTGACGCCCGTGCCGGATACGCTTAGCGAATATCAGTTCGCGGGCCTGTTGCGCGGCGAGCGGGTGGAACTGGTGGATTGCAAGACCGTGCCGCTGAAAGTGCCAGCCCAGGCCGAGATTGTGCTGGAGGGACATGTGTCGCTGACCGAGTATGGCGATGAAGGCCCGTATGGCGATCACACCGGCTATTACAATTCGGTTGAAAAATTTCCGGTGTTCACGATCAGCGCCATCACCATGCGGGCCAATCCGATTTATCTGTCCACGTTCACGGGCCGCCCGCCGGATGAGCCCAGCATTCTGGGCGAAGCCCTGAACGAAGTGTTTGTGCCGCTGCTGCAACAGCAATTTCCCGAGATCACGGATTTCTGGCTGCCGCCCGAGGGCTGTTCCTATCGCATCGCCGTGGTGTCGATCCGCAAGGCCTATCCCGGCCACGCCAAGCGGGTGATGATGGGGATCTGGTCGTATCTGCGCCAGTTCATGTACACGAAATGGGTCATTGTCGTGGATGACGACATCAATATCCGCGACTGGAAGGACGTGATGTGGGCGATTTCAACCCGCATGGACCCGGTGCGCGACATCACGCAAATGCAGAACACGCCGATTGATTATCTGGATTTCGCCAGTCCCGAAAGCGGCCTGGGCGGCAAGATCGGCCTCGACGCCACCAATAAATGGCCGCCGGAAACCAAACGCGAATGGGGCCGCCAAATCCGCATGACCGATGAGGTGATAAATACGGTGAATGAAAAATGGCCCCATCTGGGCCTGCCGGGGTCCGGCAAACCGATCTGGAAATAATCGCGCGAAACAGATAGCGTGGCCAGGTAACATCCTGAAAAATCATCAGCACCAAGGGGGGGTAATAAATGGAACAGGCAGCAGAACAAATGGCGCATATGGTTGCGCAATTGAGTAATGGCGTCATTCCAATATCAACGCTCTATATCGGCCTGAATGCGTTAATTATGTTGATTCTGGCGCTTCTGGTGGTGCGGGGGCGGCTGCAAACCAGTATAGAAATCGGCGATGGCGGCAATGAAGACATGATCAAGGCCACCCGCGCGCATGGCAACAATGTGGAATATGTT
>JBEBFX010000089.1:0-13468 GCA_040081735.1 Alphaproteobacteria bacterium | reverse complement strand
GTTGCTGAAAAAATTATGGGCGAAAGCCGAGCAGGTTTCCGAACGCACATTGAAGGCGTTACAGAACTGAAACAGCACAAAGGTCGTAAACGCCAGTGTTGTGGCGCGCTGGGTGTCGCCCGTCTCGATCCCGTAATTCAGCATCCATAACGTGCCGCTTGCCATAATGAGGCCGTAAAAACTGATAATGCCCAGACGGGGCCACGAAAGCACGCGCTCATCAGGGCTGCGGGGTGGCATTTCCATCGTTTGGGGGCGGGCGGGATCCAGCCCCAGCGCCATCGCCGGGGGGCCGTCCATGATGATGTTTACCAGCAGGATCTGTAATGCGGTAAACGGCACAGGAAGCCCAAACAACGGCGCGAGCAGCATGGTGAATATCGCGCCCGCATTGGTCGAAACCTGGAAACGCAGAAATTTGACGATATTGTCATAGATGCGGCGCCCTTCATGAACCGCGTAAACGATAGTGGCGAAATTGTCATTCGTCAGCACCATCTTCGCCGCTTCCTTGGCGACATCCGTTCCGGTAATGCCCATGGCGATGCCGATATCGGCGGCTTTCAGCGCAGGCGCGTCATTTACCCCGTCACCCGTCATTGCAACCACATGATCGTTGCGTTTCAGGGCCAGTACAATCTTGACCTTGTGTTCCGGCGCGACGCGCGCAAAAATCCCGATGCCGTCCAGACATCCGGCCAATTGTTCTACGGACAGATTTTCAAGTTCTGCCCCGGTCATAATACCGCCGGTGATGCCAAGCTCTCTGGCAATGGATGCCGCGGTGAGTTTGTGATCACCAGTAATCATTTTTACCTGGATGCCTGCCCGGTGGCAGACGGCAATGGCCTGGCGGGCCTCTTCCCGCGGCGGGTCCATCAACCCGACGATGCCCGCAAGGGTCAGCTGATGCACCAGAAGCATCAGATCGCCGCACATGTCAAAATCTTCCAGGGGGACATCGCGGTAAGCCACAGCCAGAACGCGCAGGGCCTGTTCCGCCATATGCTCCACTTCGGCCATCATGGTTTGCAGCGGCAAGGCTTCTTCGCCTGCGGCCGTCAGGCTTTTGCTGCACAGGGGCAGCAGAATTTCCGGTGCGCCTTTGACATACAAACGGACGACATCACCGTCGCGATGGAAGGTCGCCATGTATTTATGGGAAGAATCAAATGGAATTTCCGCCGTCCTTGGTGATTGCAGTTGCAGGGCGTTGCAATTCACGCCGCCTTTAGCCGCCAATACCACCAGTGCGCCCTCCATCGGGTCGCCCACTACTTTGCCGTCGCATACCACGCAATCGGTGCACAAAACCGCCGGTTTCAGTAAGGCAGAGAAATCCGGCAGCGCACCGCCGCCGTCCGTGCTGATCTGGCCAACATTTTCATACCCGTTGCCGCTGGCCGAATAGCGGCGGCCCTGAAAATAAAGCGCCCGCGCCATCATCTGATTCAGGGTCAGGGTGCCGGTTTTATCCGAACAGATGACCGTGGTGCATCCCAATGTCTCAACGGAAGACAGTTGCTTGACGATGGCCTGGCGCCGCGCCATCAAATGCATGCCGACTGCCAGGGTTACCGTCACGACGGCCGGCAGGCCTTCGGGAATGGCCGCAACGGCAAGCGCCACTGCCGTCAGCAGGGTTTCCATTAACGGTTCGCCACGCACAACGCCCCATACCAGCAGCAGGATGGCGACCGCCCCTGCGAGCAAGGCCAGCCGGCTGCCAACGGCGTCCAGTTGCAGCTGCAAGGGCGTCATTGGCGTTTCCGCCGCTTCCATCATCTGGGCAATATGGCCGATCTGGGTTTGCATGCCGGTCGCCACAACCACACATTCCCCGCGCCCGCGCGTAACGCAGGTGTTCATGAACACCATGTTGGCGCGTTCGGCCAAAGGGGTTTTTACGCCGCACAGCGCTTCCACCGTCTTTGTGACAGGCAGCGATTCTCCAGTGAAAGGCGATTCATCCACCTCCAGTGTGGTTGCCAGTATCAATCGCCCATCCGCAGGCACGCGGCTGCCTGCATCCAGTAATACAATGTCACCGGGAACCAGTTCATCGGCCGGCACCTCCATGGCTGCGCCGCCCCGGCGGACGCGGCAATTCGTCGCCAGCATCTTCTTTAAAACAGACAGGCTTTTTTCTGCGCGCTGTTCCTGCTGGAAGCCGAGAAACGCATTCAGCGCAATAACAAACAGGATGACCAGCGCATCGGTAATGTCACCGATCGCGCCTGCCAATATTGCCGCAAACAGCAGCACCAGAATCAGATAACTTTTGAATTGATCAAGAAAAAGCAGCCACAGGGACCGGGGCGGCTTTTCGGACAGCCGGTTCCAGCCATAATTATCCAGCCGATGGGCGGCTTCAAAGCTGGCAAGCCCTTCAACCGGCACGACATCAAGACTACTGAAAATGTCCGCCAGGGTGCGGTTATGGGCATCCGCCACTGTGGTTGGGTTTGCTTCCTGGTCCGCCTGAATTTGCTGTGGGATATCATTCATATCAATGCGGAACCAGGCATGATGAAGACCCTTGCAGTTTTACTTAATGCTATTGACAGATCGTTGCATGTATATGGGGCGGGTGGTGCTCTGACTCAAGGTTTCGGGTTCAGATGCTTGGGGTTTAGCCGGTCCATGAGGGCGAATAGCACCCCGGAGGCCACGAATGTCAGGTGTATCCCCACCTTCCATCCAAGCTGCGCGTTGCTGAGTTCTTCCGCATTCATAAACGCCTTCAGAAGTTCGATTGCGGAAATGGCGGCAATCGAGCCAATCACCTTAATCTTCAGATCAGAGAAATCCACATGCCCCATCCAGTCAGGGCGGTCTTCATGATTGCCTATATGCATTTTGGAAACGAAGTTTTCATAGCCTGCATAGACGATGATAATCAGCAGATTGGCAATCAGGGTGATGTCAATGAGTGACAGAATGCCAATAATGACATCGCCCCCTTCGGCGGACATTATTCCGCTGGCCAGAAGATAAAACTCCTTGGCGAACTTGATCAGCAGCAGAATGATTGCCAGCACCAGCCCGACATACAGGGGCGCAAGCAGCCAGCGGCTGCTGAACATGAACTGTTCAAGCGCAGTCTCGATAGATTTCACAGTGGCGTATCCATACAATGAGCGGGTGTTTTACGGACCTCTACAGTACCGCTTCGGCCAGCAGGCGCATGGATGCGGGGTTAAGCCCGCCGCCCAGCAATGAGGATATGTGCCTGTTTTTGCCGGCCTGAATATAGGCCTGCAAACGGTCTTTAACCCGGTCCGCCGAACCGAGCAGGGCGATTTCATCGCATAACTTGTCCGGCACTGCCGCGGTGGCTTCGGCTTTCTTGCCGTCAAGATACAGATCCTGGATCAGCTTTGCCTCTGCTTCGTAGCCCAGGCGTTTGGCGTAATCATTGTAGAAATTTTTGCCCCGCGCCCCCATGCCGCCAATATACAGCGCCAGCATGTTTTTTACCGGTATCCGGCATTTTTCCATATCATCGCCGATGATCACGGTGACGAACGGCGAGATGGTGAAGGTATCCATGGTTTTGCCGCCGCCGGCCTTGGCGAAGCCTTCTTTAATCGCGCCCTCGAACACATCGAAACGTTCGGGATTCATAAAGACGGGAATAAAGCCGTCTGCAACCTCGGCGGCGACAGCAACGCCTGCCGGTGAAATTGCCCCGGTGATGATTTTCAGATTCGGGTCGCCATGCAAAATGCTTTTCAGCGGCTTGCCGAGCCCGGTCGAACCCTCGCCTGTGAAGGGAATATCGTAATGATAGCCATGATGCTCCAGCGGCTGTTTGCGGTCGAGAATTTTGCGGATGATTTCAATATATTCGCGGGTGCGGGTCAGGGGACGGCCATACGGCTCGCCATGCCAGCCCTCGATGACCTGGGGTCCCGATGGGCCGATGCCCATGATAAAGCGTCCGCCAGACATTCCGGTCAGGGTCATCGCCGTCATTGCCGCCATGGCAGGCGTGCGCGCGGACATCTGCATGATGGCGGTGCCGACATTGATTTTCGTCGTGCTGGCCAGCAGCCAGGCGGCGGGGGATACCGCGTCCGAGCCCCAGGCTTCCGCCGTCCACACACTGTCAAATCCCAGGTTTTCCCCCTGGCGCACCAGATCAACCTGATTTTCAAAAGTTCCGCCGGAATATCCAAGCACCATGCCGAGTTTCATGTCTCTTCTCCTTCTGTGTTTTTCAGGAACCCCTACGCCGCGTTTCCATCAGAATTTCGAATAAAGCAGCCAGGAAACCATATGGCGGTTGAAATTCCTCAATAAGTGCATTATCAATAATGCCATGGTATCAGGCATTATAGGTCAAAATAACCTGTGGCGCACCCTTCTTGGATGGGTTGTGGCCGCTTTTGTCGCCGCGCGGGCCATAATACCGATGGGCATGACGATGCCGCCGGAATTTTCTGAAATGTCGATTTGCGGCGCGCACGGGATCGAAACAATTCTGGTCGACCAGAATATGAATGTGGCCGGACCTGACAGGCGTGGCCCGGGCGGCGGCGCTGACATTGCCGGCCATTGCGGCGCCTGTATATTTGTATTGGCGTTAGTCTGGTCCGTTTCCCTGATAATGTCCCTGATGCTGTTTGTACCCGCAATTGCGGGATGGCATGCCGAAAACTGGCGTCAGCTGGTATTCGCATTCAGCCTTGCGCGCCCTCGCGCCCCCCCTCTCGCCGCTTAAATCCCCCCTGGTCTAAATCTGTAAATGCAGTCACGCCACCCGTGCGTCTGCGAGCAGTAATTCATTCATGCAGGAGATTTATCTGTGCAAAAACTAGCTTTCTATCTGGGCGCAGCTTGCGCCACCCTGTTGCCCGGAGGCGTTGCCTGTGCGGAGGACAGCGTCACCCTTGATCCCATCGTCGTTGAAGGGGACGAAATCCCCGCAAAACTTGATAAAAAAATCGAAGCCGGAAGTTATGTGGGGCTTACGCCGTTTGAAACCCCGGCTACGATTGATATCGTAACCCAGGAAGAAATGCAGGATCAGGGCCTGCGCAACCTGGTAGAAGTTTATAATTCAGTGCCGGGCGTGCGCGCCTCCCACCATTATGGCGAACCCGGAACCACCACCATGCGGGGGTTTCGCGGCGCGACCGGATATCTGATCGACGGTGTTCGCGCCTTTGATTCGCTGTTGACGTCGCGCAATTTCGATAGTTATTCCTTCGAGCGGGTGGAAGTTTTGAAAGGCCCCGCCTCGGTCATCAATGGAACCGGCGCTTTGGCGGGCGCCATCAATCTGGTGACGCGCAAGCCCAGGCCCGGTAAAGCGTCGCAGGATGCGCTGCTGAGTTATGGCAGCTTTAACAGCGTGCGGGCGGGGGCCGGTTTCAATCAGCCGGTCAGCGCGGCGACAGCCGTCAATGCAAGCCTCGTTTATGGGCAATCCGATGGCTATGTCGATGATACGGATTCAGATACTCTCGGCTTCACGTCTGGCATTCTGTCCGAACTTACGGGACGCCTGACGGTTTCGGCCGCATTCGATTATTACCGGGATAATTTCGAGACGGCGTATTTCGGCACGCCGCTGGTTTCCTCCGCCATCGCGCGAAACCCCGGCAGCATCGTCTCCGCCCCAAATGCGCTGGTGATCGATAGATCGATGCGCAAGCGAAATTACAGTGTAGATGACGGGGTAATGGAGTCCGACACCGTATGGCTGCGCACAAATGCCGATTACAAATTATCCGGAACATGGAACCTTAACAACGAACTCAGCTATTTTACAGCGGACAGGTTCTGGGCCAATTCCGAGGATTATACGTTCAGCGCCGCCACCGGTCTTTTAAATCGCCAGACCACGCTGATTTCCCATGATCATGAATTCTGGTCGGACCGGGTGATGGCTAAATATGACGGCGCCATCGGCGGCATGCATAACCGGTTTTCAACCGGCGTTGAATATGTCAACACAGATTTTGGGTCCAACCGGCGTTTTGGCGCGACTTCGGCTGTTAACCCGTTCAATCCGGCGCGGGGAAGTTTTCCGGTTGATATTGCCGCCAATTTCGCTACGCGACAGGACTTTGACAGCGATCTGGAGACGATCGCCGTGTTTGGTGAAAACGCGCTCAATTTCACGCCGCAATGGCTGGGGCTGGCGGGATTTCGGTATGAGAGCATCGAGCTGAAGCGGCGCATCGACAATCTGAACACGGGCGTCAGCAACACTTTCGGGCGGGACTACAACAGCGTTTCCTGGCGGGTGGGCGCCGTCTATGATGTGAGCAAAAACACTGCCCTGTTCGCCCAGTATAATCGGGGAACAGTGCCGGTCACGACACTGCTGCTCAGTAACACTGCACGTGCAGTATTCGATCTTTCTTACGGGCAGTCTGCGGAAGCCGGGATAAAATCCTATTTCCTGAACGAGCGCGCGGTTGCCACAATAGCGTTTTATCAAGTCAAGCAGGACGATATTCTGACACGCGATCCGGTCAATTCGTCACTGACGATACAGGGCGGCAGTCAACGCTCCCGTGGTGTGGAATTCGACGTGTCGCTGGACGTGACAAAACAATGGAAAATCGGCGCGAACGCCAGCTTACAAAGGTCCAAATTTACCGATCTGCGTGACGCGGCTGGCGTCAGTCAGAAAGGCAACCGGCCCTCTAACGTGCCGAACCATACCTTTAATGCGGATACGTCCTATACGCTGGAGGAACTTCCCCTGACCCTGGGCGCGGGCCTGCGCCATGCCGGGAATTTCTATACCGATACCGCCAACACGATAAAGGTGGACGGGCATATCTTGCTGGACGCCTCTATTTCCTATGCGGCGGGCAAGGGCGCGTTTACCTTGCGCGGGCGCAACCTTACGGATGAATTTTACGCCGACTGGTCTGCCTATAATTCCGGTCAGGTCTTTCTTGGCACGCCGCGCACCTTTGACTTGACCTACAGCGTCAAGTTTTAAGGGAGGTGGAGATGGAAACGGCGCCACGCACGAACGCCCGGTACTATAGCGTCATCTGGCGCTGGCATTTTTACGCCGGACTGGTGGTGGCGCCGTTTCTGGTTATTCTTTCGCTGACAGGAATGATTTACCTGTTCAACGATGAAATCAACGATCTGATCTATCCGGAGTTGCGGTATGCAACAAGCGCCGCGCCGTCAAAGCCGTTAAGCGCCTTTGTGGAGGCGGCGGAAAGCGCCTTTCCCGGAAGTAAAGTCACGCGCATCTATATGCCGGCCAAAGAAGATTATACGGCGCAATTATTTGTCACCACTGCCGCAGACGAGGAAATCCGCGTCTTCATTGACCCGCCCACGGCCCATGTTCTTGGCTCGTTTGTCTATACGCAAACGCTGGTGGGCTTCTCGGACGTCATGCACGGTTCGCTGATGCTTGGCGATGCGGGCGATGCGGTGGTGGAGCTTGCCGCCTGCTGGTCACTGGTGATGGTGGCGACGGGCCTGTACCTCTGGTTTCCACGATCACGCGCGCTGCGCGGTGTGTGGTGGCCGCGCTTTTCGCTGAAGAGGCGGAATTTTTGGAAAGACATACATAAATTCACGGGTCTTTATACGGCGGTGCTGATTGTGTTTCTGGTGATAAGCGGTCTGCCATGGGCAACCGTGTGGGGCGGTAAATGGCTAACCCCCATCAGCAATTCACTAGGCCTCGGCTACCCCGAAGGCGCCAAAAGGCCGCTTGGCGCAGAGACCGTGTCTCATGCGATGCATGACGCGCCCTGGACATTGCAGCAGGCGCCGATGCCTGTTTCCGATCCGCATCCCCAGGCGCCGCTTTCCATCGATGCGGCAGCAAAGATACTCGCAGGGCTGGGCATGAAAAACGCCTACAGGCTTTCGCTGCCCGCAGGACCAACAGGCGTGTTTATGGCTTTTACCTATCCAGACCAGCCGGAAGGCCAGCGTACGCTGCAACTCGACCAATATACTGGCGCAATATTGGGCGATATCAGTTTCGCGCACTATGGCGGGGTCGCCAAGGCGGTCGAATGGGGCGTGGCGCTGCATATGGGTAATTACTTCGGCCGCGCGAACCAGATACTCATGCTGATCCCGTGCCTTGCAATCATCACACTGGTAACCACCGGGATGATGATGTGGTGGATGGGCAGGCCACCGCATGCATTCAGCCGTCCAGATGGGCCAGATTATCCGGCGGCCGGCGCATCTTTAAGAATGGCAATCATTGTCTTCGGCATTGTGTTCCCGCTGGCGGGACTTTCATTTTTGATTATGTGGGCGCTGGATAATACCCTGCGTGCTGCGGGCCGATGGAGACATGCGCGTTAGCCGGTTTATTCCCGAAAGCCGCCGCTCGGGCGCAATTTCCCTCGCGGTTTCGTTTGCAATCCATGCCGGCCTGATTCTGTGGGCAAGTTTGGGTCTGACCTCTCAAGAGCCTGCGCCAGCAAGCGAGACCACGCCACGGCCCATGGAAATATCGCTTGTCGTCCTTGAAGACACCCTGATCCCGGCGCCGCAAGAGACCAAACCGTTATCCGTAAAAACGCCTGTTCCACCAGAAACGCCAAAGCCAAAAGCACCGTCACGCCCTGTACCGCAGCCGCAATTCGTCCAGTCAGCGCCGCAAAAGCCAGTTGAAAACAGTGCGCCATCAGAAGGGTTGTCAAGCCCCCAGGTCAGCGCCATGCCGGCAGCCGAAAATACCCCATCGGCGCCGTTGCAAGACAAGGCGGACTATTTCGCAAAACTCCGCGCCTGGGTGGAGAAACACAAATCCTATCCACGCGCCGCGCGCCGCGATCATATCGAGGGGGATGCGCTGGTGCTTTTCACGATGAATCAGACAGGCGTTGTGCTGTCATCGCACATCGTGAAAAGCTCCGGTTACGTCACGCTTGATGAAGCGGCATTGGGGGCGGTGCGCGACGCGTCGCCGCTGCCTCCAATGCCGGATACGTTGCCGCAACAGCAGCTTGTGATCACCGTGCCGTTCGGCTTCCATCTGGAATAGGAATGACGGCGGCGGGTTTTAGGTTCTTTTCCTTGTGCCGGTAAACTACGCCGCCAGTTCCTTGATGAGCGCGGGCCGCTTTTCGGGTGGTGCGAAGCCAAAACTGAGGCTGAAACGGTCGACCAGGCCGGTATAGCGGCTTTTGAGCATCGGCACGATTTCATGCGGCTCGCCAACCACTGCGAAAGTGTCCAGCATTTCGTCGTCAATCAGATCGCCCATTTCTACCCATTTTCCCTGTTTGGACATCAGGTTCAGTTGCGGTTGCAGGGTGCTCCAGCCGTGGGTTTCCAGAACGCCGCGATAGGCCGGGGTGGAGCCATAAAACGCGATGCGCTGTTTGACCGCCTTCTTGCTTTCCTCAAATTCTTTTTCGTTCTGGCCGGAAACGACAAACACCGGATACGACAGCTCGAACGTGTTGCGCGCCCGGTTCTTCTTTTTCAGACTGGCCTCGACGATGGGCAGGGTCATCTGTTTGAGATATTTAACCGAAGTCATGGGATGCACCATGATGCCGTCGGCGACGTCGGCCGCAACCTCGGTCATCATCGGCCCGACGGCGGCGAGGAAAACGCGCGGCGCGCCAAATTTGCTGGGGGTTGGCGTAAACACCGGCGTCATCAGGGTGTGGGAATAGAACTCGCCCCGGAAATTCAGCGGAACGCCGTCATACCAGTTGGCCCAGATGGCCCGCATGGCCAGGATCATTTCACGCATGCGCGGGGCAGGGTGCGACCAGGGCATCGAAAACCGCTTTTCGATATGCGCCCTGATCTGCGAGCCGATGCCCATGATGAAACGGCCCTGGGAAAAATCATTCAGATCATTGCCGACGGCGGCCATGTTCATCGGATTACGGGCGAAGGCGACGGCAATAGCGGTGATCAGTTCGATCTTCTTGCTATGCTCGGCGGCCAGCATGAGCGGCAGAAACGGGTCATGTCCGGTTTCCACAGATTGCGCCCCGGTAAAGCCCGCTGCTTCGAGCTGGACGATACGTTCCGTAATTTTTCCCATTCCCATGGGAAGTTCGCCGTCTACTTTCATTGTTCTCTCCTGAACCGTGGACACGGGCGGCCGTCCGGCCGCCCCGTTGATTGATTTGACGCCACACTACAGCTTTGTGATCGCGTTTTGCATCATATTATGGCATTGCAGGGATGCAAGTAACAGATCAGACGGTTGGTTATGACACTGGAAACGACACCACTGGTTCGGGCCGACGGGCTCGATCTCAGTATCGGCGGGCGGCGTATTCTGGCCCATGTGGATCTGTCCATTGGGCCGGGTGAAATCATCACCCTGATCGGGCCTAACGGGGCGGGCAAAAGCACATTGGTGCGGGTTCTGCTGGGGCTGATACGCCCCGATCATGGCAAGGTCTCGCGCCGCAGCGGGCTTCGCATCGGCTATCTGCCGCAAAAATTTTCCATCGATCAGGTGCTGCCGCTGCGCGTTGCGCGTCTGATGACCCTGACTTGCAGGGCGGCGCACGCAGAAATTGAGGCGGCGCTGGCCGAGACCGGGGTGGCGCATTTGATCGCGGCGCAGGTGCAAACCCTTTCCGGGGGTGAATTGCAGCGCGTGCTGCTGGCGCGCGCCCTGTTGTCCAATCCGGATTTACTGGTGCTGGACGAACCGGTGCAGGGGGTGGATTTTGGCGGCCAGGCCGAATTATACCGGCTGATCAGCGATATCCGGGACCGCCGCGGCTGCGCCATCCTGATGGTGTCCCACGATCTGCATCTGGTCATGGCGGCGACGGACCGGGTGCTGTGCCTGAACCAGCATTTATGCTGCGCCGGAACGCCCGCAATGGTGGCGAGGGATCCGGAATATCTGCGCCTGTTTGGCCCGCGCGCGGCGGAGGCCTTTGCGCTTTACGCCCATGGCCCGCATGGCCATGACCATGTGCATACCCTGTCCGGGGATGTGGCGCCGGTTGATATTGATCATCAGGTTCATGTGCATGATCACTGATTTTTTTACCCGCGCGCTGATTGCGGGTATCGGGGTGGCGCTGGTGGCGGGGCCGGCGGGCTGTTTCATCGTGTGGCGGCGCATGGCGTATTTTGGCGACACGATGGCGCATTCGGCCCTGCTGGGGGTGGCGCTGGGGCTGCTGCTGGGGGTTGACCCCATTCTGGGGGTGCTGGCGGTCAGCATTGTTCTGGCGCTGATATTGGCTGGGATGGGGTCCATCCGGACGCTTGCCAGCGACACGGTGCTGGGGATTTTATCCCATTCAGCCTTATCCCTGGGCATGGTTGCGCTGAGCCTGATGCAGGGTGTCCGGTTTGATCTGATGGTCTATCTGTTTGGCGATCTGCTGTCGGTCGGCATGATGGATCTGGTCTGGGTGTTGGGGGGCGGCGCGGTTTCGCTGGCGCTGTTGATAGTGTTATGGCGGCCCTTGCTGGCGATGACGGTGCATGAGGAACTGGCCCGTGCGGAAGGCGTCAATGTCACCGCAGTACGGGCAGGGTTCATGCTGCTAATTGCGTTTCTGATTGCAGCCGCGATGAAAATCACCGGGGCGCTGCTGATCACCTCGCTATTGCTGATCCCGGCGGCCTGCGCGCGGCGATTTGCCGATGGGCCGGAAATGATGGCGCTGCTGGCCGCGTTGTTCGGCGCGCTGGCCGTAACAGGCGGGCTGTTTGGCTCGCTGCATTTCGACACCCCCTCCGGGCCGTCCATTGTGCTGGCCGCGCTGGCGCTGTTTTTGGCAAGCCTGGCCGCAGGGCATAGAAAATTCAGGCGGTAATCATTGCGTTTTTTGTCCTGCAATGACTATAATGACTATCATGACCTAAGTATGGAAATTTGAGCCCGCGCACATGGATATTTGGACAGTTGCCGAGGCAAAGGCAAAATTCAGTGAGCTGATCGACCGCGCCCGCGCAGAAGGCCCGCAGACAATTACGCGCAAGGGGCATAAGGCAGTGGTGGTGGTGTCTGCCCAGGAATGGGAACAGAAAACCAGACGTACGGGCAGTCTGGCGGAATTTTTCGCGGCTTCCCCGCTTCGCGGCTCGCGGCTGAAAACGCCACGCATAAAGGGTGGTTTGCGGAAGCTTGATCTGTGAATTTCCTGCTTGATACGAATATGGTGTCCGAGTGGGTAAGGCCGCGCCCCGATCCCGGCGTCGTTGACTGGCTTGAGAGCGCGGATGAAGACCGTATATTTATCAGTGTCATTACCCTGGCGGAACTGCGGCATGGAATTGAGCAATTGAAGGATGGCGCGCGGCGCAAGCGGCTGGACGAATGGCTGCGCAATGAATTAACACAGCGCTTTTCCGGCAGGGTATTGTCCATTGATGATGCGGTGGCAGACGCCTGGGGCAGACTGATGTCGCGCAGCGCGAAGGCGGGACGCCCGATTCAGCCAATGGATGGCTTCATTGCAGCGATTGCCGAAGTTCATGCCCTTGTCCTTGTGACCCGAAATGTGGCGGACTTCAATACCGTGCTTAAAACCATTGTAAATCCATGGAAACAGAACAACTAACGATACGGGAAAATCATGAGCCAGTTACAACGCGCGCAAAAACCTCCGGCGGTTTATCAAAGTTTTCTCATGGACAGCACCCGCTGGGATAATTTCAAGTCCCGCGACGGGGATATTTTCGTGTGCACGCCGGCAAAATGCGGCACGACCTGGACGCAGATGATTTGTGCGCTGCTGATTTTTCAGAAACCGGTATTTGAATGCCCGCTCAGCGATTACACGCCGTGGCTGGATATGATGATCGCCCCGATTGATAATGTGCTGGCGAGGCTGGAGGCGCAGACCCACCGCCGCTTTATCAAAACCCATACGCCGTTTGACGGCCTGCCGTATTTTCCGGGTACGACTTATTTGTGCGTTGGGCGCGATCCGCGTGACGCATTCCTGTCGTTTGGCAATCATTCCAGGAACATAAGCCCTGAATTCATGGAAAAATTTGTAAAACCCGCCGATCCGGACGCAAAACCGGTTGAACCGGAGAAGCTGACGCCGGGGCAGCGGTTCATCAGGGAAATCACGGCGCCCACCGTTCCTGGGGCAACCAATAATCCAACCGGCGTCATTCCATTTGTGAAAAGCTTCTGGGATTACCGGCATCTTCCGAATGTGCATTTGATGCATTACGACGATATGAAACGCGATCTGGGTGGCGAAATGCGCCGCGTTGCGAAGGTGCTGGGCATCGACGTTGCGGAAGATTTGTGGCCCGTACTGATCAGGGCGGCGGAATTCGAGAATATGAAACAGAACTCCGCCATGCTGGCGCCGGATGCGGAAACCGGTATCTGGCGCGAACCCAGTAAATTCTTCAACAAGGGCGAGAGCGGCCAATGGCGCGACGTATTTAGCCCCGAGGAACTGGTGGTGTATGAGAAAACATTGCACGAACGGCTTTCGCCCGAACTGGCGAAGTGGATCGGGAAGGGGCGTTTGGGGTAGGGGATTATATC
>JBEBFX010000088.1:0-13577 GCA_040081735.1 Alphaproteobacteria bacterium | reverse complement strand
GCACTATATTCCCGAGGTTGAAGAGGTTCGCCAGGTCGGTTAACCATATTAAATCAATAGCTTGGGATAAATTTACGGGTTTGGGGTTGCCCCCCCCAACTGCGGCGGCTAAACTGCCCTTCATATTTTATTAACAAATGGGAGCCCTGCCCAAAGGGTTTCTTTTGAAGGGTTTCGGGTATGAACATCACCAGGCGGATTATGGCCGGGGCGGCGGGAACATTTGCCGGTCTAATGGGTATAGCGGTTGCCGGCGCGTATATATGCGCTATCCTGTCTTCCATTCCTTCCCTGGGTTATCTGGCTAAACTGACCGGCGCTGCACAGGTGGCGGCTGAAAAATCCGGCCCATCGTGGCGGGAAATGCTGACGGGGTCTGGCCGGTTTATGGCGGATACAGGACAGCCGGCCCATGATGGCATCCTGATGGTGACGCCCCGCGACCGTCAGCAATTGCAAAACCATTTTGCCGCCCTTGACTATTCCCTGCCCCAAGCCGGCGGGTCAGGTCAGATGTTGCGTGCTGTGCCGCGGCTATATCTTCGCAGCCTTCCCCATGATCTTGCCGGGGGGGATTCCAGCGGCGAACGCAAGCGCGATTTTGTCAGCGTGATTCTTCCTCTGGTGCTGGCCGGGAACGAAAAAATCATGGCGGAACGGCTGCGCGTTGAGAAATTTGCGCAGCAGGTGCAAAGTGGCGGCGATCTCTATGCTGTGAATAAAGCCTGGCTGGCGCATCTGGCGGCGGAATATGGGCTTGCGGATTTTGACCCTGATAACAGTGACTGGCAGGAATTGCTGCGCCGGGTCGATGCTGTTCCGCCTTCCATGGCGCTTGCCCAGGCCGCTCTGGAATCAGGCTGGGGCACGTCGCGGTTCGCCAAACAGGGCAATGCGGTATTTGGTCAATGGAGCTGGAACCCCGGCAGCGGCCTTGTCCCCGCCGCCAGGGCCAGAAACGCAGACCACGAGGTGCGCCGTTTTAACCAGCTGTCTGAATCTGTCGGCGCCTATCTGCGCAATCTGAACACCCATGATTATTACGATAAATTCCGCAGCCGCCGTGCGGACGCACGCGAGCGGGGAAAAACCGCGTCAGGCCTGGAACTGGTCAAATATCTGGATCGGTATTCAAAAGAGGGCCGGAAATATATTGACGAAGTGCGTGGCATCATCGAGACAAATTTGCTACAGGAGATGGACGCAGCCCGTCTCAGGCCTTCGAATGCGGCCGGGCTGACATCTTCCTGATTTTGACCTGCCGCAAGATCGCGCCATTTAACCGTCAAGAGCTTCTCATCTATGCGTGAGTCCAGTCTGTCGCCTGCGCCATTACTGAAGGCGCGCGTCCAACACACCCGCATCTTTGTCTTTGCGATACTGCCCCTTGTCATTTTTTCCCTGGGGATGCTGGCCGACGACGGCCTGGCCCATGAGATCATGGAATGGTTCGGGCATGCCCTGGTCATCACATGCGTGCTGGGGCGGAGTTATTGCTCGGCCTATATCGGGGGGCGCAAGAATGACGAAATCATCCGGGAAGGCCCGTTCTCCATCGTCCGCAATCCGCTCTATGTATTTTCGTTTCTGGGTATGGCGGGCATTGGCTTGCAGTCGGGCATGGTGACGGTGCTGCTGCTGCTGCTTCTGGGCTTTGTGCTGTATTACCCCAAAGTTGTGGCCCGCGAAGAAGCTTATCTGCTACATAAATTCGGGGATTCGTACACGGCTTTTCTCGAATCCGTTCCGCGCTGGTGGCCGCGCTGGAAAAACTGGGTTGAGCCGGAATATATCAGCACGCAGCCGCGCCTGTTGCGTGAATCCATGCGCGACGCCGCAGTGTTTTTTATCGCTTTTCCGATATTTGAATTGCTGGATACCCTGCGCGACCACGGTCTGCTGCAAACCTATTTCCTGCTGCCCTGACATAAAACGGGATCAGGCGCCATTCAGCCGGTTTAGACCGGCTGAATGAAACGCTGCTGGTGTTATTTAGGATCTTTCAGCTCCACCAGGATGGCGCGAAAACGCGGACCGCGATTGTGCGCGATCTCGACATGGCCTTTTTTAATCAGTACCGAGCCGCCGCGTTTGGCGTCGGCCAGATCAAAACGCTGTTTTTTCGAGTTGCCCTCGCCATCGAAGAATTCGACGTCAAATGGGCCGCTGTCGGTGACGTTGACGATCACATAGTCAAGCTCATGATGATGCTTGCCCAGGGTGTCACCCTCGTTAATCACCTGGTCCCATACGCGAACCTCGTCGTCCTCAAACAGTATTTTTGTGGCGATCGGACGCAGTTTTTCCTGTGTAGTCATTGCGCATTTCCTTCCCTATTTGCCGCCAAAGCGGGCGTCCCAGTCTTTTTCCAGTTCCCAGACTTCTGGAAATCCGGTCAATGTGTGCGTGCTGGTTAGCGACGTTGGCCCATTGCCGTCACTCACCCCGTTTTGTCTGAGATAAGCATAGGCCTTTTCCATCGCGCCCAGCGCAGCGCCAAAGCCTACGCCCGGATAGATAGCCATGTCGAATCCTAACTCTTGCAGTCTTGCTGCGGGTATTTCAGGGGTCCGCGCGCCTTTGGGCACCATATTGGCGACCAGGGGCGCGTCTATTTCCCGTCCAATGCGGGCCAGTTCTGCTTCGCTTTCCGGCGATTCCACGAACAGAATATCGGCGCCGGCCCTCGCATAGGCTTGCGCGCGGGCGATGGCTTCGTCCAGACCATGGCCCGTGCGCGCATCGGTGCGCGCGATAATCAGGGTTTCCGGCGAAAGCCGCGCCTCGACTGCAACCTGCACTTTGGCCACCATATCGGCCATTGGGATTACGCGGCGGCCAAGGGTGTGCCCGCACTTTTTAGGAATTTCCTGGTCTTCTATCTGGATGGCGCTTGCCCCCGCCGCTTCATAGCGCCTTACGGTATGGCGGACGTTCAGCAACCCGCCATAACCGGTATCGGCGTCTGCGATGATCGGTTTATTGGTCAAGGGACGGATGATCTGGAGCGCGCCCAGCATATCGGTCAGGGTCGTCAGCCCGGCGTCGGGAAGGCCATACCGGGATGCAGATACGCCGTATCCCGTCATATAGACAGCATCAAACCCGGCGCGGTCGGCGAGCATGGCGGAAAAGCCATCGAACACGCCGGGGGCGATAATGAAGCGCTTTTCATTCAGCATCTGGCGCAATGAAACTGACATGGTCCGGTCCTTTCTAGCAGGTCAGGCATTCACTTCGCGCAGCGGCGACCAGTTGCTGCAATTGTTCAAGATCGATAAAACCCGGAGCCAGGGTGTCGCCGATGATAAACGACGGGGTCCCGGAAATGCCGAGGCTAACCGCGATTTCATGATTGCGGCCGATGATCTTTTTTATCTTCGGGTCATCCATGTCCTTGCGCAGTTTTACCGGGTCCAGCCCGCTTTCGGCGGCGATGGCCAATACCCGATCTTCACTCAACTGGCCTTGCGCCGCCATCAGCGCGTTATGGAACGGGGCGTACTTGTCATATTTCATGGCGGCAATTGCGGCGCGCGAGGCGATAAGCGAATCCGGCCCAAGAATGGGAAACTCTTTCAGGGCCAGCCGGATGCTGCTGTCTTTTTGCAGTAATTCCTGGATGATGGGCTGGGCGCGTTTGCAATATCCGCACCGGTAATCAAAAAACTCCACGATGGTTATGTCTCCCCGCGGGTTTCCGGCAATAAATGTATCGGGATCGCGTTCCAGTTCTTTACGCAGTTTGCCCAGACCCGCGCGGCTGCCGGCCGCTTGTCCGGATTCCATCTTCTGGCGCAAATTATCAAGCGCTTCCATGAGCAGTTCGGGATTTTCTTTCAGCACGTCGCGGATCAGCTGTTTGACGGCGGCCTTGTCCGGGGCCGGGGACTGGGCATGCGCGAGATCGGGCGAGAGACAGAGCATCGTCAGCGCGAACAGCGCCGTTCTGAAAAAAATCATATTACTCATTCGATAATGTCGCCCCGGTGTTTGGGTTTTACCATGTCGTAAATATCCTGCGCCCTGAAATTGCCCGGCGATCCTTCGGGCAGCAGCTTCATGGCGCGCTGGGAATGGATATAGGCGTCGCGCCGGTTTTCAGAACGATAGTACCGTTCGGCGCTGGATAACGCCGCCATGCCTTCCTGTCCCATGCCCGCATAGGCGATCGCCAGCTGATGCCAGCCAAAGACAATTTCGGGATCCTGGGCCATCGCCAGTTGCAGCGCCTCCAGAGCGGGTTTCAGTAAAGCCGGGTCTTCGGTAGAGAGCATTGCCTGGGCCAGGTTGACCCGCAGCAGGGGTATTTCCGGTTTGAGGGAAACCGCCTTCGCATGGGGGGCAACAGCCTCTTTCACGCGGCCATTCTCAAACAATATCTGGCCTTTCAATTCATCATAATAGGCATTCGCCGGGTCGCCGGCGATCAGCTTCTCGACTTCGCTTAAGCCTGTTTCCGTGTCCCCGCGGCGGTAATAGGCAACGGCGCGCGCGTAACGGGCCTTGACGCTGGTGTCCGACGCCGGAAATTTACGAAACGTCTGGGCGTTGGGTTTGATAAACCCGTACAGCTTACCCTGCATTCGTGCATGCGCCTCGATCAGGGCCGGACTATCGGGACGTCCGATATAGGGAGACTTTTCCAGGCGCGCTTCCAGTGCCCCAATACGATCCGAGGACATGGGGTGACTGCGCACATAGGGATCCTGATTGGTCGCGTTCAGGGATTCCTGTCCGCTGAACTGGTGCATCACTTCCAGCAGGCCGGCGCCTGATTCACCAATTGACTCCAGATAGGTCGCCGCAGCCTGATCAGCGGAAGATTCCTGTGAACGGCTATAGGCCAGAAAATTGCGCTGGGCCACCTGCTGGCCACCCGTCAATATGCCCATGCCGACATCAGGCGCGCCCATGGCCGCGATGCCGACCCCAAGCACCATCGAGGCGATGGCCAGCGCACCTGTGCCTTTCATCGCATCCTGGGTGCGCGCCAGGTGCCCGCCCGCAATATGGCCTACTTCGTGGGCGATGACGCCCTTGACTTCGCCCGGCGTGTCAAATTCAAGCAGGAGTTCGGTCGTGAAGAAAACATTCTGCCCGCCGGCGACAAAGGCGTTTACCTGATTGTCATTGACCAGATAGATATTCACGGAGCGCGGGTTAAGCCCGGCGGCGGCAAATATGGGGGTCGCATAGCTGCGCAGCAGCTCCTCGGTTTCCGCGTCGCGGATCAGTGAAAGGGCAGATGCGGGCGTCGCTATATTCGCCAAAGCCCCTAAAATCGCCGTCAATAACAAAACACCTGACAATACCCGGCGAAGTATTCGGGCGGGGCAGCGTGAGAGCCAAAATTCAGACACTTACCGATATCTCCTGGCGAATACAGTGCGATGCAATTGTTATGGGCATTCAGATCATGCCGATTCAAGGCCTGATGCATTATCAGGTCGCATTTATGGCACATTTAAGGCTATTTATCTGACAGGTATATTGGACCAGCATGCCAGTTAAGCCCCGTTTTAGTGCTTTCTGACGTTGCCTTGACCAAAGATTTCCGGTGGCCATTTATTTAAGGGCAGGATGACGGATCGAAAACAGCCGGCGGATGGGCTGAAAATTCTATTGTGGCACTGGGGTCGCAGGGGCGCTGGCCCGCGCTATACGCTTGAGCTTGCCCGCGCCATGCTGCGCCAGCGGGACGCCGAAGTATACCTGTCGATCTCCAGAGACAGTGAATTGATAGATGATTTCCGGGCGCTGAACATTCCGATGCTTGAGGTGAAAACCTATAACGGCCTGTTTTCCGCATTACTCATGACCCTGAACGTCCTCTCGACCAGACGGAAATTTTTACGTTATCTTCAGGATAACCGCATCGATGTTGTGGATTCGACCATGAGCCACTTATGGTCACGTTTTGTGACATCGGCGGTTCTTGGCAGCGGCGCCCTGCTTTTGAATACGGTCCATGATGCGGTCCTGCATCCCGGCGAACAGGGGGGTATCAAAAGCTGGTTCTATCAGCCGTTCAGAACAGCCCATGCGTACATCGCCCTGACCAATTATGTCGGCCGGCAATTAAGCGATGTGCATGATATAGCGCCCGCAAGGGTGTGCGTGATTCCCCTGGGGCCGTTGTCCGATCCGGTATCCAGCGCCAATGTGACCCAGCCCAGGACCGGACCTTTGAGGCTTTTGTTTTTTGGCCGGATCCTGCGTTACAAAGGCCTGGAGCGGTTGATTGAAGCCTATGGCATGCTGCGGGCAGAGGGGCAGGATATCAGCCTTCAGATAACGGGGGCGGGCGACATGAGCGGCGTCATCGCGGCGGTCAAGGCCCTGCCGGATATTACCGTGAATAATAGATGGGTGCCCGAGCACAAGATGGACGGTGTTTTTTCCCAGGCCGACGTTATCGTTTTACCCTATCTGGAATCGAGCCAGTCGGGGGTTATCGCATCTGCCTTTGCCTCGGGCGTGCCCGCCATTGGCACCCCCATTGGCGGGCTGCCGGAACAGATTACCCATGGGGTAAACGGCCTCGTGGCGGCGGACACGACGTCTGTGGCGCTGGCGTCTGAAATTCGCAAACTGGCCGGGGACGAGGCCCAGCTGGCCAGACTTAAGGAAGGGGCGCTTCGAACGGCGCAGCAGCAATTTTCCTGGGACAAAATTTCTGCGGAAGTTCTGGCCCTGTCACGGGCCTGCATGAATCGGGCGCGCCGGTAAGCTCAGAAATTAAACACCAGATCGCCGTTGGGATCGAGGGCCCCGCGCGCAGGCGTTATTTTCCCGGGCGCCGGATTTTGGGTCTGCTCCGTCGCCAGCCTGATCAGCACATCAATGCGGTTCAGAGACAGAAGATGGGCGTAGGCGACAGGCAGCGCGCCGGCTTGGCGCATTTCCAGAAATGCATCGTTCGACAGGGCGTTCATGGCCGCCTCATCAATTTTGAAAAGCCCGTTTATCTGATGCGGCCCCTTGCTGTGCTGGAGGGAGATCTCCCAGGGGACAATCAGATTATGTTTGACCAAAGCGTTAACCGCGCGGATCGTAAAGGCGCGATTGCGCTCTATTTCGCTGACGAAATCCATCATTTTACGCATGGGTTCGGAGGGGGTTCCATCCACTTCAAACAGTGGCTGGCCATCGGTATCGGTAATCAGGCCCGAGTCCGCATCGGCGCACAGGATAGGCTCGCCGCCTTCCGCAGGAAGGCCGACGGCAAACGGATATTGCCGCAGGACGGCCGGAATATAATTTCCCAGCCAACGGCCGTCGGCGGCGACAAAATGATTATTATCAGGCTGTAACGACAGCATTGCCATCAGCACAAAAGCCTCGCCAAAAGGCGCAAAAACAATCGGAAAACTATGAACGGCCTGGGCCAGTTCGGCGCCGACCAGTGGAACCAGCGCCTGCTTGCGGGCGAAGCCATAGGATGGAATCGGCAGCAGACGCTTGTAACGATGGGTTTGCTGGGAAATAGCCTGGGGATTTTTCAGCATCGTGGTATTTCGCTCAAGGTAACGTGAAGATTATTTAATGATAGCGTGTATTCAGTATAGCCCGAACCGGAAAAATACCCAGCATGTGTTATGGATTTGCACTCGCATCAGGCAATGCCCAGTGTCTTCAGGGAGGGCAGATTAATTTCGGCAAAGCTTTTTGCCTGGGTGGTCAGCTCATCCAGATTGGCCTGGGGGCTTTGCAGCGTGGCGCCGTCTTTCAGAATCCGCTGTCCCTGTGAGGCCAGAATCTGCCAGGTCATGTCGGCCCATTCCACGGGCGTTTTTTTGCCAAGCGTTTTGGCTTTCAGGAACATCTGATTAAATCGCGGAACCACAATGCCGCCCCCGGTAACCGGGCTTGCAAGGTGGGTCACGTCGTTACTGCTGCGTGATTTATCGATTAAAAACGCGTTCAGACGATCCGTATGGGGTTTGGCTTTGACAATCTGCCGGTCTTCCTGGGCGGGATGCAAAAAGCCGCTGCCGCAAAGAATAATCGCGGCTTCCCGCAACTGGGCGATATTGATATTTTTATCTTTGACCAACTGTTCAATCTGGCTCAGGGTCTTTGGCTGATTATCCGCAAAGGCATCCAGGATCGGATCGTAGATGGCCGCCGTCGGTTCAACTTCGCCAAGCGCGCCCTTGACCTTGAGCGAAAGATTTTGCCGTGGGGCCGCCAGCACGAAACGCTGCCTGCGCAGGACGTCCATCAATTCCAAAGACGTCAGCTTGCGCCCGCCCCTGACCCAATAGTCCCGGCGGAACTGCTGATTGACCATATAGTCGCGCACCGTTTCACGAAACAGCGTGTCCGGGATTTCGCGCAGGAAAGCCTGCTGGTCCTGGGTCAGGTTAACTGCGTCAATATGGTCCATGTAATGCGCCGAACAGGCAAAACTGAGCTTGGCCGGCTCCAGCCATTTTGCCATCTCCGCTACCGGCATGGGCCGCCAGTCGCGGTTGAAATATTCGTGGGCCAGATAATGCCGGTTCTGATCCTTGATCGATTTCAGACGTTCCGCGACAATTGGATTAAAACGGGAATATTGCGGGTTCAGGGCCATCAGCTTTTCGGCAAAGGCAATGGCGCCGTCGATGCGCCCGACGATACCCTGACCGGGCGCGCCCATGATTGCGGCATGTTCCGTAAGCAGGTGCCGCATCGGCACCACGGGGGCCCAGCCGGGCAACGTATTATAGCTGATATAGGCGACACCGCCGACATTCAGTTTGCGCCGGATAAAATCGACAATCACCGCGCGATTTTCATCGGAAATCCAGCTCCAGATGCCATGCAGGCCAATACTGTCAAAACCGGGCAGGTCGTCGCGGCGGCAAAATTCTTCAAAGGACTGGTCAAACAGCGAAACGCTGGCGCCAGACGCGCGCGCCACCTGTTGCGCAAACCCCGCCTGGGCGGAATTAAAATCGGTCGCCCAGTACGTGGTTTCCGGCTGTCCCGCAGAATGAATATTGACGGACATGCCCTGTCCAAAACCCAGTTCACATGCGGTGCGGCAGGGCGCGATATCAAAGCCGCTGGCAAGCATGGCCAGTTTTTCGTGTAAAGGGTTCAGCTCGCCATAATAACCGTACGTGTAGCCGATATCCGCCACATATCCGGAGGTCCAGTCATTCATCAATCAGTGTCCTTTTAAGCATAGTGTGATTTAGCGGTAGGGTCAGCGTGAAGGTATTGCAAGCCTAATTAATATACTCCGGGGGTAACCACGATTGAATAGCGCCGCATAGCGGTATTCCAGCCCGCCCCGCGCTCATTCGCCCGGCGCGCCGCCATCATCCCATAACTCCAGCCTTATGACACCTTGCTTGACATTCCGGGCGGGGCTGGCTTACACAGACCCTACGGGGGGTGTAGCTCAGTTGGTTAGAGCGTCGGCCTGTCACGCCGAAGGTCGCGGGTTCGAGTCCCGTCACTCTCGCCATTCCAGTCCCGCAAAATTCACCTGATCCAAAATTTATCCGGCCATGGCCTGGGATCGCATGATGCGCTGTTTGGGCGGTCATGGTTTGATGGCGGCTATTCTGCGGGCAGGGCTTCGGCCCGGATCGTGGGAACGGGTTTGATGGTCCGGAAGCGCGCAATCAGGGTGTAGACTGTGGGCAGGATGAACAGTGTCAGAACGGTGCCAAGGCTGATGCCGCCGACGATCACCCAGCCGATTTCCTGACGGCTTTCCGCCCCCGCGCCGCTGGCCAGACACAGCGGCGCCGCCCCCATGATCATGGCGCCGGAGGTCATCAATATCGGGCGCAGGCGTAGCGCCGCAGCCTCGATGACAGCATCGCGGATGGATTTTCCCTCGGCGCGAAGTTTGTTGGAAAAATCGACGATCAGGATGCCGTGCTTGGTTATCAACCCGACAAGGGTCACCAGACCGATCTGGCTGTAGATATTTAACGTGCCGCCGGAAAGTTTCAACGCCAGCAGCGCGCCGGTCATGGACAGCGGCACCGTCAGCAGGATCACGATGGGATCAACAAAGCTTTCAAACTGCGCCGCCAGCACCAGATAGATAAACAACACCGCCAGCAGGAAGATAAAATAAATCTGGCCCGATGCGGATTTGAATTCGCGCGACTGGCTCATATAATCGATCTGCACCCCCGGCGGCACCGTGGCCTCGGCTATCTTTTGCAGATGCGCCAAAGCCTCCCCTAAAGAATATCCGGGCGCCAGGGCGGCATTGATTTCTGCAGACCGCATCTGGTTGAAGCGCACCAGTTCGCGCGGGGCGACGGATTCTTCGACATTAACGAGATTGGAAAGCTGGATCATGCCGCCATCGCGTCCGCGCACATAGATTTTGGACAGATCGTCCGGGTTGCTGCGGTCAAGACCGGCCATCTGGACAACCACGTCATATTGTTTGCCCTCGCGCTTGAAGCGCGTGACATTGCGCCCCCCCAGCATGGTTTCCAGGGTGCGCCCGACGGTCACAACTTCCACGCCGGCGTCCTGAACCTTGTCGCGGTTAACCGTGACTTTCAGTTCCGGCTTGTTCAGTTTCAGATTGGTGTCGAGATTGATAAACCCGGGATATTTGCGCGCTTCCGTCAGCACCTGCTGGGTCATGCGTTCAATTTCGGGATAGGTGTCGGAGGATTGCAGCACCATCCAGATCGGCCGCGATCCGGGATTTTGCCCAAGCGACGGCCGGTTCATGGGAAACGCCATCACGCCCGGCAATCCACCCAGCTTGGCAGCCATTTCGCCAACAATATCCTGCTGCTTGCGATCCCGGTCGGACCAGTCCTTCAGATTGATAAAGGTAATGCCATTGTTGATAACCGGATTGCCAACCACCAGAAAGTAGCTAAGCGCTTCGGGCGTTGACGCATAAATTTCCTCTGCGCTGGCTGCGTATTTGTCCATATAGTCGATGGTGGCGCCCTCGGGGCCCATAAACACGGCGACGATGCCGCTGCGATCCTCGACGGGCGTCAATTCACTTTTCAGGGATAAAAACAGCCCTGCGCCTGCCAGGATAAATCCTGCGGCCACGCCCATGACGGCCAGACGGCGCGTAAGTATCTGCCCCAGGATGCGCTTATAGGCGCTCGTGGCATTGATAATCGCATTCTCGATGCCTGAGTAGATGACCCCGTGTTTTTCTTCATGTTTAAGCAGGCGTGAACACAGCATGGGCGTCAGGGTCAGCGCGACGAACCCGGAAATCAGAACGGTGCCCGCCAAAGTCCAGGCAAATTCGATGAACAGCCGCCCGCTGCGCCCGGTCAGAAAGCCGATCGGGGCATACACTGTCGCCAGCGTAATGGTCATGGCAATGACCGCGAACCCGATTTCACGGCTGCCCTGCATCGCAGCCTGGAAGGGGGGGACGCCTTCCTCGATATGGCGGAAAATATTCTCCAGCATGACAATGGCGTCGTCTACCACGAGGCCCACGGCCAGCACCATGGCCAGCAGGGTCAGCGTGTTGATGGTAAAGCCAACCGCCGCCATGATCGCAAATGCGGCGATCAGAGAAGCCGGGATGGTGACCAGCGGAATGAACGTCGCCCGCGGGGTACGCAAAAACAGCAGCACCACCAGACCAACAAGCAGCACGGATTCCATGATCGTCCAGTACACGGATTCAATCGACCGCTCGATAAATATCGAAGCGTCATAGCCGATCTGCAACCGCATGCCTTCCGGCAATAGCGCTTCAATCTTGGGAATTTCCGCCAGAACCGCCCTGGATATTTCCAGCGGATTACCGGTTGACTGTTTGACGATGCCAAGGCCTACGGCCTCACGCCCGTTAAAGCGCACGATGATGCGTTCTTCATCGGGGCCCAGTTCCACCCGGGCAACGTCGCGCAGACGTATCGGATAGCCGTTCGCCTGTTTCAGTACAATCTCTTCAAATTCGGAAGGCTGCTGCATGTCGGTTTGGGAAAGCACGCTGAATTCTATCTGCGCGCTTTCGATGCGGCCCGCAGGCACTTCCACATTCTGCCCGCGCAGCGCGATTTCAACATCCTGAACCGTCAGATTGTAGGCGGCAAGCCTGGCCGGATCGAGCCAGATGCGCATGGAAAAACGCCGCGCGCCGAACAGCCGGGCCTCGGCGACGCCGGTCAGCGATTGCAGCCGGTCCTTGGCGAACCGGTCGGCAAAATCGGTCACTTCCAGCGGGGAATGTTTATCGCTGGAAAACGCCATATACATGATCGGCTCGGAATCGGCCTCCAGGCGCTGCACCAGCGGCTCGTCAATTTCTTCCGGCAGCCTGTCGCGCACCCGGCCCACCCGGTCGCGCACATCGTTGGCGGCGGCTTCCTGATCGCGGGACAGATGGAACGAGACGACAATCTGGCTAAGTTCCTGGCGCGAGACGGAACGGATAAATTCGATGCCCTCGATGCCCGCAAGCGATTCTTCCAGCACACGGGTTACCTGGCTTTCCATTACTTCCGCGCTGGCGCCGGTATATTTTGTGAACACCAGAATAATCGGCGGATCGATATTGGGATATTCGCGCACCGAAAGCCGGTCAAACGATATCAGTCCCAGCAACACCAGCAGCAGGCTCATGACAACAGCCAGCACCGGCCTGCGAATGCACAGTTCCGATAATGAATTGCCGCCCATGAACGATACTCCTTAAGAGGTTTTGGGCTTGTCTGCCGTTATGGGGGTCAGCGGGCGCCCATCCTGCACCTTGAAATGCCCTTCAAGCACGACCATGTCGTCCAGCGTAATACCCTTGACGATCTCGACCTTGCCTTCGTGACGCTGGCCCGTTTCGACTTCGGCGCGTACGGCGTTGCCGTCCACAGCCTTATAGACAAAACGTTTCAGCCCCATGGGAAAGACGGCTGTTTCAGGCAGTAAAATAGCGTCCTCGCGCCGGCTCAAAACCAGATTTACCCGCGCGAACATGCCGGGGCGCAGTTCGCCCAGAAGATTTTCCACACGCGCGCGCAGCAAAACGGCGCGGCCGTTCGGGTCAATCAGCGGATCAATGGCATACACCATTCCCCTGAAAGTCTTGCCCGGCAGCGGATCAAGCGCAACAAGAATATCCTGACCGACTTTCAGCACCGCCGCATGCACTTCCGGTATCCGGAAATCGACCTTTATCGGATCGATATCCTCGATATTGACCACCTCGTCACCGGGCTTGACATAATCGCCCGGGCTTAGCCGCCGCAAACCCAGGACGCCATCGAACGGGGCGGTGATATTGGTCTTTTCCAGTAGCGCCCTGGCCAGCGCCACATTGGCGTCAGCGACCCGCATTTGCGCCAGCCCTTCATCACGCGAACGCGCCGCCGCATTGCCGCGCTTGAACAGATCGCTTACGCGCTCATAATTGGATTTGCTCAGCGACAACTGCGCTTCCGCCTGTTGCAATTTCGCCCGGTAGACGCTGTCATCAAGACGGATCAGTGTTGCGCCCTTGCTGACGGCTTCGCCTTCGTTGAAGGTTATTTCAGTTACCCGGCCCGTGATTTCCGGCTGAATTACCACGGATTCATTCGATCGCAGGCTGCCGACAGCGATAATTTCATGGCTAACCACACCGG
>JBEBFX010000244.1:0-3706 GCA_040081735.1 Alphaproteobacteria bacterium | reverse complement strand
GGCGTCACATGGCGCGCCAGCAACGCTTCCATCCCGTTAAATGGATCACCGGTTTTCACTTTGCCGTCCAGAAATAACTGTCCGTCCCGGCAAATCAACGTTTGAAATGGCGCGATGCAAATATAGCTATAGCGCCCGCGTTCCCCGTCCATAACCGCCGAATCCATCAGCATCGACCATGCCTGTCCGGCCCAGGGCGCAAATGCCTGTACGGGATCGAGATAGTCTATCTCTTCTGCCTGCATGATTTTGCGCTCAGGGGCTGCGCCGGATTCCGCTCACGCGTCCCGCCAGCCGTCCCAGCAATGGGACCGGCGACGGCAGATGCTGCATCATGGCGCTGATACGCGCCTTCACTTTTTCAAAGGCCAGCACATTTTCGATGCGCCGCCCGATGAAATCATCCATGGCTTCCACGTCTTGGCCGCTTTCGCCAAGCCAATGGGTCACGACTGATCCAACAACGAGGGTCAGCGTCGCCCGCTTGGTATAAAAATTAAAGTCCGTCGACGTGTCGCCAACCGAACGCCATATCACATCCACCGTACGGTACAGGCACACCACAGCCCCCGGCGCATTCAGCGGCAGCGCCTGCAACGCCAGCGCCCTGCGCACGGCCTCGCGATGCGGACGCAGTAAAGCGATATAAATTTTCAGGGCTTCGGAAATACGTTGTGACAGATGGGTATTGTGCAATCCGCGCCGGGCGATTTCCTGCGCCAGCTCGTGGTCTTTCGAACCCCAGAATGCATCCAGCAGGTCCATCACCCCATCGGGAAACGCCAGCAGCGCCAGCCCGGCGTCGACGCCCGCGTCCAGCACCGCCGTCTGAAATGCGCGCTCCGACCAGCCGTCAAACGGCACATGCGGCAGGGCGGCGGCAAGCACCGCCTGACGGACAGGCGTCAGATAATCCAATGGCCGATATTCGAATTCACTCATTCGTCACTCGCCTCGCTTTGCGCCGCCATATAATGCGCAATCTCGGTTTCAAACAGCAATTGGCCAAGATCCTGCATCCGTTGCGGATAGAGGACGCCATCCAGATGATCGCACTCGTGCTGGACGACGCGGGCATGAAAGCCGCGCGCCACCCGCGAAAACGGCCTGCCCGCCCGGTCCAGTCCCGAATAGCGGATATGGCTGTTGCGCGCCACCATGCCACGCAAACCCGGTACCGACAGGCATCCCTCCCACCCTGTCTGCACGTCCGGCCCCAGAACCTCAATGACAGGATTAATCAGCACGGTCAGGGGCGCCGTATGATCAAACGCCTCCCCGCCGTCCGCCGCCTCAGCGCGTTCGCCGGGCGCCTGAAAAATTACCAGCCGCAGCGATTGATATACCTGCGGCGCAGCTAAACCCGCGCCATTGGCGTCGATCATGGTTTCAATCATGTCATCGATCAGCCGCTGAACCTCCGGGTCCAGCGGATCAGTGACAGGCACAGCCGGCTTGCGTAAAACCGGATGTCCCATGCGCGCAATTTTTCGGATCGTCATAGGTTTAATATGGCCTGCCGCCATGCCCGCGTAAATATGGATGTTTAATGCTGTAACGCCTTGACGATGTCCTCGACCATTTTCTTGGCGTCGGCGAACAGCATCATGGTGTTATCCCGGAAGAACAATTCGTTCTCGACGCCGGCATAACCCGAACCCATGCCGCGCTTGACGAACAGCACGGTGCGCGCCTTTTCCACATCCAGAATCGGCATGCCATAAATGGCGCTGCCACGGTCGGTCTTTGCCGCCGGATTGGTGACATCATTGGCCCCAATGACAAAGGCCGCATCGGCCGCCGGGAACTGGCTGTTGATATCTTCAAGCTCAAACACATCGTCATAGGAAACATTGGCTTCGGCCAGCAGCACGTTCATATGCCCAGGCATCCGGCCCGCCACCGGGTGAATCGCGTAAGACACCCTGACGCCGTCGCGTTTCAGAATATCGGCCATTTCCCGCAATGCATGCTGGGCCTGCGCCACCGCCATGCCATAGCCGGGCACGATGATAACCGAACCTGCATTGCGCAGGATAAAGGCCGCGTCCTCCGCACTTCCGCGTTTGACAGGGCGGGTCTCGGCTTCCCCGCCGCCCAACGCGCCGGTGGCGCCAAAGCCCCCCAGTATGACGCTGAAGAACGAGCGGTTCATGCCCTTGCACATGATATAGGATAGAATTGCGCCGCTTGAACCGACCAGCGCGCCGGTAATAATGAGTGCTGAATTTTCCAGCGTAAAGCCAATTCCCGCCGCAGCCCATCCCGAATAGGAATTCAGCATCGACACCACAACCGGCATGTCCGCGCCGCCGATGGGAATGATCAGCGTCACGCCAAGCAGCAGCGCCAGCAGGGTCAAACCCCAGAACGCCGTATGGGATTCGCCCATGCAAAATATGATCGTCAGCCCGATCAGCGCCAGGCCGAAAACGGCATTCAGCGCGTGCTGCCCCCGAAATACGACCGGCGCGCCGGATACCAGCTCGTGCAGTTTGGCAAACGCGACCAGCGATCCTGCAAATGTCATGGCGCCGATGGCCGCCCCCAGCGACATCTCGATCAGGCTGGCGAATTTGATGCCGCCCGGCGCGCCAAGACCAAATGCCTGCGGCGTGTAAAGTGCGGATGCGGCAACCAGTACGGCCGCCAGCCCGACAAGACTGTGAAACGCTGCCACCAGCTGCGGCATTGCCGTCATCGATATCCTGCGGGCAATCACCGCTCCGGTCGCGCCGCCTATCGCCAGTCCGCCCAGGATCAAGGCCCAGGTTAACGCATCGTAACTGCCCAGCACTGTAAGCGAAGTGCCAATGGCAATCCCAATGCCCAACATTCCGGACAGATTGCCGCGCCGCGATGTTTCCGGCGAGGACAGGCCACGCAACGCCAGGATAAATAATATCCCGGATGCGAGATAGGCCAGTGCGGCAAGATTTGGGTTCACAGGCGTTCCCTGAAAATGAAGCTGTTTATTTTTGCTTTTTGCGGTACATGCCCAGCATCCGGTGGGTCACCAGAAAGCCGCCGAAAATATTTACCGAAGCCAGTATAAGCGCCACAAATCCCATGGCTTTGGAGATGATTCCGGTATCTTCCGGCACGCCCGTCATGCTGGCGCCTGCGGCCAGTAAGGCGCCGACGACGATCACCGAGGAGATCGCATTCGTAACCGCCATCAGCGGCGTGTGCAACGCGGGCGTCACACTCCACACCACAAAATATCCAACAAAAATTGCCAGGGCGAAAATCGACAGCCGGAAAATAAAGGGATCAACTTCCATGGTTTGGTTTTCGCTTTCTCAACCGCGCTCAGGCCACTTCGGTCTGTAATGCTTCATGAATGACCCTGCCGCCGCGCGTTAATGCCGTACCCCTGATAATTTCGTCTTCCCAGTCAATCGCCAGCGCGCCCCCCTCACCCAACAGCGGGGTCAGAAAATTCAGAAGATTTCTGGCGTAAAGCGACGACGCGTCCGCTGCCAGCCGCCCCGCCATATTGCGATACCCGATGATGCTTACCCCGCCTGCCACCACGCATTGACCCGGCACGCTCAGGCTGCAATTGCCGCCATATTCCGCCGCCAGATCGACGATGACCGAGCCAGGCTTCATGTTGTGCACCATCTCCCAGGTAATCAAAACCGGCGGAGGACGCCCGGGAATAAGCGCGGTGCAGATTGCAATATCCTGTTTTGTCAGAGTT
>JBEBFX010000243.1:0-3706 GCA_040081735.1 Alphaproteobacteria bacterium | reverse complement strand
ACATTATGGCGATTCTGAAAAGGACGCGGCGGCGACGGTTGCCGATATCCGGGAGGCGGGGGGCGAGGCCGTCGCCGTTCAGGCCGACCTGACGGACGCCCGTTCGCTGGATGCCCTGATCCCGATGGCGGCGGAGGCGCTGGGGCCGCTGAGCTGCCTCATCAACAACGCCTCGGTGTTTGAAAATGACCGTATGGAGGATTTCACCCGGGAAAGCTGGGCGCGGACCATGGCGGTCAATCTGCTGGCCCCGGCCCTGCTGACCCAGGCTTTCGCGAAGCAGCTGCCCAGGGGCGCGCTTGGCAATGTCATCAATATTCTGGATCAGCGGGTATGGCGGCTGACACCGCGCTATATTTCCTATACACTCAGCAAAAGCGCGTTATGGACGCTGACGCAGACCATGGCCATGGCGCTGGCGCCCGCCATTCGCGTGAACGCCATCGGTCCCGGGCCGACCCTGCCGAACGAAACCCAGGATGCGGCGGCGTTCGCCCATCAGGCCGGTTCGACCATTCTGGGGCGCGGCGCCGGGCTGGAGGAGATCGCCGGGGCGGTGCAGTTTATTCTGAATGCGCCCTCCATGACCGGGCAGATGATTGCGCTGGATGGCGGTCAGCATCTGGCCTGGGAAACGCCCGATATCGCGGGCATGGAGGATTAGGCAACAGACATGACGCAGATTGACCCCACCGGTGATGGTTCTGGCCGGATCGTGCATCTGCCCGCGGCGCCAGGGCGTGAACGGGGCGACCAGCTGACGGACGCCGTGCGGCCCGTGCGTCAGGTGTTTATCCGGGATCTGCTGCTGGATGCGCATATCGGCGTGCACCGCCACGAAAAGGGCCGCCGCCAGCGGGTGCGCATCAACATCGACCTGACAGTGCTGGAAAACGGCCCGGATTCCGGCGATGACCTGGCCAATGTGGTGTGCTATGAAGATATCGTCGAAAAGGTGAAAAACCTGATCGACGCCGAACATATCAATCTGGCGGAAACCATGGCGGAACGCATTGCGGCGCGCTGTCTGGAAGATGTCCGTATCGTGGTGGCGCGCATCCGGGTGGAGAAGCTGACGGTGATTGCCGAGGCCGCCAGCGTAGGCGTTGAAATCGAACGCAGCAAAGCCGGATTTCGCTGAAACATGGATTTAAGCATTTGCCCTGTTGACTCTGGAAGCCCTCCTGTGCAGCCCCCGATATTTAGTTTGTTCACAGAACGAAAAAACATGACAATTGCTGCATATTTATGACCGATCCGTGTGATTACCGGCAAAACTCTCCGGAAACGGATTAAAACATTTAATTATATCAATAAGTTAAGTATATGGCTAAAAAATGGGCGGATTTAGGAAGTCTCAGGATTCCTGCGCGACTCAGGCCCGTTTGAATTGTTTTCACACATGTTTATCCACAGCTCGCGTGGATAGTAATCTTTAGCCTTTCGGCGAGGGCCAAAGCCGGATCGATGCAGGAAGAAACTCCCATTACAGCGGTCATCAGCGGCCCGGAAACCGGCCCCGGGGTGATCCTCGCCTATCTGCGGCAATTGCCCAACAAGCCCGGCGTATACCGCATGCTGGGCGCCAAGGGGGACATGCTCTATGTGGGCAAGGCGCGAAGCCTCAAAAAACGCGTGGCAAGCTATACCAAACTGACGGGGCATACGGTGCGCATCGGCCGCATGATCCAGGCGACCGCCGCCATGGAATTCATTACCACAGAAACCGAAACCGAAGCCCTGCTGCTGGAAGCCAATCTGATCAAGCGTCTGAAGCCGTATTACAACGTGCTGCTGCGCGATGATAAAAGCTTCCCCTATATTCTGATTACCGGCGGCCATGATTTTCCCCAGCTCGACAAACATCGCGGCGCGCGCAATCGCGGCGGTGAATATTTCGGCCCGTTCGCCAATGCAGGCGCCGTCAACCGCACCCTGAACACCATGCAGAAAGCGTTTTTGCTGCGCTCCTGCACCGACGCCGTGTTCGAAAACCGCACCCGCCCCTGTCTGATGCATCAGATCAAACGGTGCAGCGCGCCCTGTGTTGGATATATCGACGCGCCCGCCTATGCCGGACTGGTGGAACAGGCGCGGGATTTTCTGGCCGGCGGCGGGGCGGAAGTACGTGCGGGTCTGACCAAATCGATGGAGGACGCCTCGGAGGAACTGGCGTTCGAGCGCGCCGCCGCGTTTCGCGACCGCATTCGCGCCATGAGCGCCGTACAGGCGCATCAGGGCATCAATCCCCAGGGCCTGCTGGAGGCGGATGTATTTGCAGCCTATCAGGATGGCGGGCAAACCTGCATTCAGGTGTTCTTTTTTCGCGCCGGTCAGAATTGGGGTAACCGCGCCTATTTCCCGCGCGCCGATAAATCGCTTGACGCATCGGAAATTCTGGGCCCGTTCATTGTGCAGTTTTACGACAACAAGCCATCACCCCGTCTGGTGCTATTGTCGCATGAGGTGGAGGGGATGCCGTTGATCGGGGACGCCCTGAGCCTGCGATCAGACTATCGCGTCGAGGTTGCCGTTCCCAGACGCGGCGAAAAGTTCGAGATGGTGCAACACGCCCTGAAGAACGCCCATGAGGCGCTGGACCGGCGGCTGGCGGAATCTGCTTCGCAAGCCAGGCTGCTGGACGGCGTGGCGGCGGTATTCGGACTGGAGGCGCCGCCGCAGCGAATCGAGGTCTATGACAATAGCCATATTCAGGGCAGCAACGCCGTGGGCGGCATGATTGTCGCCGGGCCGCTGGGCTTCGAAAAAGGCCAGTACCGCAAATTCAATATCCGCAACGCCGAACTGACGCCCGGCGATGATTACGGCATGCTGCGTGAAGTGCTGGAACGGCGGTTTCAGCGGCTGCTGCGCGAAGGCCCGCGCGGGGATAATGGCCATTGGCCGGATCTGCTGCTGATCGATGGCGGCGCAGGGCAGCTTTCCACCGCCATGGAAGTGCTCGCGAAACTGGAGATTACCACTGTGCCGCTGGTGGCTATTTCCAAAGGCCCGGACCGCAATGCCGGGCGCGAACAGTTCCACAGGCCCGGCCAGCCGGTTTGCAGCCTGGAACCCCGCGATCCGGTACTGTATTTTCTGCAGCGGCTGCGCGACGAGGCGCACCGTTTTGCCATCGGCGCCCACCGGGACAAGCGTTCGCGCGCGGTCACGGCATCGCCGCTGGATGATCTGCCGGGGATCGGCCCCAAACGAAAGCGCGCGCTGCTGAACCATTTTGGCTCCGGGCGCGCCGTAACCCGCGCCGGGTTGAGCGATCTGGAAGCCGTGCCGGGCATCAGCGGCGCGATCGCCGGCCTGATCTATGCCCATTTCCATGATGGATAGGCTGAATGCATCTGGTTGTGTATGATGACCGTAACTGAAACTTTCAGGATTCGTCCGATGCTGCGCAACCTGCCCAACAGCCTGACCTACGGGCGGATTGCGCTGATCCCGCTGCTGGTTGTGACGTTTTACTTCCATGGAGATATTGCCGACTGGCTGGCGCTGGGAATTTTTGTCACGGCAGGGATTACCGATTTTCTCGACGGTTATCTGGCGCGTTCGATGCATCAGCAATCGGTTCTGGGGGCCATGCTCGATCCGATTGCCGACAAGCTGCTGGTCGGGGCCGCCATCGTCATGCTGGTGTATTCCAGGCGCATAGACGGGCTGACGGTGCTGCCTGCCGTGATAATTCTGT
>JBEBFX010000242.1:0-3707 GCA_040081735.1 Alphaproteobacteria bacterium | reverse complement strand
AGTCAGGGTGGAAACCGCGCCAACCCTGGAAGAAATAATATCCGGCTGGCACCGGGTCAGTGATATCCGCGCAGTCAGCCCGGAAGAACTGCTTTCGCGTGAGCCGGTAGCCCCTGATTTGGCATTGCTGGCGCGAGAACTGCGGGGGAAATCGGTCCTGGTAACGGGCGGCGGCGGATCGATTGGTTCGGCGTTGTGCCGCGCGGTCATTGCCCACGCGCCGGCAAAGCTGATCATTTTTGAAATGTCGGAATTTGCGCTTTATTCCGTTGAGCGGGAACTTCGCGGGCAAATAGACGCCCGAGGCGGCCCCACCCGGCTGATATGCCTTCTGGGTTCGGTGCTGGACAAGGCGGCGATCAACCGCGCGATTGCCGTGCACAGTCCGCATATTGTGTATCACGCCGCCGCCTACAAGCATGTGCCGCTGGTGGAGATGAACCCGATTGCCGGCGCGGAAAATAATATCTTTGGCACCCTGAACGCCGCCGAGGCCGCACGTCAGCATGGCGTGCGCAAATTCGTGCTGATCTCCACCGACAAGGCGGTTCGCCCCACCAATGTGATGGGTGCGGCGAAACGCGTCGCGGAAAAACTGGTGCAGGCGCTTGGGCAAAGCGGCGGCAAAACCTCCTACTCGCTGGTGCGATTTGGCAATGTCCTCGATTCAGCAGGTTCAGTCGTGCCCCTGTTTCGCGAACAGATCCGCAATGGCGGTCCGGTTACCGTGACCGACCCCGCAATGGTGCGGTACTTCATGACCATCCCCGAGGCCGCCGATCTGGTGATACAGGCGGGCGCCATGGCCAGGGGCGATGGCGATCTGTTCCATCTGGACATGGGCGATCCCGTCAATGTCGCGGAGCTGGCGCGCAAACTTATTCACCTGTCGGGTTTTTCGGTGCGCGAACCGGGCGTTGGCGGGGGTGATATTGAAATCCGCTTCATTGGATTACGCCCGGGCGAAAAACTTTTTGAAGAATTGCTGGTGGATGGCGCCAGCACCCCAACCGGTCACCCCCGCATTTTTCGCGCAGACGCCGGTGCGCTTCAATGGAGTGCGCTGGAGCCGTACGTGACGCAACTCAGGCAGATTGTCGCATCCCAGGATGTTGAAGGTCTGAAGGCCGTGCTGCGCCAGCTGGTCGAAGCTTATGGTGACGCGCAACGTCTGGCGCCCGCCGGTACCGGGAGATTGGGCGTGACAGGTGAATAATTATGCCGGGTGATTTATTTTCCGGCGCGAATATGACGGTTGCCGCCGCACTGAGCCATCTGATCTTTGTAACCGGAATTTTTCTCGCCTCCGCAACACTGACCTGGGCCATGATCCGCTTCAACATTTCAGATGTTCCGAACGCCCGGTCCTCTCATGAACGTCCAACGCCCAAAAGCGGCGGCGTCGCAATTGCCGCCGCATTTTTTTCAGGCCTCACCGGCCTGTATCTGCTGAGCGGCACCGTGCGCCTGCCGGCCGCGCAATTCGGCATGTTTCTTGTCACAGCCGGAATAATGTTCGCCGCCTCGCTGATCGATGATCTGACCGGACTGCGGGCGGTAGTGAAATTTTCCGTGCAGTTTATCTGCGCCCTGCTGTTCAGCCTGTTTGTCGCGCATATCGATATGCTGGCGTTTCCAGTGCTCGGCAATGTTGCGTTCGGCGCATTTGGCCATGCGATCACGGTGCTGTGGATCATATTCTTTATGAACGCCTTTAATTTTATGGATGGCATCAACGGGCTGGCGGGGGGCGGCGCGCTGATTGCGTCGGTCATACTGGCGGGTATTGCATTTTTTTCCGGGGCGCATTTTGTGTATCTGAGTTCGTTGTGCCTGTCCGGCGCTGTGCTCGGGTTTTTTGTGTTCAATTTTCCCCATGGCCGCATCTTCATGGGGGATACGGGCAGCCAGATCATCGGTTTCGCCATGGCGGGGCTGGCGGTAATTGGCGCGCGCGCAGATATTGGCCAGGTGTCAATTATGGCCGTGCCTGCGTTATTTGGATGCTTTCTGTTCGATGTGCTGATGACGCTTGGGTATCGCTTTGCGCGCGGCCAGAAACTTGGCCAGGCGCATCGTGAACATCTGTATCAGATCAGCAACCGCCTGGGGTTTTCACATCAGCGCGTCAGCCTGATTTATTTTGGATTGTTCATCCTGAATGGCGTGTTCGCAGCGTTTATTCAGGCCGCAGAACCCGAGGCGCGGCTGCCGCTGCTGCTGGGCGGGGTGCTGCTGCATGCGCCGCTGGCGATCATGATTTATGGCGCGGGACAGGAAAGAGGCATCGTTGCCCTGTCAACCGGCCCAGTCGAAATCAAGACCCAGATCGAGACAGGCGCTTGAATGGGTCAACGCGCCCACGGAAATCAGATCAACGCCGGTTGCGGCAATGGCCGCTACCGTATCCAGATTGACATTCCCCGACGCCTCCAGTATCGCCCGCCCCGCCGTGATGCGCACGGCGTCGCGCAACATGTCGTTGGACATATTATCCAGCATGATGATGTCGGGTTTTTCCAGCAGGGCTTCGGCAAGCTGCGCCAGCGTATCGACCTCGACTTCGATCTTCACCATGTGCCCCGCATGGGCGCGGGCGCGCGCAATCGCCTGACGCACACCGCCCGCCACGCCAATATGATTGTCCTTGATCAACACCGCGTCGTCCAGCCCGAAGCGGTGATTGGCGCCGCCGCCTGCGCGCACGGCATCTTGTTGCAGCGCCCGCAGGCCCGGAATGGTTTTGCGGGTGCAGCAGATGCGCGCCTTGTGGCCTTGCGCCGCAGCTACCATCCGGGCCGTCGCGGTGGCGACGCCGGACAGATGCCCCAGAAAATTCAGCGCTGTGCGTTCGGCGGTCAGGGCGGCGCGCGCTGGCCCCTGAATTATGGCGATGACCTCACCCGGTGACAGGGCGTCACCGTCGGCGCGCAGTTTTTCCACTTGCAGACGTGCATCGACCAGCTTGAAAACAGCTTCGGCAATATCGACGCCTGCCAATCGTCCGGCCTGCCTGCTGCGCAGGGTGACACGCACCGTAGCGGTAACGGGAATGATGCTGTCCGACGTGATGTCGCCTGCGCGCCCGAGATCCTCGGCCAGCGCAACATGGACAAGCGGCATATAAAGCAATGGCGAAAGGGGGATCAGATCACGGGCGCTCATGCGGTTACACGGGATTGCTGCTTTTCGATTTCAGGGTTTGGGGGATAGACGAACGACCGGCTTTCCTGATCAGGATCTGCCGCAGGAAAATCTTCCCGGTAATGGCCGCCGCGGCTTTCGCGCCGCTGCAGCGCGGCTGTGCAGACAAGCCGCGCCGCAAGCAGCATGTTACTGAGCCGCGCGGAACGATTGCCTGCCTGCGCCATCAACCCCTCCAGTCCGGCCAGCGCGGCGCGCAGGCCCTTTGCATTGCGCACAACCCCCGCGTGCCGCGACATCAGTTCTCGCAATTGCAGCGCCAGCCCGGTCAGTTCGGGGGCGTCATAAGCCTGAAACCGGGGCGTAAATGTTAACGGCGCGATAGGGCGGCCGCCGCCGGCGGCGCAAAGTGCTGCAATGTCAAGGCCTGCGCGCGCGCCGAACACCAGTCCTTCCAGCAATGAATTGCTGGCAAGCCGGTTGGCCCCGTGCAGGCCGGTTGCCGCCACCTCGCCGCAGGCCCACAAGCCCGGCAGGCTGGTCCGGCCATTACAGTCTGTCGC
>JBEBFX010000087.1:0-13830 GCA_040081735.1 Alphaproteobacteria bacterium | reverse complement strand
GACCGTGTACGGAACTACCTGCGTCATCGGCGCCCGCACATTTGTGTATCTGACATGATCGGTCGCCGAGGCCCGCAGGCTCATCGCTTTCCAGGTCGGGTCGATATGTATTCCGGGCTGGCTGGTGCGCAACAGGGTAAAGCGGGGGCCGGGCGGGTCTTCGCAGAGAAAAATAACGCCAATGAAATCCGCATAGCGGCCGCCGGAACCGAATGACGCCTCGCCATTCAGCACAACCTCATTGCCTTCAATGCGTCCCTTGACGCTGGTCCCCGCCCCCGCCGGAAAACACACCCAGTGCCCGGCCCGGGTAATATCGCGCAGCATGCCGGCATGGGTTGCGCCAAGCTGACCGCAATAAAAATGGAACACGCACAGATGATTCCACATGCACCAGCCGGTCGATCCGCAGGCCGCCGCAATAGCCTCCAGTTCCCGGCCGATTGACGCAATACTGGCTTCCAGGCCGTCGATCTCCCGGCTGGCCGACAGGCGCATGACGTCATTTTTCTTGAGCGCGGCGATGATCTCCGGCGCGACGGACCGGCTGCTGTCGGCGGCCCCGGCCTGGGCGGCGATCATCGAAAGTAGCGGAGCGGCGTGCAGCGCTGTATGAAGTGCAGTCACCGGTCTTCCCCCTGTGTTGTTTTGTCAGAGTATAAAGGCTGCGGCCCCATCTGCAACACATGCATCAAATGCGGGTCACGCCGGACCTTCGTTCTCCGGACCGGATAAGGAAGGATAGCCTATCGACTTGATGCGAATATGCATTACAGTCTGGCCCTGTAACAGAAGGGCGGAACACGCATGATTGCGCGCGCGTATACGGTGGCGTTTGAAGGGGTGGAAACGCGCGAGGTCGATGTGCAGGTGCAGATCGCTTCCGGCATGCCGGGCTTCGCCATCGTCGGCCTGCCGGACAAGGCGGTCGCCGAAAGCCGGGAAAGGGTGCGTGCGGCGCTGTCTGCGATTGGCCTGGCGCTGCCGCTCAAACGCATTACCGTTAACCTCGCCCCCGCCGATCTGCCAAAGGAAGGCAGTCATTTCGACTTGCCCATCGCCATCGGCCTGCTGGCCGCCATGGGGGTGCTGCCGCTGGATGAAATCGCCGGTTACACCGCCCTTGGCGAGTTATCGCTGGATGGCAGGATCAGTTTTGTGCCCGGGGTGTTGTCGGCGGCCATTGGCGCGGCGGGCATGGGGCGCGGGCTGATCTGTCCGGCCGAATGCGGGGCTGAAGCGGCGTTCGCCGGGACCACTGAGATTTTAGCCCCGGACAGCCTGCTAGCCCTGGTCAATCACTTCAAGGGAACCCAGGTGCTCAGCCCGCCCAGGCCTGCCGATCTGATCGCATATGCAAATTCCGGCGCGCCTGATATGAAGGACATCAAGGGCCAGGAAACGGCGAAACGCGCGCTGGAGGTGGCCGCCGCCGGGGGCCACAATCTGCTGATGATCGGGCCGCCTGGCTCTGGCAAATCAATGCTGGCGGCGCGGCTTGCGGGCCTCTTGCCGCCGCTTGATCCGCGCGAGGCGCTTGAGGTCAGCATGATCATGAGCATCGCCGGCGCCTTGCGCGGCGGACGCATCAGCCGGCGGCGGCCGTTTCGCGATCCGCATCATTCGGCCAGCATGGCGGCGATGGTGGGCGGCGGCATACGCGCCCGGCCCGGTGAAGTATCCCTGGCGCATCTTGGGGTGCTGTTTCTCGACGAGCTGCCGGAATTTTCCCGCAACGCGCTCGACGCATTGCGCCAGCCCCTCGAAACCGGCGAGACCATGGTGGCGCGCGCCAATGCCCATGTGCGTTACCCTTCCCGGGTCCAGTTAATCGCCGCCATGAACCCGTGCAAGTGCGGCCATCTGGCCGACGCGGAACGGGCGTGTTCGCGCGCGCCGCGCTGTGCGCGCGAATATCAGGGGAGGATTTCCGGACCGCTGTTTGACCGTATCGACATGCATATCGAAGTGCCTGCCGTCGCCGCCAGCGATCTGCGCCTGCCGCCGCCTGCCGAGGGCAGCGCCGAGATTGCAGCACGTGTGCTGCGCGCGCGGAATATTCAGACGGAACGCTATCGCGGGCAGGCGCCGAATGGCCAGCCCATCCGCACCAATGCCCAGGCCGATGGCGAATTGCTGCAACGCGTGGCGCAACCGGATAGCGCGGGCGAAGCGCTGCTGGCGCAAGCCGCAGAACGCATGAAACTTTCCGCGCGATCATACCACCGCATGCTGCGCGTCGCGCGCACCCTGGCGGACATGGAAGGCGCAGAGACAGTCACCCGCCTGCATATCGCCGAGGCGCTCAGCTATCGCCGCCTCGATCTTGGGCAGTGAGATCCAGCCAGCCGCAGCGTAAACATTTCGACAGGGGAAAACATCATGCAAATCGGAATCACCAGAGGAGCCGCCGGCGCCAACAATCTGGAGGGGGTCATCGCACGGGCAAAAGAACTGGAGGCCAGGGGTTTTCCAACCATGTGGATGGTTCAGGGCTTTGGACATGATGCGATAAACGCGCTTTCCATCGCCGGGCGCGAAACAGGCAGGATCGAACTGGGCACATCGGTGGTGCCAACATATCCGCGTCACCCGGCCGCGTTGGCCCAGCAGGCCCTCACTGCGGCTACCGCGTGCAGCGGACGGTTTACATTGGGGATCGGCCTGTCGCACAAGGCGATGATCGAAGACATGCTGGGCATCTCCTACGACAAACCCGGCAAGCATATGCGTGAATATCTGGCGGTGCTGTTGCCCCTGCTGAAGGGGGAGCGGGTTAATTATGCGGGGGAGCAGTATAAGGTCAATATGGGAGTGGATATTGAGGACGCGCCCATGCCGGTGCCTGTGCTGCTGGCCGCCCTTGGCCCTGTGATGCTTAATCTCGCGGGCGCCCAGACGGACGGAACCATTACCTGGCTGACCGGTCTTAACACGCTGGAAAAGCACATTGTACCGTCGATCAACAGGGCCGCGAGCGATGCCGGGCGGCCGGCCCCGCGTATCGTTGCGGGCCTTCCCGTACTACTCACCAACGATCCTGACGCTGCACGCGCCACGCTTGCAAAGCACCTCAAATTTTACGAAGGGCTGCCATCCTACCGGGCAATGCTCGACCGCGAAGGGGCGGCCGGCCCTGCCGACGTGGCCATCGTCGGCGGTGAGAACGTGCTGGATGATGCGATTGCACGGCTTAAGGATATTGGCGTCACGGATTTTCGTGCGTCGATCACCAGCATTGGCGGCGATTCAGAACAGCGCACCGTCGATTATCTGGCCAGCAAGCTCTGACAGGCGGGCGAAAAAGGCCCTACACGAGTTTCGGCAGCACGTCCTTTGTGAACCTCAAAAACGTGTCATTACTCATGGGCGCAAGCATCAGATAGTTCATGGGGATCTCGGATTCCAGCTGTTTGAGCCGGTCCACGACTTCGGACGCTGTGCCGACAATCGCGACATCATTGAGGTAGCGTTCGACGGGGTCAACCTTCTGATCCATTTTGATCGTGGCGGTCTGCGGGCCGAGATGGGCTGTCTTGCTGGCGTTTGCATAGGCGCCGACGGTCCATCCGGAACTGGCCCGCGCAACCGCCTCCGCCTGCGCACGGGTTTCGCCCAGCGCGACAAAGCGGACAATTGGCAGATCGCGTTCGCCGACCACATGGCCGTTTGCCTCCATCACTTCCTGATACAGCGCCCGCTTGTAATTTACATCGGCGTTTGAAGAGTGCGGGCCAAGCATAATGGTATAGCCTTCCGCCCCGGCCTTGCGGATGGAATCGGGCGAATCCGCAGCCAGATAAACCGGCGGATGCGGGTCCTGATAGGGCCTTGGAAGCACAAGCACATTGTCGTAATCGTAATATTTCCCGTGGTGGGTGAGGCGTTCATTCTGCCAGGCTTTCTGAACGATATCGGCGGTCTCCCGAAAGCGGTCATACACGTCAGCGGGCGTAACCCCAAACAGCCTGAACTCATCAGGGTCGAAACCCCGGCCAGAACCCCAGTTGAGGCGGCCCCTGGAGAAAATATCGAGCATATTAAGCTCCTCAACCAGCCGCAAAGGGTGATAGTAGGCGTTGAGCGTGACCGCAGTGCCGATACGCAGCCGCTTGGTCCGCCCGGCAATATGCGTTCCCATCAGCGTCACCGAGGGGCAGACGCTGTAATCTGTGAAATGATGTTCCGCCAGCCAGATGCAATCGAACGCGCTGTCTTCCATGCGGTCCACGCGGTCCATCGCCCTGTCATATACAGTGGTTACCGGCCCCCGCCCCGTCCATGAGAAAAATTGCAGCAATCCAACCTTCATCCTGACCTCCAAATGTAAAACCGCCGCCGCAATACATCACCGGGCGGCGGCGCACATGAAAGATGTTCTCGCACTAACGCGCCAGTAAAGACAACCCGCTATGCCGTAACCAGCCGCAAGACCGCCGCCTGAGCTATCCAAGGCGTCTCATGTCTGCTTAACTTATATTCCCGGTTTTGTTATCAAAATCGCTGGCGTCGTGGCGTTCCGCAAGCTGGCTGTCCGGCGCGCCCCAGGTGCGGTTCACGATGCGGCCGCGTTTGACCGCCGCGCGCTCTGCAACGGCATCCGTCCACCGGATGACGTTGGTGTAGGTATGGGCATCGAGAAATTCGCCCGCTTCATACAGCGTGCCTTTGACAAGCGCGCCGTACCAGGGCCAGATGGCCATATCGGCAATCGTGTAGGCATCGCCGCAGAAATATTGATGGGCCGCCAGGTGCCGGTCGAGCACGTCAAGCTGGCGTTTCACCTCCATCGTGAAGCGATTGATGGCGTATTCATATTTCTCCGGCGCATAAGCGTAGAAGTGCCCAAAGCCGCCGCCGAGATAAGGCGCGCTGCCCATCTGCCAGAACAGCCAGGAGTAGCATTCAGCGCGCTGGACCTGATCCTCTGGCAGGAACGCGCCGAACTTTTCGGCGAGGTAAAGCAGAATGGCGCCCGACTCAAAAATGCGCGTTGGCGCCGGTGTGCTGCGATCCATCAGAGCAGGAATTTTGGAGTTCGGATTGACAGCGACGAAACCGCTGCCAAACTGACTGCCGTCTCCGATATTTATAAGCCAGGCGTCATACTCGGCCCCCTTGCGTCCGAGCGCCAGCAGCTCTTCTAGCATTACCGTGACCTTGACGCCATTGGGGGTGCCCAATGAATAAAGCTGAAGCGGGTGTTTGCCGACTGGCAGATCCTTTTCATGGGTTGCCCCCGCAATGGGGCGATTGATATTCGCAAATCGGCCACCGCTTCCGGTGTCCCATGTCCAGACTTTTGGCGGCGTATAGGTTGGCGTGTCAGTCATTCCTGAACTCCGTTCGTATGAGTAAAACAGTCAGCTGTTAGGCGCTACCAGCGCGCTTTCACTGCTCACACCGTTATTTGCGTTCTTTCAGGCTTGCTCCGGTTCTGTGCCGCCGCCGCAAATCTCACGGCCGGCTTCATCAAAGAAATATTTGTGCATGATACATTGCTGCTAAGAAATGCGAACAAATTATTGATGGCTATTTCGCCATCTTGCGCCAGACGCCGTCCCAGTCCGCCAGCGGCGTATCGTCAAGCAGCTGGCGCGCGCGCGCAGCCATGACAGAGGCGGGCCGGTCCCCGGCTTGCGCCTGTTTCTCCCAGAGGGACGCAGCGCCCCCGAAATCACGGTTTCGATACCTGGCCAAAGCCAGGGCGTAGCCGGCAACGCTGTTGCGCGCCACGCTATCCTCGTCAACCGGTTCAAAAATGCGCAGCGGGATGCTGCGTCCCTTGACAGCGATAAGGTCAAGTTCGCGCAATACAAAGCTATCGTCCAGCAGGGCGGCGGTTTGTTCGCCGATAACCAGCATGCATCCATAATCTCCGGGTACGGATTCCAGCCGCGCAGCCACATTCACCGTATCGCCGATGGCCGTATAATTCAGCCGCTTCTGCGCGCCGACATTTCCCGCAATAATGGGCCCCGAATTGACGCCGATCTTCACACTGAAGCCATCGGCGCCGCGTTGCGCCGCTTCTGCATACATCTGGCTGATGCGGTGTGTGATGCGCTGCGCGCAAAGCACGGCGTGTTTTGCGTGATCCGCGTCATTTATGGGCGCGCCCCAGACCGCCATCACCGCATCGCCAATATATTTATCGATATAGCCCTTGCTGGCTTCTATTTCTTCCGCCATCAGGCCCAGATACTGGTTGGTCAGCGCGACGACTTCACTGGCCGGCAGGCGGCTGGACAAAGCCGTGAAGCCGGAAAGGTCGGCAAACATGACGCTCGCCTGGCGCAGCTCCCCGTCCAGAGTAGGCATCGCCTCACTTTCACTCAGACGCCGCACCAGCTCCGGCGCCAGATAATGGCCAAAGGCGCGCTGCATCCGCATACGGCGGCGTTCTTCAAGTAATAATCGAAAAACAAAACTGACCCCGCCGAATATCAGACATAATAGGGATAGATATCCCATGGCGGCATAGTAGCCTGCGCCAAGCGCCGCCAGTTCCCCAAACCACAACGCCAGACAGACGCCAATAATTGTAAACAACGTCAATACCGGGCGTAAAACAAGCACGGCGGCAACCACAAGGGCAATGACCGCGCCGTATATCAACGTGGCTAACCAGACATTCAGATCAGACAGTAAATTGCGCCCCAAAATCTGATTTACCGCCTGCGCATGCAGATAGACGCCTGGGATTGAGTCTGTTCCCTTTGACGTGTGTTCCGGATCACAGCCGGGCGCCGCGCCGGCGGTCACGGCTGCCTTCATGTTTTGCGGATCAGGAAAAAAAAATCTCGAAGGCCCGGGCTTGCGGTCCTCTTCCTCCAGAACCGTGCCAATAAACACAATCCTGCCGTCAACGGCTTTCTTTAATGCTTCAGGATCAGATCGCGAACAGGCCAAAACCTGCCACAAGGATATTGCCGGCAAACTGTCAACCGCCTGACGCGGGGCCAGACGGACCCTGTCAGGAAAGTCTGTATACCCTGCCTGGGCCAGCGCCGCGCCGCCCAATGCAAAGGCTTTGTTTTCTTCCCCCAGCCGCAGCGGAACCTGCCTGAAAACACCATCCGCATCCGGCGTTATTTCCGACAACCCCAAAGACATTGGCCCCAGACCAAGGGCGGCGCTATAGCTTTGGGCGGGAAGCAGGGCTTGCGATCTGCCCAGAACGATATGGTCCCGATTTTCATACAGCGCGCGCAGGAATGTGCGATCGTAACCCGGCGCGATTTTTTCGCCGCTGAACGCCAGGATAAAATCGAATGCGATCACCTGGGCGCCGGCCGTGCGCAGCGCCGTCACGGTCTGCGCCCATACAGGCGCGAATAAGGCCCGTGGCCGTTGCGCCAAATCCGGATACGATAAACTGGCTTCGTCCAGTCCAACAACCAGAACGCCAGCATCATTGGGCGCATCCGGTTGCAGATACGCCCGGACAGCCAGGGCCGTGTCATAGTACACCCCTTCCAGCCATGCCGGGCCTTTTGTCGTGCGTCCAAGAACAGACGCCAGGATCAAAGACAGGATGATCAGTAATCTTCTGCGCCACGCCGCACTCATTGCGGCTGGCTTTCAGATGCGGGTGCAGGCTGGTGTAATGAAGTATGAAGCCTCATCTGAATATCCGGCCATATATCCTGCCAGCAGCATTCATGATCAAACGTCTGCATAATGATTGGCGCGGCCCCTTGCCGGGTCAAAGTTTTTTGCGCCAGCGACGCTGGCGCATTCTCATCCCTTGACCCAATGAAATGCAACTGCTGAATAGAACGGGGCAGTGCAGGCAAATCCGAGGGATCGAGCGATCCCGACAGCGGCGGAGAGTGATGATGCGCCACGAAGGCCGCACTGTCCAAATTGCCGGCAAGGGTTACCAGAGCGGCAACGTGCGGATATTGCGCCGCCATCAGAAACGCCAACGTGCCGCCACCGCTGTAACCAATAAGAATTACCCGATTTGCCTGTGAATGATCCAGTTCGCTTCGCAGCGCGGCGATCATGCTCTCGACTATTTCGGCTGAATAACGCTCGGGTCCCAGATGCCGTATTTCACAGCCATCCATGACGAACAGCCCGTGATAGCATGGCCTTCCCAGCAGGATTGCCCCGGATTCATCTTTTTGCATCAGGCGTAACATCAGCGGATGGCGCGGCGTGGGGTCAGGCGGCGAACTGCGCAGCGCCTGTTTCACGCTTGCGTCGCCTTCAATAAAAACATGCAGCACGCCGTCTACGACGTCATGCCCATTGCGGTATATTTTATGATGAAACCGCCGGCCCTGAATTACTTTCCCGGCAAAATTCACGCCCTCCGCCGCGCCATCATATTTACCGGCGGGTGACGTGCAGCCAGCTGTCACACTAAGGGCTATGAACGCAGCCAGCGCCATTGCATGCAACCCGGTTCGCCACACCCTATTTCGGACGAGAGGGAACAAGAAAGAAATCACCGGCTTCGTGTCCGGCATACTTGATAGGGGCGTATTGCGGCACCTGCTCAAAATCCGCCGTCGCCGACGATCCTGCAACTTCCGTTGATACAATCTGGAACAGTTTCTGTCCTTCCAGCACGCCTGAATTGGCGTCAAGCGCGTTCAAAAAGGCTTTGGCGAAAACCGAATTGTCACCGCCGCCGCCATCCAGAACCGGCGCAATTCCGCCCGATGTCAGAACGACGCGGGAACGTTTGCCGGCCATTTTTTCAATCCATTTTCCGCGCGTGGCCGGGCTCATGCCGCTGTCAAGCCGGGCCATGCCGGCGCGGGTCAGTGTGCCCGAATAACACGAATCCACGACAAGCAGTATCTGTTTTGCCGTCATGGCGTTGAGAACATCCGTGATCTGAATGTTCGAAATCCAGTTGGCCGTGCTGTCCGGTTCGGCGTCAACAGGAAGCCAGTTGCCGCGCTGATTGACGCGGTCCAGATCGCCATGCCCGGCATAGTAGATCAGCAGATTTTGATCCTCGGTCAACTCTTCCCGCATCTTGTTCAGCACCGAGAGTATGTCATAGCGGGATGCGTCCAGAAGGGTGGTGACCTTGAAGCCGTAATTTTCTTTCAGCATTTTTGAAACTTTTTCCGCGTCATTCTTTGCGGTCTTGAGTACAGGTAAAAACTGATACTTGCTGTTGCCGATGACCAGTGCATGGTATTCGCCAAATTTCACGCTTAACTGACCGGGGTCTATTATGGCCGGATCGGCCGAGACCGCCGCAACCGCCGCAAGCTCTTTACCCTTGACCAGGTTGAAAGTCAGTGTGCGCCGTTGCCCCTTGCTGTCTATAGCCACCACATTGACGGCGGTTTCCTTGTTTTTGACGGGAACGCTGACCCGGAACATGGCGTTTTTGTCAACCGGCACCTCCGTGCCATTTACCTTCAGCATCACCAGATCGGCCTCTGACACAACCTTGCCAACCACCACCTGATTATCCGGTGAATTGATCGGCGCGATAAGATCCTGGGCGCCGCGTGTTGTGGCTAATGGAGGGTCGATTATCGCAATATCCGGCCCTGCCTGGGACACCTGAAGCGGTTTAGCCTCCTGTGCGGCAGCCGTCCGGAGCTTTTTCTCAAGTTGAGCGAGATTTTGTTCCATTTCTGACGACCTGGTGGAACTCGCCGCCGCAATTTTGCGCGCATCCGCCAACTCGGTTTCAAGGGCTACCTTTTCCGCCGCCAGTTTTTTCTCGATTTCGGTGCGGCCGGTTTGTAACGCGTCGGTTTCCTGCTTTGCCTGGTTCAATTCAGCGCTATGCGCCGCCTCACCGGCGGCAAGTGATTTTGCCAGTTCGGACACGCGCCGGGCCTCTTCCTGCGCAATCTTCTGCTGCGCCGTAAAGGAGGTGCGCAGTTTAGCCATTTCGCTGCGATATTCCGCAAGCTGCTGGTCTTTGCTGCTCGTGGCGGTTTCCAGTTGCGAGGCTAATTGCGATGACTGTTTTTCAAGATTGGCGATGGCCGCTTTCAGATTGACTTCGTTGGCGTGCTGGGCCTCAAGCTCAACAGCCAGCTTACTGGCGCGGCCATCATTTGCGGCTGGGGAATTTTGCGCGGCGCTCTGCTGGGCGCGGGCTTTTTGCAGCGCATCGGACAGTCCCGACGATTTTTTCGATTGATTTTTCAACTGCCGCTGTGTGTCATCCAGCTGCTTGCGAAGTTTGTCCAGTTCACCCTTTAGGCTGTTACGGCCGGTCTCTGCAATATTGCGTTCCTGCCGCAGCCTTTGCAGTTCATCATCCCTGACGCCGGGCACAAATTCGACATTTGCGGCGTCAAGCCCGGACGCCTTGCGATACCAGTAGGCCGCTTTTTCCTTGCTGGCCTCAACCCCCAGCCCGCGCTCATAAAAATCGCCGAGATTTACCTGTGCGGCGCTTAGGCCCTGCTCTGCGGCCTTGAGATACCATTCGGCAGCCTGTTTATATTGCGGTGTTCCGCCGGCGCCTTTCTCATAGATCTCGCCTACATAATTCTGCGCTTTTACGTCGCCCTCCTGCGCCAAAGGCAACCAGATTTGCAGCGCCGTGCCGTAATCTGAACGATCATATGAAGTGTATTCACCGCCCCGGATTTCACAATCCGACTGGCTGGTGTGCAGCGCCCGGCGCGCCGTCACAAAGCTTACTTTCTTGCCCAGTTTGCGCATCTTGCCTGGCAGCAGACAATCGACAACCAGAAAATCCTCGGCGGCCGCAGCATGGGCTGTATCGATCCTCACGCTGATAGCCGGACTGATTGCAGCGGCGGACGCCAGCACCGCCAATACGGCAAAACGGGATAAAACCCGTTTAGACCTATCAAATTCAGTATCATTACGCATTGGCTAACCTCTTGGTTAGATTCCATCCAGCAAAGAGACATTATCGCATAATTCTGCTACGATAAGAAATATAACCACTTATTTGGATACTGCCTTGGCTGGCCTGAAAATAATCAACAGGGACATGCGATGAGGAACTTAATTACGGCGCAATGGCGCAGCTCTGTATTCTGCGCATCCATACTGGTTGCCTTGTTTTGCGGGGCGGCAAGCCGCGCAGGTGCAGAGCCTGTTGCCCTTGTTCTGGATATTACAGGCGAGGTGATCCCGGCCCTGGAAGCCTTTACCGAGATCACAGCCGGCAGTTCATTCGATCTGGGCACAGGCGGACGTTTGAATTTCCTGCATTATCCTACCTGCCAGAAAGTTTTGGTTGAGGGCGGAAAGCTAAGCCTGTCATCTGAGAATTTTCGCATCAGCAAGGGCAAGGTCATTGATATGTCGCGCGCCGAATGCCCGCAGCGGGTCGTATTGGCGTCAGCCGACTCAGGCGCCGGGATTGCCGGCGTGGTGTTGCGCGGCGCGTCAGATGGCGCGTTAAAGGTGTCGCAACAGCCTGGTTTCCTGTTGCTGGGCGCTTCCGCCAGTCAATTCAAACAGTTGGAGATTATGCAAGGAAAGAATTCGCTGCTTCAGGCAACGCTGGGCAATAAACCAGTGTATTGGCCTGAAACACTTGATCCTTTGCAGGCCGGTGGCGAATATTCCGTCGTGTTGACGGGCGCCAGCAACATGACCCGCATTATTCCTCTGGCCGTCACCAATCAAACCAGACAAAAAGCCCCGGCGATCATCCAGCTGAACTAATACCTGATCTGCACCGGGGGCTTTTAAGACACATATTTATTACGCGCCAGCCCCGGATTATTATAGCTTTTCTAAATTAGTTGACTTGCCGGGTAAAATTAGCAACTTGGTATTTTTATCGGGTCATTCCATGACCTTTCTACAGGGGGTAGACATGCGCGGTAATCTTCCAATTTTTGGGAAAAATATCCTGCCGCGACTGACGTGCTTAATTTTGGCGGGCCTCGCGCTTTGCTCCGGTTTCCCGGCTAACGCGCAAAATTTGGCCAATGTCTCTGGCGCGACGGCCCTGCAAGCCCGTACGGGGGCGTCGATTGCCGCGGTCTGCGGCCAGTTCATTAGCGCCAATGCGGCTAATCCCTCAGCCGTAGTTGGACGCGATAATGGAACTGCGCAGGGTGACCTGTTTGGCCGCTGCGGCGATATGGTTCACAACGCGAATGCCTTGCTGGGCAATGGTCCAACGGCCTTCTCGCTGGGCTTGACTGCGGCCGGTTTGAACAGGGTGTTAAGCAATATATCCCACGACGAAACCGCCGCCCAGGGGGCCAATACCACCCAGGACACCGAGGTGCAGGTCAACAACGTTACCGGCCGGCTTTCGGCTTTGCGGGGTGGCGCCAAAAGCATCTCTACCGCAGGACTTAATCTGCGCGGCAGTTCCGGGCAATTATTGGCTGCAAATGCCGACTGGCTTGGAAGCGCGCTGGCGGCCGGCGAAGATGATGAAGGCGGTAATGGCAAGTTCGGGGTGTTCGCCACGGGCGACTATAGTTTTGGCGAGGATGACGGCAGTAACGAGGAAGCCGGATATGATCTCGATGGCTACGGGATTACCGCAGGCGCAGATTACAAGCTCTCGGAAAATCTGATTGCGGGTGCGGCGCTTGGTTATACCCGCACCAAAAATGACTTTGACCAGAATGGCGGCGAACTGGATCAGGACACTTATAGCCTGTCGCTCTACGCCAGCGTATATTCGGGACCGGCGTATCTGGACGGCGTGGTCAGCTATGCCTTGAGTGATACAGATATCGACCGCAGGCTTTCCTATGGTGGTCTGACCAGGCCCGTAAACCGCGTTGCGAGCGGCAATACGGAAAGCGACGAATGGTCAATCAGTCTTGGCGCGGGGTATGAATTCAGCGGCGGCGGCTGGTCGCTCAGCCCAATGGGCCGGGCCACTTATTCCGACGCAGACATTGACGGCTATTCGGAAACCGGGGCGCAAGGGCTTAACCTTGCCATTGCCCGCCAGAACGTCAAATCATTCGAAACGGCCTTGGGCGCAGATTTGAGCTATGCCCACTCCACGAATTTTGGCGTGGTGATCCCGCAACTGCGGCTGGAATGGGCGCATGAGTTCGATAATGACAGCCGCCAGATCACGGCCCGGTACGTTAATGATCCCCGCAATAACCGGTTTTTCGTCCGCACCGATGCCCCTGACCGTAATTATTTCAATCTGGGCGGTGGATTAAGCGCGCTTATTGCCGGGGGAAAGACGGTATTCGCAGAAGTCGAAACCATACTTGGGCGCGAGGACTTCAAAAAACACACGCTGAGAATTGGCGCCCGCGTCGAACTGTAAAAGACCACGCCCAATCTCGACGTAGCTGACGCAGCACGCGCCTGTTCACGCGCGATGCTCTGACGCGGTACAAAGGGAGACAAACATGATCAGGGGATTCGACCATTACGCCATCACCGTCGCGGATATGGATGCGACCATTGCCTTTTACCGCACTGTGCTGGGGGCGGAAATTCTGTGGGAAAAGCAATTCCGGGAAGGCAAGATCCCCGTCATCTCCATGCAGCTGGGCGCCAACCGGATGAATGTGCATCAGGCCAAGGCCCCGGCCAGACCCCATGCGCGCCAGCCGACCCCGGGTTCCGCCGATTTATGCTTCCGCTGGGAAGGGCCGATAGCCAATGCCGCGGCGATGCTGGAAAAAAACGGCGTGGCCGTAATAGAAGGCCCCGCGCCGCGGCCCGCCGCCGATGGCGTCTGGGGCCAGTCGGTGTATTTCCGCGATCCCGATGGCAATCTGCTGGAACTGCTGTCAACCCATGAACCGCCGGAAAAGAAATTGTTTTAACTTTTGTTCGCCGCAATGCGCGCTTCAATCGCGTTCCAGATCAGGGCGGCGATGTCTGCGCCGCCAAAGCGGGCGACTTCCTGAATAC
>JBEBFX010000086.1:0-13929 GCA_040081735.1 Alphaproteobacteria bacterium | reverse complement strand
GGTAAGTACGACGCACCCGACCCCGTCCGTATTACCCGCGATAGCGTCCACATGGGCGCGTAGTTCGACAAATAATTCCGGGTTCATCGCATTTAATTGTCCGGGCCGGTTTAAAGTCAGCACTGCAATCCCATCCGTGTCTTCGCGTATCACCAGCGCCATTTCAGCCTCCCATCTAATGCTTGTTTCCGGACCAGTGTAGTGCTTTCCTGTCCCGGAGAAAATAAAACAAAAAAGGAAAGCAGGGATGAACCGGGTAGACGGAAAAGTGGCGATTGTCAGCGGCGGCGCGCGCGGCATTGGCGGCGAAAGCGCGCGCAGACTGGCTGAACACGGAGCAAAAGTCATTATCGGCGACGTGCTGGAGGCAGATGGCGCCGCCACCGTGCAGGCCATCCGCGATGCGGGCGGCGACGCGATGTTTGTGCATCTCGATGTCACCAAAGCTGCGGACTGGGAAAATGCAGTGGCGCTGGCTGTAAAAAATTATGGCGGCGTGGATATTCTTCTCAACAATGCCGGGGCCTACATCGCCAGATCAATACTGGACACCAGCCAGGAGGATTTCGCCACACTGGTTTCTGTCAATCTGGAAGGGGTGTTTCTGGGCACCAAAATCTGCGCGCCGGAAATGATCCGCCGCGCACAAAATGCCCCCGTGGGCAGCGCCATTGTGAATATTTCATCGGTTGCGGGACTGGTGGGATCGCGCAATGCGCCGGTTTATTCCATGACCAAGGGCGGGGTGCGGCTGTTCACCAAATCAACCGCCCTGGAATTCGCCAAGCGGCGCGTGCGGTGCAATTCGGTGCATCCCGGCCTGATCGATACCCCCATGGGCAATATGGCGATGGAACGGCCCGGCGGCAGACGCAGCAGTAACGAGATGCGCGATCTGTTTGCCAAATCGCATCCCATCGGGCGCATTGGCCAGCCGCGCGATATTGCCGCCGCCGTCGTGTTCTTATCGTCGGACGACGCCGCATTCATCACCGGGGCCGAATTCGTGGTCGATGGCGGCGTTACCGCCCAGTAAACATTTCAGACAGTGAGAAAAGCCAATGAAAAGCATGCAGCCGATCAGCACATTCAAAAATGGCCCGGTTACAACGGTCATGATCAACCGGCCCACAGCGCGCAACGCCGTCGATGGCGCAACCGCACGCGCCATGGCGCAGGCCTTTATCGAATTTGAAAACGATAACAGCGCATTCGTTGGCGTGTTGATAGGTGCGGACGGCACATTCTGCGCCGGCGCTGATTTGAAAGCTGTCGCTGCTGGCGGCTCGGGCGGCGCGTCGAATCCGATCATCAATCCGGATACGGGTCTTGATTTCAATCGTCTGTCCACGGACGGCCCGATGGGGCCTTCGCGCATGATCCTCTCAAAACCGGTGATTGCGGCCATCGCGGGGCATGCCGTCGCCGGGGGGCTTGAACTTGCGCTCTGGTGCGATATGCGCATCATGGAAGAAGACGCTTTAATGGGGGTATTCTGCCGCCGCTGGGGCGTGCCTCTGATTGACGGCGGCACCGTGCGGCTGCCCAGGCTTATCGGGCATTCCCAGGCCATGGATTTGATCCTGACAGGACGTCCGGTGGGTGCGCAGGAAGCCCTGACCATGGGACTTGCCAACCGGGTCGTGCCAAAGGGCACGGTGCGGGAAGCGGCTGAAAAGCTGGCGCTGGAAATTGCGCAATTTCCGCAAAGCTGTCTGCGCCATGACCGGTTGTCAGCCTATGAACAATGGGACTTGCCCTATGACCAGGCCATGGCGAATGAATTTACCCGCGGGCGCAAGGTGCTGTCTTCGGGCGAATCGCGCCAGGGCGCGGCGCGTTTTGCATCCGGCAAAGGACGCGGCGGGAATTTTGCCGATATATAGGGGCTAATTCATGCGCAGGATTTTACGGGCCTCTTCCGGCGTGGCGATGCCGCGCCCGTGCTTGCGGGCGATGTCTGCGAACTTCGCAATCAATCCGGCATTGGCTGGCGCACCAATTTCTGTGTACGGATGATCACCGAGGCCTACGGCAATATGCCCGCCTGCGGCAATAATCTTGTCCGCCAGACCCAGCAGGATTCCGCCATAATTTATCACCGACCAGACGGCCTGCATATTCTTGGGCATGACGCCCAGAAAGGCGTCGAGCCCTCCGGGAGTGGCGGGATGCCCGGCAAGAATCTGATCGCCAGTCAGCGCAAACTGCATATAGACGGGGTCATCAAACAATCCCATTTCCTGAAACGCAATAACCTGGCGCAGGTATGTAATGTTCCAGACCGCCGCCATGGGTTTTAATCCCGCCGCGCGGATCTCTTTTGCAAAATAAAGCAGCGTATCGGTAGAGTTCAGATACATCTGATCCGTGGTGATGAAACGCTTTGCTTCCGGATCATAGGCATCGATATTGGTGCTGCCCATATCCATGGGCGCGAAATCGGGGCGGCTGCGCTTGTCCTTCGCCATCGCAAGGATATGGGCCAGCCGCCCTTCCTTTGACGTTGCCAGGGTATTGGCGCCCAGTGTCGGATGCACCAGCACGTCACTGACTTCGTGCACACGGGCAATGGTTTCGGCGTAACGCGCTGCGTCATGGCAGGGCGCGCCATTTTCCTCGCGGGCATGGAAATGCACGATGCTGGCGCCCGCCTCCCGGCAGGCCACCGCATCACGGGCGATTTCTTCCGATGTCCATGGCACATGCGGGTTGCGCTTGCGCATGGCGTATTCATTGACACGTGCTTCGATGATCAATTTTTCCATGGTGCGCCCCGTATAATGATGGGTGTGTACCGGCGGCGCCAACCGCCGGTCCGGCCAGATTCAGCTAAAGCTGCGGACGAATTTACCGATGCCGTCAATGGCTTTGGTCGCATCGGGCAAGTAAGGCGCAAACAGGTGCCAGACATGGGGCATATGCGGCCAGATTTCGATTTTGGATTTAACCCCCGCGGCCCTGGCTTTTTCATGGCAGCGCGTGCTGTCATCCAGCAGGGTTTCCGCGTCGCCGACCTGGAACAGCAGCGGCGGCAAGCCCTTGAAATTGCCATAGAACGGCGACGCCAGTGGAACGTCCCTGGCTTTCCTGCCATTCAGATAGAGCCCGGCAAGCGGCCCCACGCCTTGCCCGCCCGCAATCGGGTCCACCTTGGCGCGGGATTTCATGGAGGCGCCCGTGCCTTCCAGATCGGTCCAGGCGGAAATTGGAATGGCCGCCGTAGGCAGCGTGTCACCCGCATCGCGCAATGACATGCAGGTGGCCAGGGTCAGACCACCACCCGCGCTGTCGCCCGATATGAAGGTGCGGCCCGCAGGCGTTGTCCCAAATGGTCCGTGACCCTGCATATATTTGAACACCTTCACCGCGTCTTCGATCTGGGCGGGAAACGGGTTTTCCGGTATCAGGCGGTAATCAACCGCCAGCACGGCGCAGCCCGTTGCCCTGGCCAGGCGCGAACACAGGGCGCTGTGCGAATAAAGCCCGCCCGCCATATAACCCCCGCCATGCAGATACATGAGACGGCGGCCGGTATCTGTATCATTATTCGTATGCCAGGCGCAGGGAACCCCATCCACCATCAGCCTGTCCATGCTGCCCGAAAGTTTCATGGTTTCATCGCTGACTTTTGCGTAATCATCCATGCTTTTGCGCAGGCCATTCACGGGATCGCCGCCCGCAAGCGCACTGCGCATGATGTTGCGGATATGATTATAGACGGCCACCGTTGCCGCAGACGGTTTGCTTGATTTTGAGGCGGCTTTTTTTGCGGCGGGCTTCGTGACAACAACTTTGGCAGCCGGTTTTTTTGCAACACTCGCCGCCGGTTTGGGGGCCGCTTTTTTGACAACCCTGGCAGCAGTTTTGGGTGCGGCCTTCGCAGCCGTTTTTACCACAGCCGCTTTCACAACTTTTGTTGCGGCTTTAGGGGCTGGCTTTTTAACCGCCTTCACGGCCACTTTAGGCGCAGTCTTTTTTACGGCCTTCGCTGCCACTTTGGGCGCAGTCTTTTTTACGGCCTTGGCCACTGCTTTTGGCGCTGCTTTTTTAACGGCCTTCACCGCAGCCGCTTTAACCACTTTCCTGACCGTCTTTGATACTGCCTTTTTGGTAGGTTTTGTTACCGCCATGATTACTCTCCCCTGCTAGTCAGCTTTAAGTTCAGTGTGCGTCACTCAGTTTCGGCCATCTTGCCAAGTTGAGCAAAAATTTACCAGAGCTGCAACGAAAGATAGCTTGCCTATTTTTTTGCAGCCTTCATTGCCGCAACAGGAATTACCCGGTCATTGACGAAAAACGGTTTACCATCAGGACCAATATAGAAACGCTTTTGCTCTTCAAGCGTGAAGGGGCGCGATCCCAACCGTCCGAATACAGCAATCTGTCCGCCAGTTTCATCCACTGCGCGGTCCCGATCAAGTCCTTTTGAAACGGCCGCAGCCGGGGCGCGCGTTTTGCGCCAGGCTATCAATTCAGGCTTGGGTTCAGGGCTAAACCCGTAAAAGCGCGGCTGGCTGTCCGGGGATGTCAACTGCACCACTTTCAGTCCGTTCTTGCCATCGGCCACATAGGCAAACAGGGACGCATTGGTCGAACCAACGGTAACATCACGGGCGTCGTTCATCTTGCCATCGGCGTTATATTGCATATACAGCCTGGGCTTTTCGGGGTTCTCGGCATCGACAATCATCAGACCGTCCGCGCCGGCCGCCACATAGGCATAGGTGCGGGCAACATAGACCCGGCGCGCATCCGCTATTGCAACCAGCGCATCAGGCACAGGACGCGGTTTGCGCGGATCCGTGACATCCACGACCTCAAGGCCTTTTGCCGTCGTCACGAACAGATAGCGGAATTGCAGCGCGGTGGCGCGGGCGTCCTGCATGGCAAAACGCGCCGCTATTTCCGGCTTCAGCGGATCAGTCATGTCCAGCACGACAATTTCACCGGGCGTCGTGATATAAAAAATATTGCCCGCAATCGTAATGTGGCGCGCGCCGTTCAGCGCACCTTCCGGATTCCAGGTCAGGACCCGCTTGAAGAAATTATTGCGTGGCTCGCCATCGGCAAGCGAGGAGACATCGGTGACAATCAGCCCTTCCTCGGAATCCGTAATAAAGGCGTATCGGTAGATTTCGTGCATTTTCTGCTCCTGATTGGTTTTCAGGATCAGGTCACCCTCGTTTCTGTGGATATTGATATTCTGGTTGGTGGGCAGCGCCATGCAGGTGGCGTTTTTGCTTTTCACATGGGTATCGTGACCAAGTGCGGAGAACGGCCCCCCTATGATGCGGTCCGAGAAGCCCTTGTTGGCAATCGCGTTGACATCATAGGCCTGAAACCCGTTTGCGCCTTCGGCGGCAAACAGATATTCGCCGCGCAATTGCAGACAGCCGACATCGCCGGATTTCTGCGTGTACGCCTCGGGCAGTTCCTGTTCGCGTTCCTGATGGGTCCTGAACCAGTCCGGATAGGCATAGCGTTGCAGATAACTGCCGATCACCGCCTGGGGTTCGTCCCATTCGGTGACGCGCACGGCCTCGAAGCCGCCTTCGCCGCCGACATAGGCGTTAAAGCCGACGAAATTGACGAAGTTGGTGCCGTGCAACAGCAACTGCGCCATGATCGCATTATTGTCGTTGGCTTCCGACAAATGGCAATCCGTGCAGGTCTTGGTTTCGGTCTGGCGTTCCGTATGGGGAAAATGCGGCGCGAAGGCCTGGCTGGAATAGCCTGACGCGGCAATCGGGGGCTGCTGCACATACAGCCGTTCGCGGTTGATATTGGTGGACGACAGGACCAGGGCCGAGGACGACCGGACCGGCGCAATGGTATTGCCCTTGACGCTGGCGTTGACGCCAAGCTGGAACATATCGTCGCGCGCCACCTGGGGATTATAGCTGGCGTAATTGCGGGTCTCGCCGCCCTCAAAATGCTGGCGCGGGGTTTTCCAGTTGGCTTCAATCGGAAGATGGCAACCCGCGCAGCTTGTCGTCCACGACAGATGGCAGGTGAAGCATTCCATCTTGTCATCCTGATGGGCGAGATTTTTGGCCTCTATTCCAGGCCCCCATTGAAAAGGTTTGCCGCCGCCGCCGAGTTTTGACATCGTCTTGGCCCGCGCCGCCTTGGCGTTATAATTCTTGTGATTGGGATTAACCGTATCCTTGACCAGTGTCAGTTCCCATTCCAGATTCGGGTCCACCATCGAACGCTGATACAACTTGCCGTCCATCCATTGAAAGCGCCGCTTGCCAGATGGCGTGTAGGCGAGAGATAAATCATTGCCTGTGCCCTTTGCCGCCGGGCCGCTGGTGCGCAGGGACGGATAGCGCTGCGCCGTGCCATGACAATCATCACAGCGGATTTCGATGGCCGCAGCTACTTCGCCGTATAAATGCCCGTCGCCATGGACATCCTGTTCAAAGTGGCAGTCAACGCACTGCATGCCCTTTTCAAGATGGATGGATTTGAGATGCACGGCCTTCTGGAATTTTTCCGGGTCTTCCTGGGGCACAACCGTACCCTTGGCGTCGAGCAGATTTCCCTTGCGGTCGCGCTTGAACACCGCGCGGAAATTCCAGCCATGGCCATGGTAATCCGCAAACTGGGTATCCTTGAGTTTGGGATTAAGCAGGGACACATCTTTCAGGAATTCCGGATCCGACCATTTACCGCGTATCACAGCAGCTTCCGGATTGCGGTCCAGAGCTGCGCGCTGCTCGGCATTGCTGGGATAGCGTTGCTTTTCAGGCCACATGAAGGGCGCATCGGATTCGTAATCCCACATGGTGTAGCCCAGGAATGAATTCACGAAGATGTTCGGCTGATGCATATGACAATTCATGCACTGGGCCGTCTGGATTGCCTGGGTGAAGGCATGCTTGATCGGATGGCCCGATTCATCTTTGGGGATGACCGGATCGGCGGTTTGCGTCAGCCCGGTATTGCCATCCTTGGCATAGGGTCCGGAATGAAACGGATCACGGTCATTGGCATAGGGCACATGGCAGGACCCGCACCCGGATGTGCGATAATCACCCGGATTATCATTGGTCCCCAGAAACCACATGAACGGATCATTCAGCCGCGTCTTGTGAATATTGATCACCGGCACCGCGATGCGCAGCCCGGTGCCGGGACCGCGCATCGACTGCTTCTGATCCGGGCGTCCCGGTTCTTCCAGGCGCTGAAAGAGGCCGGTGGAATTTGGCAATCCGACTTCGGGGAACTGGGTTACAATATTGCGGCCGCCGCGTTCGAAGACGCGGAAAATATCGCCGGGCGGGATCACCTCCCAGGCCGGCAGCGGCAGCATTGACGGGCGCACGCCGCGCGCCTCCATTTCCGGCGTAACCTCGCCGACGGACACCAGCTTGGCGACGCCGCCGGAATTATCATAGACCTCGCCCAGAAAATAATTTTTGAACGGCAGAATGCCATTATTATAGGACGCCCCGCCCCAGAGCAGCGCGCCCGTCGCCATGATCGAGCGTTTGGCCTTCATGATAATCGGGGCGTGACAATTGCCGCAGGCAAGATCCGCCGCCCGGTAATCACTGGGGTTTACGAAACGCACATATTCCGATGATTCGCGGTTCAGCAGGGTATAGCTGCTTTTCGGATTGGCGCTGCTCGGATAGTGCCAGCTGTCCGGCAGGGTCGGAAGCACATGCGCCTTTTCCTGGGCCGCGAAATAGGCCGCATCGCCCTTGTCCGCGCCGTCGGGTTTACGCACTTCGGCGCTGCCCCCATGGCAATCGACGCAGCCAAGGATAACCCCGGGGCTGGTATGCATGCTCGCGGCGTCGGTTGAAGTATGGCAGCTCTGGCAGCCGCCGCTTTTCGCCTGCGCCTCTTCCCTGCTTTGCGACGCCGGGGCCGGGGGCGTGACGGCATAGGTAATTTCACGGGGTTTTTCTTCGCCCGACGCATGGGCAATCCCGGCGCCGGACACAGCCAGGCCCAGCAGCAGGATAAAAAATCGCACCAGCGCCATCATCAATACGCCAATGTCAGGTTAGCAAGCAGGGTATAGAAATGCTCGTTTTTGGTATGATACAAATCCTTGAACCCCTTGCCGGGCAGCAGCGTTGCGTAGGATAAACGGAACACAACATTCTGCGACATATAAGGCCGGTAAATTGCCGACGCCGACATATCCCAGCCTATGCTTTCACGAATGTCCCCTTCGTTGCGCAATGTCTCAAGCACTTCGGTTTCATTGAAATTCAGATGATTGAAATTTGTCGATAACCGCAGCTGCGGCAGCACGTCAAAGTCAGCCCCCGCCCCCAGCAGCCGCACCCCCGGATTGACGAAGTTGGACTGCCCGTGTTCCTTGGAGGAACGCAAATCCGGCAACACCCCATTGCGTGGCGAGAGCGTCACGGGACCGCCGCCGATCAGCGGGATATTCTGACGGATCCAGAAGCTGGTATCCGCGCCAGCAAATTGCGGGTTCTCGAAGATAGCGGAAAAGCCCTCGGATTTATCGTCGAACGGGTCTTTATCACCGCTGGCGTACAGGAACGACCCCCGGAAGCGGGTCCAGCTATAATCAATCGAGGGTTCAGCGGCGAGGAAGTAGGCCCGGATATCGCTTTTTTCTTCGCTCAGAATCGAAGTGTCCTCCTGGCCATACGCGTAATAACCGGAAACCGTAAGATTCACCCGGCCGAAATGCCCATCCCCATTATAGCCGAAATAGCCGACCTTGTAGTCCCGGGGCCGGGACAGGCCAACGGATACGGGGCGCTGCAAAAAATCATTGGCGTCGTAAAAGTCTTTTTTCTCGGTATTGCGATTGTAGATCGCGGTGATCTGACTGGTGAACCCCAGCACGGGAAAATCCTGATAGTAAAGATTGCCGATAAAAATATCATCGTCGCGGATTTTCTTGCCTAAATGGTTCAGACCGCTGTTGGTGTCTTTTTCCAGACGTCTAAACCAGGCCAGATTGTACTGAAAGATATTATTGTTGCGGGTGCCAAAAAGCCGCACGCCAAGCTGATTGTCGAGGAACAGAAAGCCCCTGAAATCAGTGTTAAACGGCTGAATGCCGACGCGGATGGAATCAAAATCATAGCGCTCCGATACATTGCGGATGTGATAATCCAGAAATAATTCCTGCATTCCAATATGGTCATCGGAACGTGTCTTGCCGCGTTCAGGGTTGCGCCGTAACAGGCCCAGTTCCTTGACTTTGACATAATTATAATTGAATACCGGGGTGATACGCAGTTCCAGATCGGGCGGCTTGAATGCCGTATTGCCCTTGATCAGCGTCAGGTTGGTAATCAGATTCTGACTGAAAACAAATTGATCGGGCTTCCCGAACAGATCGTTCGTACCCGGCCGCGAAGTCGTCGCAACCCCAACCGGCACAGGAAACGCACGCGGTTCAATCACAGTGTCGGAAATAACATTGAGCAGGACAAACCCGTCCTTGCCATAGACCGGCTTGTCGCCTTTCAGCACATTGTTGTTATACGGGTCGTGCCATTTGCCCTTGATGCCCAGCCCTTCCAGGATACGCCAGCGGTCGGGAACCGGAACGATATCGCCGCGCGTTTGCAAATCTTCATAGCTGCGCGCGCGGCCTGCGGGTATCGGGGCGCCCGAACGCTCACGCGGATCGCCGCGCACCGTGTCGTCAACAGGCTCTTCTCCGGGGCGCGGACGGCGCAACACCTGTGCAACCTGCTGGTATGGCTCATTCGAATTATTGGCATTCGCCGCCATCGGGGTCGATGGCCCGTCTAAAAATGACGAAGCGTTGGCCACCCCCGTAACCGGTGTGCGCCTTGTTGTATCCAAAGGCGGCCCAGCGGGGGGTTCCACGCCTGTAACAACGGGTATTACTTCGGGTATCGGCGGCGGCGGCTTAAGGGTTTCGCTGGCAGCCCACACAGGTGCGGCATACAAACCCAATATTAATGCGGCAATGAGCGTGCGCACCTATTTCCCCTCACACGCTAATTGTTCGCGTGAATTCAGAAACGGCGAAAAGGGACAGCTGACATACCGCAATCGCACACCCGAAGGAACGAGCCGGTCCGATCGAATGGCCGCCGGTGCATGGGATACGCCTGTGCCAAGCCCGACACTGGCGTTGTGCAGACCCAGGAAGGCCACCATGTCGTCCTGGTCAATGCCATCACCCGATACCCCTATAGCGCCCACAAGCACCCCGTTTTTATAAATCGGGGTGCTGCCGGCAAAAATCTGCAATCCATTGGCCAACGGATTGAGGCCGGACGTGCTCGACACAACGGGTGTGCAGCCCAGCCCGGTATCGTTGACCAGGCCATTGCCGTCGGGGTCAAAATCCCCCTGCCCGTCGCCTGTCACATCGAGATTGAGATTGCGAACAAACAGGATGTGATTGACGATATTCCCCAGCGCCAGATCCAGTTGCAGACCCGTTGAAAACGGGCTCCAGGAGGCAAAGGGCCGGCTCAGGGGGCCATTGGGATTGGCGTTAACCCCATCGGGAAAATATGGCCGCGCCAGATTGCCGATGGCCCGATCCGAAAAAGCCACGCCATCCGATAGGGAACCCGCCCCCAGGAATGCCCGCATACTGGCTGCATAATTCGGAACGCTGTAGGCATGACCGGGGATCAATCCGTTGATCGCCGTGGCGACAACCCGGATGGATGGAAACACCGCCGGGTTTTCAAGATTTGCTGCTGCATTACGTTTTGACATAAAGGCCGCACTGCGCGCCTTTTGCAGGGATACGTCGACGCCAAAAATAGGCGCGTCCGGCGTCCGGGCCAGCGCCAGCACCTGACCTTCCGTATCCACGATTGCCACCGTGACCTGCACAAAACTTTGCAGGGGACGCCGTATTTGCGCCCTGGAAGTAACCGCCACACGCAATGCATGGCCCAGAATGACCGGAACTTCCCCCGCCGACAGGTTTTGCCCTTCATTGGCGGCGCCGGCGATTACGGGATAAAACGGCGCGTCTGCGCCGCTGGTAAGCAGGTATGGCGGGAACCCGGCAGTCGCCGCCACACTTGCGTAACCAGGGCCATCAACCGCCGGATTTACAGGCCGGATCCCGGAACCCGTAGCGCCATAGGTTTGCCCGGCCACCACAGCGCCATCGGTATATCCGGTAACCCCAATGAAATTGGCCGGCGCCGCAGGAGGCGCCGCCGCCGGATTGGAAGCCAGTGAACGGGCGCCCGCATCTGAAAAACGCAATGTCTTGCCTTCAACCGTTATTCTGCTGGCCACAATATCAGGGTTCGGCGCGTATCCTGTAGCGCCCGCCAATGCAATAATTTCGTCCAGATCCGCATCGACATTCCTGATATCCGCATCCAGCCCGTAAATCCCGTCGGCGGCCACGCCAATACCGCCCGCCACCTGGCCGCCGAGATATAGCGGCAAGCCTCCCGGATCGGCAGACAGACCAAGCGGCGAACGTTTAGGCCCGCGGAATTGATCCGGCGGGACCGGGTTCGCGCCGTTAAAGAACCGCCGGCTGAGATCAGAACAGGGCAGCGAACTGAACTGCACGCCGAACAATGGTCCGCCGGGCGCCAGAATTTCACCCGGATTGAAGTTTCGCTGGACGATCTGGCTGGCCGTGCGGGTGCTGAAGGCATTACCGGCGGACGAAAGATAGGCGCCGGTTACAGCCTTGGAAATCGCCGCCATCGACGAAGGCGCAACATTGGCAAGGCCATCAATGCCAGTCCCGATCGCGCGCCCGGATGTCACGGTGACAAACCCGGGCGCCGCCGGCATCTGATACACCGCCAGCACATTGCCGACACGGTCGGTTACGGCAATCGTCGCGGGCCTGCCACGGGCGGCTGCCTCATGCGCCGCCTGCGCCACAACGCGATTGACATCCGCAACGGACAGATTCTGCGCCGTGGCGGGCGTAATACCCGAGAGCATGCCGGCAAGCATGATCAAGCTGCCGGCAACGGCTTTCGCCAGGTATCCTGTCTGCCTACGCATCTGTCAATTCGCCCGCATAACGTCAAAATAACCGAATTTCAATTCGCCTCCCGCCCGGTAATACACCGTTACCCGGATCGGAAAATTTTGTGCCGAAAGATCCTGATTGAAAACCTTGAAAAGAAGCCGCCCCTTCACGCCTGAAAACCCATTGTCCGCCAGATTTACGGAATTTTCATTCCACGGCTGAAACATGCCCTGCCGATCCCGCATCAGGGGCTGGCTGCCAGCCATCTGTACGACAACATGCGTGACTTCCGCAACGTCAGCTTCCAGCGCAACCTGTTTTTCAACAATTGCGGCCGTCACGTCGGTCAAAATCACGGGCGGTAATTGCGCCCCCGCCACGGTCAAATCCGGCGCGGCAAAAGCCGATCCGCCCATGACAATCAAAAACATGGCGTAGCAGCTGATTCTGAATATTCCCATCCGTTCTCTTGTCTGCATTGCCTTACTTCCCAGCCTGCTGTGTAACTGCTTTCGATCCCGGCACTTCAACATCCGGGCCATCCCAGCCCGCATTTTTAACTGGAACCATCAATGGTCCGCCGGGAAGGTGGAAGTCGTGGCACGTTATGCAGGTGGATGGCACCTTGTTGCTGGCATTTTCCCCGCCATGGCAATCTTTGCAAACGGCAATTCTTGGCAAAAGAACGTCACTTGCCTTTTTGGAAGTTTTGGCGGCGTGGCATGAATCGCATTTCAGCATATCCGCGTGCGCAGAATGATCAAAGCGGCCGCGCGGCAACCAGTTTTTGTTCACGAATGCCGGAACGACCGCCCAATTCAGGGGGCCTTTTCCCGGGCCAGTTGAAACTTCGTGGCATTTCCCGCACATGGTTTTGCCAAACGCCTGATCTGCGACACGCTGGGCCTGCTGATCCGCCCAGTCACGGGGATTGGTCTGCCGTTGCGTGGTAATATCCGTCTGTTCGCCGGGACGGCGGCGATCAGACATTGCAGCCGGGTCCTGAACGTCGTTGATCCCGCCCCGCAACCCGTAATCGCTGTAAAATTCACGAATCAGCATTTGCGCATTCTGCACCTGGCCATGGGGCAATGTCCTGTCGGGGCGCCTGGGATCGAATACAAGCTGGTGACAGCGTTCACACGCCCCCTCCATGCCGATGGGATCAAAGTTTGCGGCCCCCCGTGTGAGCTGATGACAGCCATTGCAATCAAGGGTTTCCTTGCCTTTCGGCCCGCGAACGCCTTCTTGCTTGAGATGCAGTTCATGGGGGAATTTCAGGCCGGAATTCTCAATCAGCGCAGCGGGTTCATCGAGACTGATTCTTTTGGTCTGGCGGGAGACAGAATCAGCGATGACACTCGGGCGAAATTCAGGATGCCCCTTATCGAAACTGTCTGCGTTCTTCAGGTCCAGCGCTGCGACAGTTTTTTCAGTATCCTTGTGGCAATCAATGCAGAAGCTTTCCTTTCTGATCGAAATTGCCTGGTCCCCATTATGTTCCCGATGGCAGCTATTGCAGCTTTGCGCCGTCATGTTCCTGAACCCGGAAATGCCGGCAAGTTCTGTTTTAGCGGCGTCGAAGTGATGCCTCGTGCTTTCATGACATGAAGCGCAGGCACCATCCATGACCTGGACGAAAGGCTTCTCGTGGCAAATGTTGCATTGATCCGAAATGAATTTGTGCGCAGAAGAAATCGGCCCGCTGTCCCAGACAGAATCGGCGCGCGCGCCAACCGTTTTTTCCGCCGCCGTCTCCGTATGCTGATAATAAAAAACGATTGGCGCCGCCAGAAACAATCCCAAAACAACGAGTATGCCGGCCCACGACCAAAGTCTGCGCCGTAATCCGTAATCGGCCAGACGAATGGTGCTGCGCGCGGCAAGCTGGGCATAGTCATCCCCCAGTGGCCGGACCAGTTCCACCTCAATCGCAAAATCCTTGCCTTCCGGCGCTTCAACCACCGTCACAT
>JBEBFX010000241.1:0-3793 GCA_040081735.1 Alphaproteobacteria bacterium | reverse complement strand
ACGACGGGGGCGCCGTCCGCTGAAGCCTGCACGTCCAGCTCTATCCCGTAACCATGCCGCACCGAGGCCTGAAACGCGGCCAGGCTGTTCTCGGGGGCGCCGCCGCCATTGTCAAACAGGCCGCGATGGCTGTAGCGGAATTTGGTCAGCCATGAGGTCACGGCGCTATTTCGGCGCATCAATGGCGAAAATTCCTGCGATTTCGACGGCTACGTCGAAAGGCAGGCTGTTACACCCCACGGCAAAGCGCGCGTGAATTCCCTTGGCGCCGAACAATTCGGCAATCAAATCGGACGCGCCATTGATGACGGCCGGATGTTCACCGAATTCCGGGGTTGAATTGACAAATCCTTCAATGCGAACGCATTGCAGCACACGGTCCAGATTTCCGCAGCAGGCTTCGCGCAGGACCGACAGCAAATTCAGCGCGCACAAGCGGGCGGCCTGCTGGCCTTGCGCCACGTCATAGGCGCCACCGCATTTGCCGCGCCATTCCAGCCCCTGCGGCCCAACGGGCACCTGCCCGGAGATAAACACCAGATCACCCGTTATGACATAGGGCGTATAATTAGCCGCCGGCGGCCGTGGCTTTGGCAGTTCAATTCCCAATTCAGTAAGGCGTTTATCTATGCTATCGGTCATGCGCATACCCCCGGATGATATAGCCATGTTAGCATTGGAATGAACAGTCCGTCATGACAACTTCGCATCATACCATGCCAGCGGAATGGGATACCCATCAGCGCACTTTCATGGCGTGGCCCTGCCGTGATAGCCTATGGGGAAGTTCTGCGGCGCTGGAGCGGGCGCGCCTCGCCTATGCGGCGGTGGCACGGGCCATAGCAGGTTTTGAGCCGGTAACAATGATCGCCCGTCCCGAACATGCGGCGGCGGCCAGTACAGCCTGCGGGGCAGGCGTATCCGTAGCGGCCCATGAAATTGATGATTCCTGGATGCGCGATACCGGTCCAAGCTTTGTGCGGGACGGGCGCGGCGATCTTGCCGGGGTGCAGTGGCGTTTCAATGGCTGGGGCGGAAAATATACTCCCCATGACAGGGATGCGGCGATAGCCTCGGCGATTTTGCACGATCTGGGGATTGCCTGCATCAACGCCCCCCTTGTCGCAGAGGGCGGCGCGCTGCATGTGGACGGCGCCGGAACCCTGATGACGACCGCGCAATGCCTGCTGAATGCAAACCGCAATCCGGACCTGAGCCGTATCGGGATTGAGAACCTGCTAAAATCCCTGCTGGGTGTGCGCAAGGTGATCTGGCTGGAACAGGGGCTTATCGGGGATGAAACCGACGGGCATATCGACAATGTTGCCTGTTTTTCTGCGCCAGGCCATGTGATCCTTCAGGGTTGCGACGATCCAGGTGACGCCAATCATGCCATTGCTGCTGATAATCTGTCACGGCTGCGCTCGGAGCGCGACGCCTCCGGAAAGCCATTGGAGATTTTGCAATTGCCCGCGCCCGGGCTTCGGAGGGACGAGCGCGGTGTCCGGATGACACTATCGTACGTGAATTTTTATCTGGTCAATGGCGGGCTGATCATGCCGGGGTTTGACGATCATGCTGACGAGGTGGCAAAACGCCTTCTGGAAAAGGCGTTTCCGCACCGTCAGATTGTGCAGTTGCCAGCCCTTGATATTGTTGCGGGCGGCGGCGGGATTCATTGCATCACCCAGCAGATGCCCACACCCTGATATCTAGCGGCGGCTGATCAGGCGCAGATTGCGCGCGCGGCGATTTTTTTCACGGTACATGGAACGATCGGCCCTGCGCAGCAAATCCTCGGGCTGCGACCAGCCGCTATAGTCTGCGCAGCCAAGGCTGGCGCGGATGGGGATGGACGCATCAGCATAGGCAAGATTGCTGGCGTTCAGTATTTGACGCAGTATTTCGGCGCGTTTGCGTCCGACCTGTTTGACGGCATGGACGAACAGGACGGCATATTCATCGCCGCCCAGCCGCGCCACCAGGTCGGTCTTGCGCACATTACTAAGCAGCAATTCAGCCACCCGGCGCAGAACCATATCTCCTGCTTCGTGACCATAGGTGTCATTGATCGGTTTGAACCCATCCAGGTCAATAAAGGACAGAACGCCTTCTTCATTGTAACGGCGGGCGGATTGCAGGGCCCGGTTCATCCCCTCCATAAAACCGCGTCTGTTCATAAGCCCGGTAAGCTCATCCGTGCTGGTTAGCGATTCGAGATGCTGAATGCGGGCCTCCTGTTCTGCAAAGCGCTGCTCGGCCTGGGTGGCGAGATCAAGCACCTGAGAAATGAAGGCGCTGCCTTCCGGCTCCTGCCGGTCACTCTGGCTTTCGCACAGCGATCGAAGCTGTTGCGCCGTTCTGTCAGTCATAGTCTGAACAGCATGCAGATGCGCATTGTTGGATAATGTCTGGCTCATTCTTGACGTCCTCCTGCAATAGCTGGCTGTCTTCCAATCGGGCCTGCAAGTGAGATGCACAGGTTATGCCAGAAAAAACCGTGAAAGATGGGCAGCGATTGAGACTGGATGCCGTCATTACCCGGCAATAATATCCCTGGCCGGGGATTTCTTTCCTGCCAGATAAGAAAATTACTGATGGCGTGATTTATTTTTGCCTTTTTGGTGATGGCCACTGTTGTAATCCGCGAATCTCTATAGTCTGGGATTTTGCCCGATTGGGGTTAAGTTGGGCGCCGGGAAAGCATCACATGCATCATTATTGGATTAGGCCGCTGGCGCTGGTGACAGCTTTGTTAGCAACAACAGGCGGTCTGACGGGCCGCGCTCTGGCCCTTGAGGCTATGTCCATTCATCCGCCGATGCTGTCTCATCGCGCGGTATATAAAGTCGGTCTCGCGCCAGGCCATAATCGCGGCCAGGTTTTCAGCGTGGATGGACGCATGGTCACGGAATGGCAGGAAACCTGTGATGGGCTTATCTCGGAGCAGCGTATCGTCACGGATATGCTGGACGAGGCGGGCGAGCAATCCCTGAGTGATATTTCGGCATCATCCTGGGAGTCGCGGGACGGCCGGCATTTCCGGTTTTCCATGCGTCAGCGGCTGGATAACAAGCTTGTGGCTGAATATGACGGCAATGCCGATTTTGAATCGGCTTTGGCGAAAGGCGCCGCAAGATTACGAAAACCCGATGTGAAAGATGTTTTGCTGCCCCCAGGCGTACTGTTCCCGAGCGGTTATATGCAGTCATTGCTGGATGCCGCACGGCTAGGGCAGCATAATATTGCCCGTCAGGTATTTGATGGCACCTCTGAATCTGACTATTACCAGGTTGTCTCCACGATAGGCGCCGGGACCTCCATCAAAGCGGCGCGGCAGGCAGATCAGGCATCGAAACAAAGCGAACCGCACAAATCTGTGCAGAATGCCATTTCAGGCTTAACCTGGTGGCCAGTGCAAATATCCTATTACGACCCCAAGCAGAACGAGGGTTTGCCCGAGTTCGAGATGGCCTTTAAATTATATGATAATGGTGTCAGCGCTGATCTGACGCTGGATTATGGCGCATTTGCATTGTTTGCGTCCCTGCAAAGAATAGAGGCCTATAAGGCGCCTGACTGCTAATATCCCAGGGAATCCAGCTTTCCCTCGATGAAGGCCAGGGCGTCGGGCCAGTGGCTGGTGCGAAGATGGCAGCTTTGCGCGGGGGCGACAAGGGCTGCCAGGCGCTTGTCAGCGATGAAATGCAGCAGGCATACGCTGCCGGCCTGTTCAGCCACGGCGTCGAGATGCGGAGGCAGATCATCCAGAAAAAACACCGGCGCTGTAATC
>JBEBFX010000085.1:0-13957 GCA_040081735.1 Alphaproteobacteria bacterium | reverse complement strand
AAACCGCCCAGCGCGCCGGTTAATAGTGTATGTCCCCTGTCCATGATTGCACTCCCTGATTTCAATGTTGACATTTTCTGTTTTCTGCTGCCGGCGGGCGCGGCTAAAAAGGGCCGCGTCCCTTATTAATCCCCAGACAGGGGCCTATCCCGGCAAATACCATCCGCCATTCACATGTATCGTCTGTCCGGTGATGTAGGACGCGCCTTCCGAGCAGAGAAACGCCACGGTTGCGGCAATTTCCTCGGGCCGGCCGGTGCGGCCCATCGGTATTCCCGCAGCCATTTCCTCGAAGGCAGTTCCCGTGTCAACCACACCCAGGCGCGGATGCATGATGAGGCCGGGCGCAATGACGTTCACGGTGACGCCGTGGCGCGCCAGATCAAGCGCCGTCGAACGGGTATAGCCGGTAACCGCCGCCTTGGCCGCGGAATAGGGCCCCTGATTGCGCATCGGCTGATAGGCCGCCAGCGAGGCAAGATTGACGATGCGCCCAAAGCCCCTGTTCACCATTTGCTCGCTGAACGCGCGAGTCATAAAGAACGTGCCGGTGATGTTGACGTTCATCACCCGGTCCCAGGTCTTTGTCTCCATCTCCCAGGGCTTGCCGGGGCCCTGAATGCCCGCATTATTGACCAGATAGGCCACGTCGATGTTGCGCGACGCCAGTGTTGCCGCCAGGGCATTGACGGGTTCTTCCCTGCTGACATCGAGCGGATAAAAACTGACCATATCGCGGAAGGCGGCGGGCAACGCCGCCCGCCATGGCTCAAAATCCTCCGGTCTGCGATCGGCGGCGATCACGGGAATGCCCATGGCGCACAGATGTCCGGTCATCGCCGTTCCCAAACCACCCAGCCCGCCGGTTATAATCGCATGGCCCCTGTTCATATCGCGCCTCCCTGAATTTATCATTTCAAGCGCACGATACAGGCGCCGCCCTGCCCGGCGATAGGGAAATTTGCAGACCGGCAGGCGGCAGGTCCGCCGATGGCCCTGCGGGCAGGTTCCATAAACAGAAGTTAAGGTTGCGAAAGCCGTTTCCTGACCTGTAGACTGCCAGCAATCATAGGAGGACACCATGGATATCGGCCTGCTGTTTCCATTTCGCAATCCACCTGAATGGCGCAAGCCATTTGCGCAATTTTACGCCGAACAATTACGCCAGACCCAGATAGCCGAACAGCTTGGCTACGACACCATCTGGCTGACCGAGCATCACTTTTCCGAAGACGGCTACTCGCCTTCTCTGCTGCCGATCGCGGGCGCCATTGCCGGCATGACCAGCCGCGTTCGCATCGGCACCTATCTGCTGCTGCTGCCCCTGCACAACGCCCTGCGGGTGGCGGAAGACGCGGCGACGGTGGATATTATTTCCAACGGGCGCTTTGATCTGGGCGTCGGGCAGGGCTATGCGGTGGGCGAGTTTGCGGCCTATGGCATCGACCGCAAACAAAGAGGGGCGTTGCTGGAAGAAGGCGTCGAGGTCATTCGCGGCCTGTGGGCGAACGACCAGTTTTCCTATTCGGGAAAGCATTACAATTTCAGGGACGTCAACCTGGTCCCGAGGCCCACGCAAACGCCGCCGCCGCTGTGGATTGGCGCCGGCGCGAAAAAGGCCATCGAGCGCGCGGCGCGCATGGGCTGTCATTTTCTGGGCACCTCAAGCCCGTCGGGACAGCAGATTTATGACGCGGCGCTGGTCGCCAACGGACGTGACCCCAAAGATTTTAATGCGGCGCAGTTGCGCTTCACCTATGTCGCGGAAACCCACGACAAGGCCTGGGACGATGCGCAGCACCATTTGCATTATATGCTGAAATGGTATGGGCGCTGGCTGGCCGAGGCAAAGGATTTTCCCGGCGCGGATGAGATGGCGAAGACGCCTTCGGCGGAAGAATTGCGAAATCTCTCGAAAAAGAATTTTTCCGGGGATAATTACTCCTCGCTCATGGCGCCCATCGTGGGAACCCCCGAACAGGTCACCCGCGCGCTCAACGCCATGACGGATGAAGTCCGCACCACGCACCTTGTCCTGGGCATGCACTTGCCAGGGCTGGACCCCGCCAAGAGCCAGAAGTCGATGGAGCTGTTTGCCAAAGAGGTTAAGCCTGCACTGACGGGCGTTTAAATTCCTGAAATTGTCATTCTGAGCGAAGCGAAGAATCCCGATCCATGCACTGTGGCCAATGATCCTTCGCTCCGCTCAGGATGACAGTCCTTGTGGTTAGTCAATAAGCCGCCAGCCGCGCTTCCAGCCTGGCGCGCATACCGGGCCATTCGCTGCGGATGACGGAAAAATACACCGTGTCGCGTATGTGCCCGTCGCTCATCACCATATGGGCGCGGAACAACCCTTCTTCCTTTGCGCCGAGTTTGGCAATGGCGGCGCGCGAGCGGGCGTTTCGCGCATCGGTTTTCAGCTCGACCCGGTTCGCCCCCGCCTCGAACGCATGGCCAAGCAGCAGCAGTTTGCATTCCGGATTGACGGCCCCGGCCTGGGCGTCTTTGGCGTACCAGGTCCAGCCGATTTCGGCCCGTTTATGGGCCGGGACGATTTCGAGGTACCGGGTGCTGCCAACCAGAACATTGTCCGACAGCCGCCTGACGCAGAACACCAGATGCGCGCCGCTTTCCTGCATCTGCCGCGCCCCGTCAAACCAGGCGTCAAAGTCCGCTCCATCGCCGCGTATGGACAGATAGGTCCAGATTGCGGGATCATTGGCCGCCACGCGCAACCCCTCCCGGTGCCCTTCGGCCAGCGGCTCCAGACGGACAAACCGCCCTGCTAAATTTTGTGCGCCAAGTTGCATGCGCGGTGTATTAGACTGTGCCTGAGAGGGAGGCAAGCAAACTCTCCGGGACGAAACGAAAGCAGACTTTCATGCCAATGGACGAGTATAAACGCGCCGCCGCGCTGAAGGCCCTGGAATATGTCACCGACGGCATGAAAGTCGGGATAGGCACAGGATCGACCGCCGATCATTTCACCCGCGCCCTGGGCGAGGCGGTGGAAAACGGCCTGCGGGTCATCGGCGTGTCTTCGTCCGTGCGAACCGGGGCGTTGGCGCGCGAATGCGGCATCCCCCTGGTCGATATAGATGCGGCGGGAACGCTTGATTTGACCGTGGATGGCGCCGATGAAATTGATCCCGAAATGCGCCTTATCAAGGGCGGCGGCGGGGCGCTGCTGCGCGAAAAAATTGTCGCTGCGGCCTCTAACCGTGTCCTGATCATCGCAGATGAAAGCAAAACCGTGACGCAGCTGGGCGCCTTTCCCCTGCCGGTGGAGATCAGCCAGTTTGCATGGAAAACAACATCGCGGCGCATCCGGGATAATCTTTCACGCTTTGATGTCGGCAATGTCGCCATCGCGCTGCGCCGCAACAAGAACAGGTCGATCTTCATTACCGATGGCGGGCATTATATTCTGGATTGCGATCTGAAACGCATTGGCGACCCGGACGGCCTTGGCGCGTTTCTCGACTCTATTCCGGGTGTCATGGAACATGGCCTGTTCATTGGCATGGCCAGCGCCGCAATCATTGGCGGCGCTTCAGGGGTGCGCATCGTGCGTCCCGAGGGCAGCCTGCTGCCATTATTGTAGAGGAAGCATCCATGCCGAAATATGATTTTGATCTGTTTGTGATCGGCGGCGGATCGGGCGGCGTGCGGGCGGCCCGCATGGCGGCGGGGCGCGGCATAAGGGTTGGCGTCGCGGAAGAGTTCCGCTACGGCGGCACTTGCGTTATTCGCGGCTGTGTGCCGAAAAAACTGCTCGTTTACGCCAGTCATTTCAGTGAAGATTTTGAAGACGCCGCAGGCTTTGGCTGGCATGTGGGGGAACGGCGTTTTGACTGGCCGGTATTGATAGCCAACAAGGACCGGGAAATTGCCCGCCTGAGCGCCCTGTACGAGAGCGGGCTGAATAATGCGGGGGCCGAGATCATTCATTCCCGCGCGGAACTGCGCGACGCCCATACCGTTTATCTGTCTACGGATAATCGAACAATTACGGCGGAAAAAATTCTGATCGCCACCGGCGGCTGGCCCAGTCTGCCAAAAATCCCCGGCATTGAACACGCCATTACGTCGAACGAGGCGTTTCATCTGACGCAATTACCGCGCCGGGTAATGATTGTTGGCGGCGGTTATATCGCGGTCGAGTTTGCCGGAATTTTTCACGGGCTGGGAGCGGAGACGAAACTGCTGTACCGCGGGGCGGAAATCCTGCGCGGTTTTGATATGGATATCCGCACCATGCTGCGGCGGGAAATGGGGAAAAAAGGGCTGGATGTGCGCGTCAACGCCAATCCGGCAAAGATCGAAAAACGCGGCGATGCGCTGGTGGTTACACTTGAAGATGGCGCGGTGATCGAGACCGGTTGCGTGATGTTCGCCACAGGGCGCAAGCCGAAAATTGAGGGTCTGGGGCTGGAGGCTGCGGGCGTTGCGGTTAACGCCCAGGGTGCGATTGCCGTCAATGAATATTCGCATACCAATGTTGAAAATATCTGGGCCCTTGGCGATGTTACCGACCGGGTGAATTTGACGCCCGTCGCCATTCATGAGGCCATGTGTTTTGTCTCGACCGTGTTTGGCGGCAAACCGCTGCCGGTGGATCATGAACTGATCCCGACCGCCGTTTTCAGCCAGCCCGGCATCGGGACCTGCGGCGTCACCGAAGAAGCCGCGCGCCAGCGCCATAAATCAATCGACATTTACAAGGCGGAATTCCGCCCGATGAAACACACCTTGTCGGGCCGCGATGAACGTATGCTGATGAAGCTGGTCGTGGATGCCGAAACGGACAGGGTTCTGGGCTGCCATATACTGGGGGCCGATGCCGGCGAGATCATTCAAAGCCTGGGTGTCGCCATCAAAATGGGCGCAACCAAGGCGGATTTTGACGCCACCATGGCGGTGCATCCCACGGCGGCGGAGGAATTTGTGACCATGCGCGAAAAATGGACGCCGCCTTCACTGGCGGCGGAATGAATTGGCTACCCCGTGCGTTTCTTGCGTGCGAAGTACAATTCCGCCATCAGACTGAACAGTTCCAGCACCTTGGGCGGCGAAGTGTCGCCGCTGAATTCGCGGTACAGCGAGGCGACATTGACGACAATGCGTTCCGCATCGCCCCAGCTGGCGTAATCGCCCAGCGCAATATCATGGGCCGCGCCGGTGGCGCTCATTCCGGCGTCATAGCGCCTGCGGGCCTCGATCCGGATATATTCCAGATAGGATTTGACGGCGCGCACCCCATTTTTGTCCGTAATCGGACCATGTCCGGGCACAATGACGTCAACGTCCATCGCCAGAATGCGGTCGCAGGCCCCAATCCAGTTGCCAATCGGGCCTTCCCACATGATGGGCGTGCCATCGATGAACAGAATATCGCCGGTGAACACCAGTTTGTCCCCGGGCACATGCACCAGCGTATCGCCCGCCGTATGGGCCGGCCCGACATTGATCAGTTCAACGGCTTTATTGCCGACCTGCAAGGACAGTTGCGTTTCAAAGGTGCGTGTGGGCGGGGTCAGGGTAACCCCTGCAAAATCAAACGGCGCAAACACTTCGGCAAAGAATTTGCCCGGCAGGCCCATGGACCCGGCTCTGGCCTGCATCGCGGCAAGGCGCGAGGGCGGATCGGCGGCGATCTGTTCGGCGCAAGCGCGCGAGGCAATGATCTCGGCCCCGGCGACGCATTCGTTGCCATTATAATGATCGCCATTGGCGTGGGTATTGACGAGTGTGCCAATTGCCGCCGCTGCAGGTTCGGCGTGGCGCATGGCGGCCAGCATGGCCTCGGTCAACGGAACGTCGAACAGGGTGTCCACCAGCAGCGACTGCCCGCTGTCGCAAATTAGTCCGGCATTGCTCCAGCCCCAGGAGCCGTCCGGCTGTAGCCAGGCATATGCGCCATTTTCAAGCGCCTGCAAGCCTTTAGTATAGGCGTATTTTCCTAAACCTAATGACATCCTGCCCCCATTAATGAAGATTTCAGATCATTTTTGTACCCTGCAACGAACAGAATATCTTCACAAGGTGTGATCGCCGTCACAAGCAAAATTAGTCAGTTATGACTATGTTGCGGAATGTGAGAGACCGCCCTGTCCAAATACGCGCTGGCTTGCCTCACGGTAATTTTTGGAGTGAGAATTATGTCTGTCTGGTCACGGAGAAGATCGGCGCGGCGGGTTGGCTCCAAATCCCTTATTTCGGGATTGGCGACAGCGCTCGGCACAATCGGGGCATTTGCCCTTGGCGTAACCGTGGTTATGCCTAATTTCAGTCCTGGGCCTGCGGATCAGATTGCAGCTGACTATATCGCGGCAGAAGACGGACAATCAGGAACCGGCGGCGGCAGCCTGGCCGGATTGCCTGATTCCGAGGCGCTGGGAAGTGACGGCGCTAATGGATCATTGTCTATCCCGGAGGGCAGCGGATTTGCTCCGGGCCTTGATTCCGGACCGGGAACGGATCAGACCGATGCATTGCCCGGCAACGCGTCAACGGATGCGGGCGAAAATACCGGCGGCGACATTTACGCGTCCCTGTCCAGTGACGATGATGGCGCGGGCGAGACCCCCGGTAGCGGCTTTTCGGGCGGGTTTGGAAACGGCGCCGGCCGGGGACTGACGTTCGGGCGCAACGCGCCATTAAACGCCAATATCCAGAATGATGACGGTAACACGGCGGATTTGGAGGAAACTTTCCCTGACCAGCCGCCGTTTACGGGCGCCTTTGATCCAGCGGGCCCCAGTGGCGATAATCCGGATATTCTCGCTGATATGGGTTTTCCTGATCCGGGCGATCCACAGCCAGACGGCCCGGGCCCGGTATCACAGGGCGGATTACCGGTGGTGTTTGCCGCCAATTTCACGCCGCCCGCTTTTGGACCTGAGGGCCAGCAGATAAACCCGGATTCTGATGATTCGCCAGGAATTGCCGAAACCCCGGGGCCCGGCCCTTCATTTCCAGGGGGCGGCCCTGATCTGCCCGATGACGGGACCGGCCAGGAGGACAATGCACCCCCCGATCAGGGGCAACAACTTAGAACGGGACCAACGGCAACAGATATTCCCGAGCCCGAAACCCTGGGGATGATGGTTCTCGCTATGTTGGGGTTGTGGAGAATCCGGCCCTCGCGCCGCGCGGTGTAATAAAATTATATTCGGCCAGCGTGAATCATCTGGTTCATTTTGGCCGAATTGTGTTCTAGCCTCCATCTAAAGAATGAAACAGGAGGCAACCATGACAACGATCACTAAACACCGTAAGGTCGATGCGAATTCGGCGCCTGTATCGCCCAGCTTTTTTGCCCATGCCGTATTTTCCACCCCAAATTACGAGCAGATGATTGCCTGGTATGGCCAGGTCCTGAATGCGCGTGTGGTTTTCGGGGGGCCGATGCTCAGCTTTATGACTTTTGACGGGGAGCATCATCGGCTAGCCTTTATCAACCGGCCAAAGCTGACGGTGCGCGACGGCAAACAGGCGGGGCTTGATCATGTGGCCTATACGGTGCCCGATATCGGCACGCTGCTGAACACCTATGCGCGATTAAAGAAAAATGGCATTGTTCCGGTCTGGCCTGTCAATCATGGGCTGACCACATCGCTGTATTATCAGGACCCGGACGGCAACAGGGTCGAGTTGCAGGTGGAAAATTACGCCACGCCGGAAGAATTGCAGGGCTGGTTCAAAAGGCCGGACTTCGCCGCCAACCCTATAGGGGTGGAATTTGATCCGGAAGCCTTGATCGCGCTGTATGAATCCGGCGCGCCGCACGATGAGCTGATTCGTATCGGCTGGCCTGCGGGCGCATGAAGGGTATAAACGGCTGGAGGTGACGCCCGGAATCGAACCGGGATGGACGGATTTGCAATCCGCTGCGTAACCATTCCGCCACGTCACCCGTACCTGCTGCGCATGTAACTGCCTGCGCAACGGGTCGTATCATAATGCGCCTGCTGGCGCAAACATTGTCATATCGCGCCGGTGTGGTTATAAGCTGGCGGTAACGCGCATCATGTGGGGGTACACTTGACAGATTTCATGACGGCCCGCCGTAATATGGTGGAAAACCAGCTGCGGCCTGCGGCGATTACGGATGCGCGCCTGCTGGCCGCTGCCGGCGCCGTGAAACGGGAAGTTTTTTTGCCAAAAGAGGCAATGGCCCTTGCCTATGGCGAAACTGCGATAGGGATCGGCCCTGGCCGGTATATGCTGACCCCTTTATGTTCAGGCGTGTTGTTACAGGCCGCCGAAATAAAAGCGGGTGACGTCGTACTGATCGTCGGGGCGGGGGATGGCTATCTGGCGGCGCTTGCCGCCAGGCTGGCGGTAACCGTCATCGGACTGGAGAGCGATCCCGGCCTGGCGGCGCGTGCGGCGGATAAATTGACCGGGTGCGGCGTTGATAATTTCGCCATGATCGGCGGTGATCTTGCCGGAGGCTGCGCCAGACAGGCCCCTTACGACGTCATTGTGCTCAATGGCGCGGCCGAAACCGGCGTCGGCCATCTGCTTGCGCAATTGCGGGATGGCGGGCGGCTGGCCTGCGTCGAATATGAAAACGGTGTGGGCCGGGCGCGTCTATACCGCCGGGACGGGGAGAACGCGGCCGGGCGCACGGTGCGCGATCTCGCCGCCCCGGTATTACCGGGCTTTGAGAAAGCAGCGGCCTTCAGCTTCGGCTGACCCCTGCAATGGGCGGCAGACAGGGCTGCACATGAATTCAAAAACTGTCGAGGGCCGACAGATCGTCTATCGCGGTTGCCATCCGGCGGATGAATTCCATCGAGGTCGGGGCCGGCTGCATTAATGGCGCGTCCGGCGGCTGGCCGAGTGTACCAGTCCACCAGGCCAGCGCCGCAAAAAGCTGCTGGCGGTACAGTAACCACGCTTCGTCAAAATTAATCCGTTCCCCGCCTGCGGCCGCCAGCTGATCCAGATAATATTGCAGCAACTCGCGCTCCCACGCCCGGCGCTTTTCTGGCTCAAGCGCGGTTGAAATACAATAGGCCACGTCGCGGCTCCAATTGCCCTTGGAGCAGCATTGCCAATCATTCATGCCCATCTCGCCTTCCGGCGTGATGTACCAGTTCTTGAGATGGACATCGCTGTGAATGAAGGTGCGCGGCAGTTCACGGTGCCGCGCCACGCATCTTAGCGTTGCAGGCCATACCTCCGGCTCGTGTTGAAACAGGCGCGGCGGAATGACCGATTTTGCCTGGCTAAATCCGCGAACGCAGGCGTCCGCAAAACCGGCGTCTTCTGCGGTAACCGTGAAGAACGTCTCCCACGTGGAAAAAGGCGCCAATGTGGTTTCGAGTTCGGGGCTCCGGTAAAACCGTCCATGCAGATTTGCAAGCTGGCGCATTTGACTCCGGGCGAGGTTCAACGTCATTTCGGTATCGATGCGGCCAAACTCTACCTTGCCGCTCATATCATTCAGGATAATGATTGAATTCAGGCTGACGGGATCAAAGCGTGCGAACAGCGGCTCCGGTGAAATTACATTTAGCCCGGGCCGCACAAGATTATAAAAATTCACTTCCGCCTGCACCCCTTCGTTCATGCCGAGCAGGTAGCGGCTTTCCAGAGTCAGTGTGCCCTTGCAGAAAATGCTCCCCGGCAAGCCCGCTTTTTGTCCGGCTTCGTTCCACACCAGCTGCATCGTGCGGCGGCTCGACGTGCCTTCATCGCGCGGACCCAGCGTGTGTGACAGTACAGCAGCACCCGGCGCCTTGTCCGCCAGAACGGCGGTTAGCCATTCCTTTGGAATGGATTCATAGGTCAGCGGCAGATGTTCGCGCCGTGTCGGGGGGGCGCCCCGCGCCCGTTGTTCTGCGCTGAACCGCTCCCTGATTTCCTCAAATGTAATCGCCACCGGGCGCCCTTGTGTTAGACGGGGAACGGAAAATGATCCTGGATCATGCGGCAGCGTTAATGCGCTGTCCAGTATGGATGTTACCTGCCAGGAAACTCAGGGCCATTCACCTTCATATCTGCTATTATTATCGCCGTAACCGTTATATTCTGCCTCTGATCAATGCGTTGTGAGCCTGTAAAAAAGGGGCATTAAATGATTGAAACACAAGACGAACTGCGGGCGATGTTTGGCAGTGTCCATCCGCTCGCGCAAGCGAAGTCTCGTCCAGGCTTTGACCAGTATTCGCGAAAATTTATTTCGATGTCTCCATTTCTGGTAATTTCAACGGCGGATGCGCAGGGGCGCGCCGATCTCTCGCCACGCGGCGATCCACCGGGTTTTGTGCATATTATAGATGATCAAACCATGTTAATCCCGGACCGGCCCGGTAATAACCGGCTTGATACGATGTCAAACATAATGGCCAACCCGAACCTGGCGTGCCTTTTTTTTATACCTGGATTTGAAGAAACGCTTCGGGTGAACGGCCGCGCGCGGCTGACAAAAGATGAAGCCCTGCTCGGTCTTTGCGTTGTTAACGCAAAGACGCCTCCGGTTGGCATTATTGTCACCGTGGAAGAAGTCTTCCTGCATTGTGCGAAAGCGCTGAAACGTTCCAGACTATGGGCTGACGACTATCGCCGGGACCGCGCCAGCATGCCCGGTATTGCTCAAATAATTCTTCACCAGACTTCCGGCTCCGGTGTCGATGAAAATGTTGCGGCGGCGGCGGAGCGGGCTGTTGAGCAGGGTTACAAGGATACTCTATATTGATGAGATAGTCCTGCCGAAACGAAACAGTGGCGCAATAGGATTGCAGGCAGGGACAAAGCCGTCTTCAGGCAGTGTAGGGCAAACGATAAACCATCGAACCCCGGTGCTTGCAACACCGGACGATGGCCGCCTGATATTGGGCTTGGGGTAAGGCCATCTCTGCGTTTGAACGCGACCTCAAATGTCCCGAATGTTCTGACGATGGACACCAAAATGACTTCCAAACCTCTCAATCTCGGCTTCGTTGGACTGGGCATTATGGGCGCGCCGATGGCGGGGCACCTGATCAGGGCGGGACACCAGCTCTTTGTACGCACCCGCAGCAAGATACCTGAGTCGATTGCTGGAACTAGCGCCACCCAATGTTTGACCTCGCGCGGCGTGGCGGAGCGGGCTGACATCACTTTCATCATGGTGCCCGGCACACCCGACGTCGAATCTGTCTTATTCGCAGAAAACGGCATTGCGCAGGGCCTGAGCAACGGCAAAACAGTAGTGGACATGAGTTCCATCTCTCCCATCGCCACCAAGATTTTTGCGCAAAAAATCAACGCGCTGGGGTGCGATTACCTGGACGCCCCGGTGTCCGGCGGCGAAGCAGGCGCCAGGAACGCCACGCTGTCCATCATGACGGGCGGGTCCGAGGCCGCGTTCGAACGCGTCAAGCCGCTATTTGAACTGATGGGCAAGAATATCACGCTGGTCGGCGGCAATGGTGATGGCCAGACCGCCAAGGTCGCCAACCAGATTATCGTGGCGCTGAATATCGAGGCCGTGGCGGAGGCCTTGCTGTTCGCAGCGCGCGCCGGCGCCGATCCGGCCCGGGTGCGTCAGGCCCTGATGGGTGGTTTCGCATCCTCGAAAATTCTGGAAGTACACGGGGAACGTATGATCAATCGCAGCTTCGAACCGGGTTTCCGCATCGCGTTGCACCAGAAGGATCTTGACCTGGCGCTGAGCAGTGCGCGCGCCCTCGGCGTTTCCCTTCCCAACACGGCCACAGCGCAGGAACTCTTTAACGCGTGCGCCGCCCACGGCGGTAAAGCCTGGGATCACTCGGCAATGGTGAAGGCGCTTGAGAAGCTGGCCAACTTTGAAATTGGACAAACCCATCCATCAGCAAACTAAACGCGGCCCAATTCATGCTCCAGAGTACTGCCGGCCACCATTCCGCATCGGGCGCAGCGCCGGCGCGCGCGCTGCTGCGCCGCATGTTTGATGCGGCGATCGCCAGTGCGCAACCGGCCCTGTGCCTTCCAGCGTATTTGCCTGCGCCGCAAACGCCGGGACGCGGCAGACTGATTGTGATCGGGGCGGGCAAAGCCTCCGCCGCAATGGCGCGCGCCGTGGAAGACCACTGGAAAGGTCCTTTGTCCGGCCTCGTCGTCACCCGTTATGGCTATGCGGTACCCTGCGAGCGCATCGAAATCGTGGAAGCAGCTCACCCGGCGCCCGACGCGGCGGGATTGGCGGGGGCCCAGCGCATGCTGGCGCTGGTGCAGGGTCTCCAGCCCGGCGACCTGGTCCTGTGCCTGTTCTCGGGCGGCGGTTCTTCACTGTTGCCCCTGCCATTGGAAGGCCTGACGCTGGCGCACAAACAGGAGATCAACCGCGCCCTGCTCAAATCGGGTGCGGCCATCAGTGAAATGAACTGCGTACGCCGTCACCTGTCGGCCATCAAGGGGGGACGTCTGGCGGCGGCCTGCCATCCGGCGCGGGTGCTGAGCCTGCTTATCTCCGACGTGCCGGGCGACGACCCCATCAACATCGCTTCCGGTCCTACCGTGGCTGACCCCACCACATGCGAAGACGCATTGGCCATCGTGAAGCGATACGAAATCGCGTTGCCTGCGGAAGCCCGGATCGTACTGGAGTCGGGCCGCGGCGAGTCCATCAAGGCAGGCGATGCGCGGATGGCAAAGGCCACTGTGCGCACCATCGCAACGCCCCAGATGGCGCTGGAAGCAGCGGCCCGGGTCGCGCGCGAGGCGGGCTACGGCGCCTATATCCTGAGCGACGCCCTGGAAGGCGAGGCGCGTGAGGTGGGAAAAGTACTGGCCGGCATCGCCCTGCAGGCGGCCGGACGCGGCCAGCCGGTGCAGGCGCCCTGCGTGCTGTTGTCGGGCGGCGAAACTACGGTAACAGTGCGGGGCAAGGGCAATGGCGGACGCAACGTTGAATGCCTGCTATCCATGGGCATTGCGCTGGGGGCGCACCCGCGCATCCATGCGCTGGCGGGCGATACCGACGGCGTGGACGGTCTGGCTGAAATCGCCGGCGCCCATATCGGCCCTGACACGCTGGCGCGCGCCCGCGCACTGGGCATGAAACCCGGCGACTACCTGGATAATAATGACGCCCACAGTTTTTTCGGCCGCCTGGGCGACACGGTCATCACCGGCCCCACATTCACCAATGTCAATGATTTCCGGGCGATCCTGATTGACGCGCCACAGAGGGGTGAATAGCCCTTTGATGTGCTGAGGCCATCTCGTAAGTTGATGGGCTCGACTCAAATATGAAGGAATTTTATTGGCGCAGGTCAGGCCCAAAATCACAGCGCTGAACGGCCTCGATATCAGAGAGGGACGCCAAAACCGTTGCCTCAACACGCCAGCCGGCATACGCTTATCCCAAATCACACTTACCGGAAAGCGCCGGTTCAGTTATAAATCCAGCCTAAACCGGCGCGTTTATTGGCTGGCAGGCAGCCTGCGCCGTTGCACAGGGTATGATAGAATTATCATCTCCGCGCCGGAGATGGCCGCAGACATGAGAGGATATGAGTAATGGGATATGAGGGAAAGATATTCAAGCATGTTGGGACGCGCCCGATCCGCCCCGATGGCATCGATAAAGTAACCGGACGCGCCAATTACGGCGCCGACCAGCAACTGCCAGGCATGCTGACGGGCCGCATTTTACGCAGCCCGCACGCGCATGCGCGTATCCTCTCGATAGATACTTCCAGGGCCGCCAGACTGCCCGGCGTCAAGGCGGTGGTTACCAGCGCCGATTTCCCCGAAATTCCATCCGTGGTTGCAGATGGCGGCGAGGGAGGGGAAGTGAATTTTAGCGATATGTCTTCTAATGTTATGGCGCGCGGGAAGGTCATGTACGATGGCCACGCCGTTGCCGCCGTTGCAGCCGTCAGCGACGCCATCGCCGAAGAGGCCCTGTCGCTGATAGACGTGAAGTATGAAATTCTGCCGCATGTGATTGATGTTGATGAGGCAATGAAAC
>JBEBFX010000084.1:0-14031 GCA_040081735.1 Alphaproteobacteria bacterium | reverse complement strand
GACCTTGTGGCCGGGCAATTGCCCGCCCTCGCCGGGCTTGGCGCCCTGGGCCATCTTGATCTGCATCATGTCGGAATTGACCAGATATTCGGTGGTTACGCCGAACCGGCCTGAGGCAACCTGTTTGATGGCCGAGCGCATGCTGTCGCCGTTTGGCAGCCGCACATAACGATCGGGTTCCTCGCCGCCCTCGCCGGTGTTCGATCGGCCGCCGATGCGGTTCATGGCGATAGCCAGAGTGGTATGGGCCTCCCGGCTGATCGAGCCGTAAGACATGGCGCCGGTGGCGAAGCGTTTGACGATGGCCGAGGCCGGTTCGACCTCTTCAATGGGTACCGGCTGGGCCGCCATCTGAATTTCAAACATGCCGCGCGGGGTCAGCAGCTGTTCGTTCTGGTCATTGATCAGTCTGGCAAAGGTATCATAGTCGCTCTGAACGCCCGCGCGCACGGCGTGTTGCAGATGGCTGACCGTCGCCGGTGTCCAGGCGTGATGTTCGCCGCGTATCCGGTAGGCGTAATCGCCACCAACATCCAGCGCGTCGCGATACAGCGGCGCATCGCTGTAGGCAAGGGTGTGCCGGGCCACGGTTTCCTTGGCGATGACGTTAATCCCGACACCTTCGATGGCGGTATGGGTGCGGGTGAAATAGCGTTCCACAAAGGCGGTGGACAGGCCGACCGCATCAAAAATCTGGGCGCCGCAATAAGACTGATAGGTCGAAATGCCCATCTTCGACATGACCTTGAGTATGCCCTTGCCGATCGCCTTGATATAATAATCGTGGGATTTCTTTTCCGCGTCACCGTCGAACCCAATGCCGCGCATTTCGGAAATCGTCTGCAAGGCCAGATAGGGATTGATCGCCTGGGCGCCATAACCGGCCAGCGTGCAGAAATGATGCACCTCGCGCGGTTCGCCGGATTCGACCACAATACCAACCGAGGTGCGAAGCCCGGCGCGGATCAGATGGTGGTGCACCGCCGCGCAGGCCAGCAGCGCCGGGATCGGCACATTGTCCTGATCCACCTTGCGATCCGACAATATGATGATGTTTTCGCCCTGCTGCACGGCGGCTTCGGCGTTGGCGCAGAGTTTGTTCAGCGCAGGGGCCATCCCTTCGGAGCCGGTACTGGCTGCAAATGTTGTATCCAGCGTGACCGAGCGGAAGTCATTTTCCTCCACATCGCCAATATGCCGTATTTTCTCCAGATCTTCATTGGTCAGGATGGGATGGCGCACTTCGAGGCGCCGGTGCGTGCCGCCGGAATCAAGGTCCAGCAGATTGGGCAACGGCCCGATCATGGACACCAGCGACATCACCAGCTCCTCGCGGATCGGATCAATCGGCGGATTGGTGACCTGGGCAAACAATTGCTTGAAATAAGTGTAAAGCAGCTTGGGTTTCGACGACAGCGGCGATATCGGCGTGTCGGTTCCCATGGAGCCAAGCGCTTCTTCGCCGGTTTCCGCCATCGGCGCCATCAGGAATTTCAGATCTTCCTGGGTATAGCCGAATGCCTGCTGACGGTTCAGCAGGGTATCGCGGTTGGGCCGCATCGCCGCATATTCGGCCGGCAGATCTTCCAGCCTGCACTGGGTCTGATCCAGCCAGTCCTGATAGGGATGGCGGCTTGCCAGCGATTCCTTGATTTCCGCATCGGAAATAATCCGGCCCTGCTCCAGATCGATCAGCAGCATCTTTCCCGGTTGCAGGCGCCACTTTTCGATGATGTTTTCTTCCCTGACCGGCAGCACGCCCATTTCAGACGCCATCACCACCATGTCGTCGTCGGTGACAAAATAGCGCGCGGGGCGCAGGCCGTTGCGGTCCAGCGTTGCGCCGATCTGGCGGCCATCGGTGAAGGCCATGGCGGCGGGGCCGTCCCAGGGTTCCATCAATGCGGCGTGATATTCGTAAAACGCCCGGCGCCGGTCGTCCATCAGCGGATTGCCGGCCCAGGCTTCGGGTATCAGCATCATCATGGCGTGCGCAAGCGAATAGCCGCCCGCCACCAGCAGTTCCAGCGCATTGTCGAAACAGGCGGAATCCGACTGATTTTCCGGGATCAGCGGCCACAGCTTATCAAGATCAGCCCCCAGCAGTTTCGAGCGCATGGTATGACGGCGCGCCGCCATCCAGTTGATATTGCCACGCAAAGTGTTGATCTCGCCGTTGTGGCACACCATCCGGAACGGTTGCGACAGAGACCAGGTCGGGAACGTATTGGTCGAGAACCGCTGATGGATCAGCGCCATGGCCGAGACCATGCGTTCGTCCTGCAGGTCCAGATAATATTCCCCGACCTGCTCGGCCAGCAGCATGCCCTTATAGAGCAAGGTGCGGGAAGAAAATGACGGCACATAGAAATAGCGCGACAGATTGCCGCCCAGTTCATCTGCGGCAATGCGGCACTGCTTGCGGATGACCATCAGTTTGCGTTCAAAGGCGTCCTGGTCCTCGCAATTTGCGCCACGCCCGATAAAGATCTGGCAGCTTTTTGGTTCGGTCGGCTTGACGGATTCTCCAAGCCCCGAATTGTTGACCGGCACATCGCGCCAGCCCAGCACCAGCTGCCCTTCGGCAAGAATGCACTTTTCGATCAGCGCCTTGCTGGCGGCAAGCTCGGACGGACTGGGGGACAAAAACATAAAACCAACGGCATATTCGCCTGCCGCCGGAAGAGTAATCCCAAGCGCCGCCGCTTCTTCGCGCATAAAGCAGTCCGGCATCTGGATCAGGATACCCGCCCCGTCACCGGCCAGCGGGTCCGCGCCGACCGCGCCGCGATGGGTCAGATTGCGCAGAATTTCCAGGCCCTGAAGGATGATTTTGTGGCTTTTCCGGTTTTTGATATTGGCGACAAAGCCGATGCCACAGGCGTCATGCTCGTTACGGGGATCATACAGTCCCTGGGCTTCCGGCAAACCTATGCGTTCCGGTGGTGTCTTGTTCATGCGGCACCTGTCAAAGTAATTACCTGCTGCTACATTAAGCAACTAGCAGGGCTGGGGAAACTAGCGTAACCCACTATCAGAGGCAATCAAAAGTCCGATTATGTGACTTTATTTCCGCCGCCGCCAAATTAAAGGTGGCCGGATGGGCTAAATTCGGCCTTACACATTATCAAATTACGTCAGTGTTACCTACCTTTTTTTCAGTAATCCTATCAGGTTGTGGCTGTCAGAGCCCATTTGGAGTTAAGCTGGCTGAAAATACACCACGCAAGGGGAAGGGCATGGATGAGGCCACATATTATCGGGATCATTGGCTTGAGGTCGAGCCGGAGCGGCTCAACGCCTATACGGAAATGTTCAAATGGCGGCCGGAAATGGAGCCGCTGCTGGCGCCCGCTGACCTGAAGCCCGGCCAGACCGTGCTGGATTATGGCTGCGGCCCTGGCGGTCTGGCGCTGGAACTGGCCAGGCGCGCTGGCCCATCCGGCCATGTGCACGGGGTTGATCTGAACAGCGAGTTCGCCGGGCTGGCGCGCAAGGCGCTGGCGGATGCAGGCTTTGGCGCGGCCAGCACGATGCACCATGCGACGGATGACAAAATTCCATTGGCCGATGCTTCGGTGGACCGGCTGATCTGCAAAAACGTCATGGAATATGTGCCTGATATTGCCGCCACACTGGCCGAGTTTCGCCGGGTGGTGAAGCCCGGCGGCATCGCCCACGTCATCGACAGCGACTGGGGCATGCTGGTGGTGGAACCGCTGGGCCACGCCAAACTCAGTGAACTGTTCGAGGCGGCCAGGCTCGCCTATCATACGCCCCATGCCGGACGCATGCTGTATAGCGGTATGAAAAAAGCAGGCTTTGCCAGTGTATCGGTTAAAATCCTCGCCAGCGCCGATATCCGGGGGCATATGCAGATGGTGCTGAATAATATGGTGAACTATGCCAAGATCGGTGGCAAGATCGACCCAAAGCGGGCTGACGCGATGCTGGCTGAGGTCAAACAATCCATTAGCGACGGCACTTACATGATGGTGCTGCCGCAATTTCTGGTTACCGCACAGGGCTGATGGGGCGGTAACGCCAACCAAAACAGAAAAGGGAAACGCCATGACAACCGTAAAAGTAAGTGTAGAAGTCAACGCCAATGCCGATCTGGTATTCTCAAAACTGGGAGATTTTGCGGGCATCGAAGGCGCGCTCATCAAGGAAAAAAAGATCACCGGCTCGGGCATCGGCTGTCTGCGGGAAATTGTTCTCGCCAACGGGGCGCGTGTGGTGGAGCGCTGCGACAATCATGACGCAAACAGCCGCACGCTGACCTACAGCATCCAGAACGATGATCATCCGCTGCCGTTCAAGGCGTATATAGCGACCCTGATCGTGACCCCGACACGGGGTAATCAGTGCCGCGTTGACTGGTTCAGCAATTTCGAGGTCAAAAGCGGAACCGAGGAAGACGCCATCAAATTCGCCAAAAGCATTTACACCGGCTTTATCAGGGATACCCAGCAGCAGCTGGCGGCATAGCCCAATTTCCACCCGCCCGTATTGAACCGTCCGTTTCAATACGGGCGGTCCAGGCTGGATCAGCGGCTGCAAACGCAAAAGGAAAACACAATGACCACTGCAAAAGTAAGTGTCGACGTCAACGCCAGCGCCGATCAGATGTTTTCAATACTCGGCGATTTCGCGGGCTTTGAAGCCAAATTCATCGTGGCGAAAAAGATCACCGGATCGGGCATCGGCTGTCTGCGGGAATTAACAATGGCCAATGGGGCAAAAGTGGTGGAACGGTGCGACAATTATGACGCGAACAGCCGTACACTGACCTATAGCATTCTGGGTGACGATCACCCGATGCCGTTCAAATACTATGTGGCGACCGTGATTGTGACGCCGGCCGGGGCCAATCAATGCCGCATCGGCTGGTTCTGCAATTTCGAGGTCAAAAGCGGCACCGAAGAAGAAGCGGTCAAATTCATCACAAGCGGATATACGGGCATGATCAAGGCCGCCCAGAAGCAGCTGGCGGCCTAATACATTAACAAACACAGGAAAGGGGAAACACCATGACAACGGCAAAAGTAAGCATAGACGTTAACGCCAGCGCCGATAGGGTATTTGCGAAACTGGGCGATTTCGCCGGGGTTGAGGGCGCGCTCATCAAGGAAAAAAAGATCACCGGTTCGGGTATCGGCTGTGTGCGCGATCTGACGCTGGCGAACGGCGCGCGGGTAATAGAGCGCTGCGACAATCATGACGCAAATGGACGTACACTGACTTACAGTATACAGAATGATGACCATCCGCTGCCGTTCACGGCCTATGTCGCAACCATGATCGTAACCTCAACCGGGGACAATACGTGCCGTGTTGACTGGTTCAGCAATTTCAACCCCAGGGGCGCGACCGAAGATGAGGCGATCAAGGTTGCGCAGGGCATCTATGCCGGCGGTATCAAAGGCGCGAAGATAGCCCTCGGGGTTTAGTTTCAGGGGCCGGCAAGCAAGGCTTCCGAAAGCAGCCATAATACCTTATTTTGGCCATAATAACGCCAGAATGCGGGAGTATCTGATAAGTTCAGGAATGGTCCCTTGCTTGTTGGAGAGTGTCATGGGCTTTCGGAAGTTCTGCTTCGTTACCTCGTTGATCGCTGTATTCACAGCGCAGTCAGCCGCGCCTGCCCTTGCGTGGCGGGACGATGGCCGGTCTGATAATCATGGCGGCCGCGGCAATCATCACTGGAATGGCGGGCGCCAGCACGGGGGAGACCGCGGGCATTACCGTGGCTATGACCGCGGCCGCGGCGGACACACAAATTTTCAGGTTTACCTGAACCAAAGCTATGGACCCGGCTGGGGACCGTATAATGGACCGTCTCGCTATTATGGCTATGAGCCTGCCTACCGGACTTATCGAAGGCCCCCGCCCGATGTCTATTACGGACGCAATGATCACAATCTGCTGGGCGGCCTGTTTGGGGGCGCCGTTGGCGGCATTACGGGCGCCCATATTGGTGATGGCAATGGCCGGACCGCCGCCATCATAGGCGGCACCCTGATCGGCGCGCTGTTCGGCAGTAATATTGGCCGTACGCCTTATGATTATGGCTATGCGGCGAATGCATTTGAAGTTGCGCCCAGCAGACAGGCCGTTGTGTGGCGGAACCCCGATGACGGCAATGCCTATCAGATAACGCCGATGCGCACCTATCAGGAAAATAACGGACGTTATTGCCGCGAGTATCAGGCTCAGGCCACGATCGGCGGCCGGCGGGAAAATTCCTATGGCACCGCGTGCCGTACGCCTGACGGCGACTGGCAGATCATGAATTAGAGCGGGATGATTTTACATTGAATCACCCCGCTCACCGTGTCACCCCGCACTTGTCTCGCCGCGCAGGCGCCGGCGCAGCGGGTGCGGGGTCCAGGGACAAAAACAAAGACCTTTCAGTGTAACTCCCTTGCTAAGCCGCAGCCTTCTTGAGAAGGCCGCAGCGGTTTTGCATGACGGGGAGCGCCGCACCGGATAAAATGGGCGGGCGCCGTAACTATATACCGCAGCGGGAGCGTGACCGGTTAGTGACGCGCCCTGGGCAGACGCCTGATTTGACGCTTCATGCGCTGCTGCATGAACTGCGCGGACATGGTGTGCGCGGACATGGTGTGGAAGTGTGCTGCGGCGCGCGCTGGCGCTTTCTGCGGCATGCGGGCGTCAGCTTCAAAAAAAAACCCTGTCCGCCACCGGGCGGGATCGTCCGGACGCCGCCCGAAAACGCGCGCGGCGGAAGGCCCGTCAAAGCAGGCCTGATCCAGGGCGGCTGCTCTTCCCGCCGCCCTGCAGCCCCGGTCCCATCGAACAAATGTTCGCCAAACTGAAAACGCCGCTCCGGAAAGCCGGAGCGCCAGCCATCGGGCAAACATGGAACCGTACCGGAGCGCCGCCCGAAAACTTCACGCAACAGGAATGCGCAAATGACATCAAAAACTCACGATACGCTTCAACCTGAAACAGAACGACTCTAGGCGCCGCCGGCGGTTTGAATCAATTTGGCAATCCTGTCGTGGCGCGTGTCCTGCGCATGCCACAGGGCTGTGTGCCCCGCATAATCCGTCGCATTCACATTAAGCGCAGAGCCAAGCAATAACGTTACCGAATCCTGGTCTCCGATCCTTGCCGCCTTGATCAGCGCAGTTTCCCCCTGACGGTCCGGATGATCGGGATCGGCCTTATGATCCAGCAACATGTGGAGCATATTGCTGTCACCCTGTTCAGCAGCAGTTATCAGCGCTGTCTTGCCGGTGGATTTATCAAACAAATCGGGATTGGCCTTGTTTTCCAGCAGGAAACGCACCACGGCGATGTTTCCGGACTGTGCGGCGATCAGTATCGCGGGTTTGCCGCGCCGATTGCGGCTGTTGACGCTTTCACCTACCAGGAATGCCCCCCGCGCCTCGGCCACGCCGCCTGACGCTGCGGCTTCAAGGATTGTCATACCCCCGCCCTGGGGCGCGCCGTTCTGGCCTGCGGGCAATGGATCGCCATAACCGCGTTTTGCCGTGCCGTCGTCCCGGCTATTCGTCAGCTGCCCATGGCTTTGCCCGCCGGCGAACAGTATCAGCGCAGCAAACAGCAGGGCAAAACGGCCTGTGGTTCCATGTCCCATATCCCCAGCCTCTTTTTTTCCTTTCCAAATAAATAGTATATAAGGGAGGTTATGTCTCTATCTAGTGTTCGCATCGTTATATTTGCCCTGATCGGCCTGGCGGCGGCGCTGGCGGCATTGCTGTGGCTGCGGCAGCCGGGCGCGCCCCTGCGTGACGCCGAAAATACGCCTGTGCGCCAAAGCGGAACGGCGTCCATCGGGGGGCCGTTTTCCCTGACCGATCATCATGGGGCACGGGTCACAGAAGCAGCGCTGCTGGGCCATCTGACGCTGATTTATTTTGGGTATGCCTCTTGTCCCGATGTCTGCCCCGCCGAATTGCAAAATCTTGGCGCCGCCCTTGATCTGCTGGCGGCGGGGGATCCGGCAAAAATTTCAGACGTGCAGGGATTTCTGATTACCGTCGATCCGGCCCGCGATACGGTGGCCGCGCTGGCTGATTATATGACAAATTTCCATCCCGGACTTGCAGGTCTTACCGGCAGCGCTGAAGAGATCGCCGCCGCCGCCAGGGCCTATCGGGTTTATTTCAGCAAGGTCGAGCCGGAGCCGGGATCAGAGGCCTATCTGATGGATCATTCCAATATAATTTATCTGATGGGACGGGATGGAAAGTTTCTGGCGCATTTCGGTTTTGGCGCAACTGCCGAAGAGATTGCCGCCAAACTGCGCGAATATCAGAAATAAACCCGTCGATACAGGCCTGTGTCTACGCCAGAATATCGAGCAGACTGCCGCTCAGTTCATCTGCGGTCCGCAACAGTTTCACCGACGCCCTGAAATCATACCGGATGGACACCAGGCCGGCCAGCGCTTCGGCCAGATCTGCATCGGAGCGCTGCGGTTCGTCCGGGCGGGGTTTATCAGACCTGCTGGCACGCGCAACGGGGCCGATGGCCGTTGCTATCTGTTCCGTGCGCGTGGCCGGATAAGCCTGATTATTGGCGTTGGCGATAGACTCGGCGCGCGCCGCAAACCGGGTTTCAGCGGCCCTGATACCGGAAATCGCGATATTTGAGAGTGTGCTCATGAAAATCAGGTGGGGTTGATCGGGGCGTGCAACAAGTTCGCCTGTCACATATCCGGCGCTAACCGGGCGCGGCGGTAAACCGAAACCAGGTAAAAGCACAAAAACTGGGCAATGAACAGCTCCTGCAGCTCACTTGCCCGAATGTCAAAGGGAAACGGCGGCGCCATGCCCATGTAAAAAGACAAATATTCAGGCAGCCGCACACAGCCCACCAGAAGTCCCGCAGGCATGCAGGCGGCAGGCGGCAATACCCAATACCGCCAGCTTTCAGGGCCGCGCATGGGCACAATCCCCATGGCGATCAGCAACGGGGTGAAGAACCCCCCGGTCACAGCCCAGACCCACAGCGCAATACGGGGCTTCTGGTCAAGCCAGCTGCTCATATTATGCAGGTTGGTTTCGTTCTGATCATTCAGGGCGCCGATGGTTTGCGGAGTTTCCCAGTCAAAAAAGTGCTGCCCCCAGCTGATTTCCTCTCCGGCGAAATAAAGCGCGCCCGCCCCATGCAGCAAAAACCAGAGCGCAATCCAGGCTGATGGAAACACCCGGCGCAACCGCCATAAGGCAAAACCGCAAAAAATTGCCGGCAGCAGGAACAGCGGCCCCAGATTTTCGATCAGGCCGCGCTCGCCTTCCATCCACCGCAGATAGAAATCCAGATCAAGCCAGCGCACCAGATACAACAAAGGCAACAGGGACGGCGCCGCAACCAGCCAAAGCCAGCGCGGCAGAAAATTCCGATGGGTCCCAGCGCGCATATCCACCGCCTGCATCACCAGCCAGCCGGTCTTTCGGGAAACATAACCATTCGTTCATCCTTGGCGCGGTACAGTCGTCATCGCTGCAACAGCGTGCATCTGTGCCGCAAACCCGGCATCATGCCAATAGGGATTACGCATATGGGCGAAATTTCCGGTCTAACGCAGTTTCTTGCGGTGGCGGCGATGGCGTTTCTGCTTGCGATTACGCATGCCTCAGGCGCGCTGGCCAATTCCGCCCCGCCGCCGGAAGCCGAGGCAGCAGAAGGCGGCGAGGCCGCCGAGGCCCCTGAGCCGGAGCCTGAGCTTTCTGCGCCGGATATCGTACGGGTGCCGTCCCTGACCATTGCGATGCTTAAAAACAACCGGATCGCGGGCAGCCTGATGGTGGAGGTGATGATTGACATTCCCACCCAGGAAAGCATGACGCAATTCTACGCCAATCGATCGCGCCTGTCGGCGGGCTATATTGAAACCCTGGGCAAATGGGCGGCCGCGTTCCAGGATGTCCGCGCGCCGGCCAACGTGATCGCCATCAAAAACCAGCTGCAGAACGTCACCAATGAGGTTCTGGGCCGGACTGACGCCACTGTGCTGTTGCAGAATGTTATGTTGCGCCGCAAGGGTTAGCTGATTGCTGAAAAACCTTCCGCGCGCGCCGGTTTTTTGGTGAGTGTGCGGCAATTTGCGGCTGTGTTGGTGTTGTTATCCCCCAAACCCCAGACGCTCCAGACGCTCCAGGAGATTTTGGGGGGATTTTTCGGCTTATGGGCGGGTTCCCGGCGTTTCATGCCGGCGCCGCCAGCAGTTTCGGCAGCCGGATTGGCGTGTAAGCAGTCAGCGCCAGCATGAACGAGGCCGCCACGCGCGCCGTTCCGCGCAACTTTGACCGCGCAATCCCGGCGCTGCTCCTGATCCAGCCGAAAATTTCTTCGATCCGCTTACGCACGATCTGGCTGGCCGCATATCCAGGATGGCGCGCCGTGCGCCCGTCAATCGCGGTCTTGCGCCGTTTGCCGGTTTGCGTGACATACCCCCGGAGGGCGATGTGCGGCGTTATCGTGCGGGCCCGCAGCTGCTGCGCAAATTCCGTCGCGTCATAGCCCTTGCCCCCTGCAAGGCTGCTGCGCCGTTTCCCGGTGCGGCGCCGCACCAGCATCGCCATCCTTGCGCCGGAACGGCTTCATCGGCGCCCAGGCGTCAATCAGCGTCCCGTCCACCGGGAAAGGCTCCCTGCTCAAAAGCCGCTTCACACGCGAACGATCCTCTCCACGCATGCGCCGCCCCCGCTTTACCATTCCCATTGCAGAAACAGACTCATAAACCAGGCCAAAACGCCATCGGTTTTTTAGCAGCCTGCTACGGGCTTATTGCGGATCAGGCCTGGCGAGCCAGTAAAACCGCCCGGTCAGCAGTCCAGCTGAAATCAGGCTGGCGATCAGGATCGCTTCAACGAGGCCCATTGCGCCGTGCCGCAGCGTGAACGTCAACAGCCACCCCGCGGGTATCATGATCCCCACATAGGACAGAAAATGCATGGCTGCGGGCGTCCACCCGTCGCCCAATCCGCGCAGGGCGTTGGACATGACCGCCTGAACGCCATCGGCAATTATCAGCAGCGAGGAAAATGCGATTAACGGCCCCGCCGTCATAACCAGAACAGGGTTTGAGGTGTATAAACCCGCAATCTGTGAGGGATAAATCAGATATATCAGGCCTATCACCCCCAGCATGACAATGCAGACGCCAAGCCCGGTCCAGCCAGTGGCGGCCACCCTCCGGCTGTCGCCTGCGCCATGGGCCGCACTGATGAGCACCGCCGTCGCTGCCGCAAGCCCCATGGGGATCATGAAAGCCATGGCAATGAGATTGAACAATATTCCATAAGCCGCAAGCGGCGCCACCCCCAGAAGTCCGGCCATAAGCGCCATGGCGTTAAATGCGCCGGCCTCGATGGTATTGCTGGCGCCCTGGGCGTATCCCAGCCGCCGTTGCGCCCGCCATTGCGCCCAGTCGCGCCACAAGCCTGCGGGCAGGCGTGCGCGTATGGCGAGTTTTTCATGACCGGCCATATTCCATATATAGACGGCGATCACGATTGCCGCCACGACGCGCCCCAGCGTTGAGGCCCAGGCCGAACCGGCCGCGCCCATGGCGGGAAAGCCAAGATTGCCAAAAACAAACAGCCAGTTCATGCCAATGTTCATAAGATTGGCCAACACCATGACCAGCATGCCCGGCATAGGGCGCCTGACGCCTTCAAGAAAAAATGTGCAGGCCATCTGCGCAAGAAAAAATGGCGAGCCAAGACCAAGTATAATGGCGATCCTGGCGCCCTCTCTGGCGATTTCCGGCGTCTGGCCGGTGAGCAGTAAGAAAGGTTCCGACAGAAAGCTCAGCGCGGCGCATATCGTGCCGATAAATATGGAAAATGGCATTGAGCGGCGCCATACCCGGCCGCACTCGGCATGGTTACCTGCGCCAAAGGCGTTGGCGCTCATCACCAGAGTACCCATCAGCAGACCAAAACTGGTCATCACAATAGTCGAAATGGCTGCGTTGCCGATGGTCAGATAACCAAGATCCGCAACCCCATAACGGCCAACGAATAAAGTATCCACCAGGGCCATTGTCATGAAACCGGCGCGCGCCACAATCACCGGCGCCGCAAGGCGCAGCAGATCGCGCGTCCGGGCAATCACGTAGGCGTATGAACGGCGCGGCATGACGCGAAACTCTCCGTAGGCTGATGATTAGGAAGTCATCCGGAATCAGATCAATATGGTCTGCCAGACGGATGCAAACGTGATCCGGGCTGTCATTGTCACGTTGCTTCGCTTTGTGCAACGCCATGACTTCACGTCACGCCATTGAAGAAAGTCCCGTCAGGTCTGGCTTCGCCCGCGCTGAAGGATTTCTGTGCGCCGCTGCTCGATGGCGCCGGCGCTGACGTCGCTGGAAGTGGCCCGGAACACCCGCTGCTCGGTCTCAAGCGCAGTGGCCAGATTCTGGCCGTAGCCTTCATCCATAAGGCTTTTGTAGGCGATCAGGAATTCCGGTATGGCCGACAGCATGTCCTGGGCAAGGGCGCGGGCGGCCGGCAGCAATTCTTCCGGCGCGACAACCCGGTTGACCAGACCCCAGTTTTCCGCCTGTGCGGCTGACAGGAAATTGCCGGTCAGCGACAGTTCCTTGGCCCGCGACAGGCCGATGGCGCGTGACAGCCTCTGGCTCAGCCCCCATCCCGGCATCACGCCCAGGCGGGCGTGGGTATCGGCAAACCGCGCCGCGCTGGAGGCAATCAGCACATCGCAGGCCAGCGCAATTTCAAAGCCGCCGGTAATCGCCGCGCCATTGATGGCCCCGATGATCGGCCCGGGAAACCGCGCCATGGAGGCCAGCACATTGCTGTCATCCATGGCGCCTGCAATCCTGGCTTCGCCCCGGCCCAGTTCTTTCAGATCAAGCCCCGCCGTAAATGCCTGTCCGGCCCCGGTCAGAATCATCACCCGGACAGAGGGATCGGCGCCCAGCCGGTCAATCGTTTTCGTCAGTTCAACGCGCAATTCCATGGATAACGCATTCATCGCCCGGGGCCGGTTAAGGGTCAGAACCGCAAGGCCCCCGGAAACCTCTGCAAGCAATACGGGTTCGGAATTTGTGGACATGGGGGTGGCTCCCTGAAAGGATGTGTAACGGCTGCGCGCATCATAACAGCGCAGCGATAAATTTGGGAGATCCGAATATGGAAACCTTGCAGCAACTCTCCAGCGGGTATGGGCTTATTGAAGGGCCATTGTTTGATCCCGCGCGCGGTCTGATATTTACCGACGTCACCAGGGGCGGGGCTTATTGCCTGGACGCCGGCGGTAAAGTATCGACCGTCGTTGCCCACCGCAAGGGCATGGGCGGCCTTGCGATGCACGCCTCGGGCGGCATGATCGTCAGCGGGCGCACCATTGCCTATAAACCGCCCGGCGAAGGGGCGACCGTGAACCTTATTCCGGAGAATTCGGTTAGCGGCATCGTCGGGTTCAATGATCTGGTCACCGACGGAGCGGGCCGGATTTATGCGGGATCACTGGCCGGCAGCCCCTTCGGAGACGAGAAACCCAAATCTGCATTCCTGCATTTGATTGAACTTGATGGCAGCCACCGCATTGTGGCGCAGGATGTCCATCTGACCAATGGCCTCGGCTTTTCGCTGGATGGGCGGCTGCTGTATCATTCCGATTCCGGGCTGAATGCGATCAAGGTGTATGACGTCGCGGCGAATGGCGATCTTGGGCCGCCGCGCATTTTTGCCACTACGCAGAACGGCGCGCCGGACGGTCTGGCCGTCGCCAGCGATGGTTCGATCTGGATCGCCCTGGCCTATGGCGGCGCCGTTCTCGGGTATGATCCGGACGGCAGGGAAATTGCCCGCATCGAAGTTCCCGCGCGGCTGGTGACCAGCCTGTGCTTTGGCGGCGCAGACTGGCGCGATCTATACATCGTCACGGGGCCGGACCGCGCGGAACCGGACAGCAGCGGTTGTATATACCGTATCCGGATGGATATTGCAGGCCGGTTACGGCCCCTGGCGCGGGTGGCTATTAAAAGCTAGCGTAATT
>JBEBFX010000240.1:0-3833 GCA_040081735.1 Alphaproteobacteria bacterium | reverse complement strand
CCACAACAGTGGCCAGAACGCTGCTCTCGCCATATTGCACGAGAACGGCGCCATCGGCCTGACGGGCGATCCGGCCGGTTTCAAAACTCAACTTGCGTCCGCCCCACATGATTTCTTTGCGGTGGATTTCAAACATTCTTGTTCTTCCTTATCATCTACATTCGCTCTGGCCCCTTGGCCCGAGCGGCATCCCCGAAATCAGACTAGCGGCGCAGGCCAAGCCGTTGAATCAGTGTCGCATAGCGCGGCTGATCTTCGCGTTTGACATAGTCCAGCAGCTTGCGGCGCAGGTTGACCATCTTGATCAGTCCGCGGCGCGAATGATTATCGTGCTTGTGTTCCTTGAAATGCAGGGTCAGGTTGTTGATTCGTTCGGTCAACAGTGCGACCTGCACATCGGGGGAGCCGGTGTCACCGGCTTGGCGGGCATACTCGCCCATTAGCGTCTGCTTGCGCTCAGGTGTAATCGACATCGGATTTCATAACTCCCGTTGGAATGTTGAAAATACGCACCGGCCTGAACTCCCCGGCCTCAATAAATCCAAGCGCCACGGCCTTGCCGTGAATCTTGGCGCATATGAGGGCGTCAGAGGGGTTAAACTGGCCGTTACGCGCCAGAATCGTTTGCCCGCGTTTTAAACGGGTTGCATCACTTCCGGTAATGGCCATCGCCGGGATGTCGTCCAGCGGGGTCTCAACCGGCAGCAAATGCTCCGACAGGGACGGGTTATGAACCAGTTGTTCCAGCTTTTCCAGCGAAATCGCATTGGCTTCGGTGAATGGCCCGACCGCCAGGCGGCGTATATCGCGGGCATGGGCCACGCCGCCAAGCCGCAAGCCCAGGTCGCGGGCCAAAGAGCGCACATAGGTGCCTTTTCCGCAGACAAGCCGGAAAATGGCGTTATCCTTATCGGCGATTTCAATCAGGCTGAAATCAACAACGCTAACGGGCCGCGGGGAAAGTTCGAACGCCTCGCCATTGCGCGCCAGATCATAGGCCCGCGCACCGGCCAGCTTGATGGCTGAAAAGCGCGGCGGCAACTGCATGATTTCGCCGGTAAACTCGGGCAGAACGGCCCGGATTTCCGCTGCATCTGGCCGTGCCGCGCTGGTGGCGATGGCGTGCCCTTCGGCGTCGTCGGTATTGGTCTGTTCGCCCCAGCGCACTGTAAAATGATAGGTTTTTTGCGTATCAACCGCATAGGGAATGGTTTTGGTGGCCTCGCCCAAAGCTATCGCCAGAATACCGCTGGCAAGGGGATCAAGGGTGCCCGCGTGTCCGGCTTTTTGCGCATCAAAGGCATAGCGCACCTTGCCAACCGCCTGGGTTGACGTGACGCCCACTGGCTTGTCGACGCATACCCAGCCATTCACAGGCCTGCCTTTCCTGCCCCGCCTGCTCATTCTTTTTGTAAATCCCTGGCAACAGGCCGGGAACGCAGCAATTTGTCCAGGGCATCTGCCTTGTCAAAACTTTCATCCAGCGCGAAACGCAGTTCCGGTGTATGCCGGATGGTAATTTCTCGCCCCAGCCGCCCGCGCAAAAAACCTGCTGTGCGGTTAAGCGCCGCAATCACTTTTTTTGACATTACCGGATCACCCGCAAGCGGTCTGGCGTAAACCAGCGCCTGTTTCATGTCGGGGCTGATCTGCACCTGGGTCACGGTGATCGAATGCCCGGCCAGATCGGGATCGCGCACCTCGTCGCGCATCAGTATTTCTGACAGCCGGTGGCGGATTTCTTCGCCAACGCGCAATTGCCGCTGCGAGCGCTCCCGCACCGGGGGCCGCCCGGGTTGACGGCCACTTCCACCGCGTGATGCAGACATAATTGCCTCGGTTATAACTGTGGATAGCCGCTAAAGCGTACGGGCGATATGCTCAACTTCAAAGCATTCGATAATGTCGCCAACCCGGACGTCCTGAAAGTTTTCAAACGCCATGCCGCATTCAGTGCCGCCCTGAACCTCTTTGACTTCGTCCTTGAAGCGCCGCAGGCTCGACAGCGAACCTTCGTGCACGACCACATTATCCCGGATCACCCGGACGCCTGCGCCACGGCGCACAACGCCTTCGGTAACCAGGCCGCCTGCCGCCTTGCCCATCTTCGAAACCTTGAAGACATCCAGCACACGGGCGTTGCCCAGCATGGTTTCGCGGCGTTCCGGGGCCAGCATGCCGGACAGAACGCTGCGGACATCGTCAATCAGGTCGTAAATGATGTTGTAATAGCGAATTTCGACGCGAGACGACTCTGCAAGCGCTTTGGCCTGGCTGTTGGCGCGCACATTAAACCCGAAAACAGGCGCGTGCGATGCGGCGGCCAGACTGACGTCTGATTCCGTGATGGCGCCGACGCCTGCATGCAATAGCCGCACCCGGACCTCGTCGCTTGAAATCTTGTTAAGTGACGCCTGTATGGCCTCGACCGAACCCTGTACGTCGCCTTTGAGAACGATCGGCAGTTCCTTGATCGCGGCGCGCTGCAATTGCGCAAACACATCTTCAAGAGATGCGCTTGGGGTAACCGAGGTGCGCAGTTCGGTCTGTCTGCGCTGGCGGAATGCGGTTACTTCCCGCGCGCGGGTTTCATTTTCGACAACAATGACGTCATCACCGGCATTCGGCACGCTCTGTAATCCCAGCACTTCGACAGGGGTTGATGGACCCGCCTCCAGCAGGGACTGGCCATGTTCATCGGCCAGGGCGCGAACCCGGCCCATTTCCGCGCCTGCGACCAGAATATCGCCGCGCCGTAAAGTGCCGCCCTTGATCAGCATTGTCGCGACCGGGCCACGCCCCTTGTCGAGCCTGGCTTCAATGATGACGCCATGGGCGCTGCGCGATGGGTTTGCCTTGAGATCAAGCAATTCGGCCTGCAGCACTATCGCTTCCAGAAGCTTGTCGAGATTGGTGCCTTTCAGCGCGGATACGTTGATGGAAAGCACCTCGCCGCCCAGTTCTTCGGTGAAAATACCGTAGGACAGCAGTTCCTGCCGCACCTTGTCCGGATTGGCGTCGTGCTTGTCCATTTTGTTAATGGCCACGATCACCGGCACACCGGCGGCCTTGGCGTGATGGATGGCCTCCACCGTTTGCGGCATGACGCTGTCGTCGGCGGCCACCACCAGCACCACGATATCTGTGGCGTTGGCGCCGCGCGCGCGCATGGCGGTAAAGGCTTCATGGCCGGGGGTGTCGATGAAAGTAATTTTTTGCCCGCCGGGGATTTCAACCTGATAGGCGCCGATATGCTGGGTTATGCCGCCTTTTTCACCGGACACGACATTGGTCTTGCGCAGGGCGTCCAGCAACGAGGTCTTGCCATGATCGACATGGCCCATGACCGTGACCACCGGTGGCCGTGAGACCAGATTTCCATCGTCCTCAGTGTCAATTTCCAGACCGATTTCGACGTCGGATTCGGCTACAAGCCGGGCTATGTGGCCCATTTCCTCGACCACCAGCTGGGCCGTGCCGGGTTCCAGCACAGTATCCATATTGGCTGTTTCGCCCATGGCGCGCAGGGTGCGCAGCACTTCGTTGCCCCGTACGGCCATCCGGTTGGCAAGGTCCTGCACTGAAATGGCTTCAGGAATTACGACGTCGCGAATAATTTTGTGCTCCCGCCCGCCGGATTTTGCCGCATAGCGTTCGCGTTCGCGCGCGCGGCGGATTGACGCCAGCGAACGCTGCCGCTCACCCAGATCATCATCAAGCGCCGCCTGAATGGTTAACCGCCCCGCGCGCCGGCGGGGGCATGACCCATGTGGTGGAGGTGGCGGCGGAGAGCTTGGCGCTGACGACGCTGGGTGCGCTCGAAGTCGGCGACA
>JBEBFX010000083.1:0-14057 GCA_040081735.1 Alphaproteobacteria bacterium | reverse complement strand
GTGCGAAATCGGTGTGAATTCCCCTGGTTGGCGGTTACAACAGCGTCGGAAGATCGTCCCACAACATCAATCATCACCTGGCGGACATCCACCTCCACACCGGACAGTCCGCCGCCCACGGCAGAGCGCTTGTCGCGCAGCATCAAAATATAATAGCCGCCCCCCGCGCGCAGCGGGGATGAAACATCGCCGGGTTTTATGTCGCTCAGGGTCTTGTCGAGCTCTGAACTTAACTGACCTTCCGACACCCAGCCCAGATCGCCGCCGGTGGCGGCTGTGGCGGCCTGACTGAACTGCCGGGCGACAGCGCTAAAGGAGGCGCCCTGTTGCAATTGCTCTACCAGGCGCAGGGCGCTGCGGCGCACTTCCTCATCATCATCGGGGGATTCAACGCCCAGAAATATTTCTCCGACCAGATATTCGGGTCGTCCGGCGTTGGCCTCCATCCTGGCCAGCACTTCATCCACCTGCTCATCGCCGGGATTGATGCGCGACAGGAATTTCTTGCGCACCAGATCCGACCAGGCGATTTCCGCCTTGATCTGGTTCAACAGCGAATCAATATTCACGCCGCTGCGCTCCAGCGTTTCCGTCAGCTGATCGGATGTCATGCTGTTCTGCTCGGCGATGCTGCTCAGGGTTTCATCAACTTCTTTAGGGTCGGCCACGACTTCCAGCCGCTTGGCTTCCTGCATTTGCAGCTTTTCGTCAATCAGGGTGCGCAGCACCTGCTCTCGCAGACGTTTGCCGGCATCGCCCGACCCATCGACCCCCGTTGAGGACACAATCAGCGCAACCCGCTGTTCCAGATCATAGGCCGAGACAACTTCGTCATTCACAACAGCGGCAATCCCGATCGCCTCCTGTGCTAGCGCGGAATGGACCGGCCCAATTGCCAGGAGACCAAGGCCCCATGCCATAACCAGCCGCAGGGCGCGCCCGCATTTTTGTTTGTGACCATTCAATAAAGTCATGATTTTGTGCTGATTACTCCGGTTATAAGGAAGTATGGTTTAGCTGAAGTCTGGCCAGCGCGCCAATTATGATGCGAACTGCGTCCCGGCGAAATATCCCAATGGATAGAACCGCCAGGTTCTGGCCAGTTGAACGGATCATCCTAAATTCAGCAGGCTGATTTTGAAATTGATCGAGCTCGAAGGCTGCACGTCCCGGTCTCTGGTATAGCGCCGATCATATATAAATCCAAATATCATGCATTCGTCCTGATAAAAGATACCGGCATTGGTGGCAACCGTCGAATTCTGCCCCAGTTCACGGCGCGAGGACGCCGAAAGCCACCAGTTGGCGTCGAATTGGGCGCGCAGGGCGCCGGCGATTTCCTCCCGGCTTGTCAATGCGGCATTGCTCAGTTCCCGTGCAAGCCGGACATAACCAATGCCCAGACGAAGGCGGCTGGGCCCGGCGTTCAGATCCACCTCGCTCCGGCGATAGCCCAGATCCTCGCGGTCAAGCCGGAAGCGGTGCAGCACTTCGAACCAGGGTGAGGGGCTCAATGCGATACTGCCGACATAGTCCGAACGCTCGTTATCCAGCCCTGTGTCCGCAGCAAAGGTCGAATCGTCCTTAACGCGCCATACCTGGCCAAACAGAACACTGACATAACCGCCATCGTCGCGATAGGCCCCCCACTTCATCCCAACATTGGCGCGGGGGCCGCCTTCCCATCGATCCCGTCCGGGAAAGCGGGTTGGGCTGAACAGATTGGTGCTGTCAAATTCAAAGCTGCCGCTGTCCTCATTGGGAATATCATCGGGATTGCCGCCGTATGGACTGGCAATCACCTGGACGATAGGTTCGACGATCTGGGTAAAAACATCCATACGATTGGCTAGGGGCAAGCGCCATTCGACACCGGCCTGAGGTAAAATGCGTCCGGTTAGATCGTTCTTGTCATTCCGCACGGCGATATCGTCAATATAATAGGCGTCGCCGCGCAGATTGGCGAAAATTGAATAAACCTCGCCCAGACCGGAAATATAGTTGCGCTGCCAGCCTCCATCCAGTGAGATACGCTGTGAATCCTGGCCGTCGCGGCGGCGCAGCACCAGGGCGTCGGCGTCAAACCCGAAGCGTCCACCCGCCGCATCAGGGTCGGTCTTGCCGCTGTAATGCAAAAGCGGCAGGATCATCGGGGTCAGGCCCGGATCATCGTCCTGGTTAAGGCCCTGGAACAGCAGAAAATCGACGGTGCCCAAGTCCCGCCCTGAATTATGATCGGTAAACAGGCGGGTGGTAAGCGTGTCAATATTCGTCAGATTATAGCGCGACAAAAAAGTATCGTCGGTTGCGCGCTCTATATCAAAGCCTACTATATCATTCGGGCTGACGGCAAAGCGGCCCCGTGAGAAGATATGCCCCCGGGTCTGTTTCGACCCCGTCTTGATATTATTGCCATCCCGCTCGTCGACACGGGTGAGGCTGCCCTCGAATTCGAAGCGGCCGCGCCGGGAGCGCTCTTCATACAGCGCCTTCATCACTGTGCCTTCACGGCTGGTGACCAGTGGCGATAGTGTCAGGTCACGCGATGGTGACAGGCTCCAATAGTAGGGAACCTCGATCTTGCGGCCCAGATCTGATGAACTTCCAAGGTTTGGCGGCAAAAATCCGGATTCGCGTTTTACGCTGGGGTCCGCATGCGAGAAATACGGCGTGTATAAAACTGGCACCCCGAAAGCATCCAGAAAGGCATGGTTGTAAGTGATGCGTTTGGTCTGTTTATTGTGCGTAACTTTGCGGGCGCGTAATTGCCAGGCCGGAATGGTTTTGCCTTTTTCGGGGCAAAGTTTGCACGGGCTATAGACGGCGCGGTTGAGATAAGTGAGGTTTTCACCCTTGCGGGTGGCGCTGGCGGCGGCCATTGCCGAATTATCGGCCATCCTCAGTCCGATGCCCCTGACAACGCCATCGCGCAAATCACTGCTCAACTGGGCCTGATCGGCGAACAGCGTTGACCCGTCGGGATCGGTCAGAACGACGTCACCGGAGGCTATTACAATTCCGGTCGTCTGGTTGTAGTTGACACTGTTGGCAAACAGCAGGCGCTTGCCATAGGCGGCTTCTACGTGCCCCTCTGCGATGATCGTATCGCTGTTCTGGTCATAAGACAGATTATCGGCCTGAAACAGGATGGCGTCTTCATTCTGCACAGGATTATTTCCGGATACCTGGGCCGGTGACGCAATGGGCTGAAGGCACGCCAGCGACGCCAGCGCGGCAACGAGCATCGCGCGCAGGACTGTCCCTTCCGGGTTTGATAGCGGCCATGAAAACACCTAGCCGTCCTCAAGATGCAGCAGCAAACTGACGCCAAGCAATATACTGACGCCCGCAGGCGTCCATGCCGAAAGCAGCACGGGAAGACTACCGGTGCGTCCCAGCGCCAGGGCAAGGTCCGTCACAAAATACAGCACAAAGCCTGTAACAAGCGCACCCAGCACAACCATGGCAATGCCTGAGCGTGTCGAGGCGCGCAGTGAAAACGTGGCTGCGATCAAAATCATTGCGCACAGCAACAGCGGCATGGCCAACAGCGAGTGCCAGTGCAGGCGATGCCGCACGGCGGAAAAACCGGCTTCTTCCAGCACGTTGATGAAATCCGGCAAATCCCAGAAAGACAGGGTTTCCGGAGAGGCAAAACTGTCCTGAATACGCTCCGGCGTAAGGCTCGTCGCCAGCCGGTCTGAAGCGAGAAACGCGGGCTGCATGTTTGGTCCGGTACGGGTCGCATCTGAAATATCCCAGTACCCGTCGCGCAGCCTGGCCTGGGTGGCGTCAATGCGGCCAACGAATTTGTCGTTGCCTTCATACAGAAAAATGATGACGTCTTCCAGATCCATACCCTGGTTGGACGCGCGCAGCGCGTGGATTACCGACTGGCCGTGCGGGTCGGCCTGGCGCAGCCACAAACCCGAAGGGGATACGGCCAGCAGGCTGGCCTGACCGTGCAGATATTTCGCCTCCAGCTGTTCAAACCGGGCGGTGAAAGAGGCGGAAATCGGATTGAAGGCGCCGACGATAAAAAGGCCGATAAATAGCGCTATTCCAATCCCGGGTATCAGGAATTGCCATACGGATACGCCGGACGCCCGGATGACGACCAGTTCGTGGTTGCGCCCCAGACGGATATAGCTCCACAACGCCCCGAACATGACAGCGAACGGCAGGGCGCGCTCGGTCAGCGCCGGCAATTGAAGGGCCGCCATTATCATCAATGTGCTGAAATTGACGTCTGCATTGCCCGAAGTGCGGCGCATCAGTTCAGCCATGCTGCCCAGATAGATCAGCGCCATGAACAGGGCAAAGATGGCCCCGATCCCGCTCAGCAGCTGGAGGCCAAAATAACGTGATAATGTCCATGACAGCCGCATGCGGTCAACCGGGCTTCTGGTCAGCGAAGGTGAACGGCCTGATGCGAAGCGTCCGCATCCTTCGCTGCCCTTCATCGGAAAGCAAAAACAGTCCTCCCGCCGTCACCAATAACGGCCAGAGATATAGTCCAGGGATCAGCAGCGGGTTTTTCTCGACCAGATTTTCCAGGCCAAGTCCGCCAAGACGAATTGCGACGGCAATGGCAAGTGCGGCGCCGGGCCGCCAAAATGGGGACCGGCGGCTGAACTGGGCGGATAACTGGACTGCGAGCGCAATGATGGCAAACGCAAACACATAGAGGGGCGAGGACAAGCGGCGATGGGCCTCGGCCAGAAATTCCTCCCTATGGGTCTGATCGCCCAAAGTTTCGTCGGGAAAAAACAGTTCGCTCAGATAGCGCTCTTCCGGCTCTTTCCAGCGCACGCCCTCACCCGACATGAACTCCGACAGGTCATACACATAACGGTCAAAATACAATAGGGACAGGCTGCCGCCATTCTCACTTTTTTGGGCCGCCCGGCGCTGCACATTGCCGTTGAGCATGATCAGGCGCGGACCCGCACCGGTTTTTACCAGCGCGCCGCGTTCCGCCATGTAGGTAATGGGATTGTTAAGCTGGCGATTGTCATGCACCAGAATGCCCCGCATGTCGCCGTTGGAGTCGCGTTCACGGATATACACGGTTAGGCCCAGGATGGGGTTTGAAAACGCGCCTTCTTTCAACAGGGTGGCGGCCAGATCTGCGCGTATCTCCATGACCTGATCTTTCAGCCGGGTGTTTGCCATTGGCATAAGCCAGAGATTTATCACATAGGCGGCTGCCGTGACACAGCACGCAAGCTGCAATAAAGGCCGCACGATCCCCCAGGCGCTCAGGCCGGTGGCGGAAAGCACCACCAGCTCATGATCGCTGGACAGGCGGTAAAGCGCATAGAGAACGGCGCAAAAAAAAGCGATGGGCAAAATCAGCGACAGCACGGAGGGAATAACCAGCGCCGTAAACGCGATATAGGTCGCCGCCGACTGTCCCTTGGTAATGATGATATCCAGCAGGCGCAGTGACTGGGTCAGCCAGATGACCCCCGTCAGGCTGAATATAAAAAAGCCCAAAGGTCCGGCAATCTGAAAAATGATATAGCGGCTTACAGCAGGCATGCTTACTCTTGAATTTGGCCTGCGGTAACTCGCGTGGCGCTCTCTGCCGGCAGAATCGCTGATTGGCGGGGCAGACGCAAGTCTGGCAGACGAACAGCCACCCATTTGCCGGGATAATTCCGAGATTAGATATATTTTGTGTGATTGGATATGGTAATCGAAGCACTATGGCTTTCATCAATAGGGGCCGGTCAACGGCTGTAGGGGTAGATCGATCATGAATATCAGCTTTTCAGCACTTGCCCTGCCACGCGCCGGGTCATTGGTGGTCGCGGCCATGGAGGGCGGTGCATTATGTAAAACCGCCGCCGAGGTGGACAAAAAATGTGGCGGCGCCATTACCAGGGCCATCAAGGCCGGCCGCTTTGAGGGTAAATCCGAGCAGGCGCTGGAACTGTTATCGCCTGCGGGGCTTGAGGTCAGCCGGGTTCTGGTCGTGGGGCTTGGCAAGCCTGCGGAGATCAAGGCCCTGTCGGCAGAAAAAATCGGCGCCCTGATTATTGACCGGCTGGCCATGAGCGGCGAAAAGCAGGTTACCGTCGCCGTTGACGATATACCCAAGGCTGCGCTCAAGGCCGAATTGATCGCCGCCCATATCGCGGCGGGGGCCCATTCGCGGTCTTACCGGTTTGATAAATACCGCACCAAAATGAAAGAAAATGACAAACCCAGCCTGACGAAAATCATTGTAATGAGCCCTAACACCGCTGCGGCAAAATCTGCCTTTACCACACTGGCTCATGTTCTGAATGGCGTGTTCGCGGCGCGCGACCTGGTCAACGAACCCGCCAACGCCCTATACCCGGCGGAATTTGCCAAACGCGCAAGGGCGCTCGGCAAGCTTGGCCTCAAGGTCGAAGTTCTGAACGAAGCGCAGATGGCAAAACTTGGCATGGGGGCGATATTGGCTGTGGGCCAGGGTAGTTCAAAGGATAGCCAGCTTGTTGTCCTGCACTGGAAGGGGGCGCCCAAATCCAAAAAGCCGCCGGTAGCGCTTGTTGGCAAAGGCGTGTGCTTTGACAGCGGCGGCATCTCACTGAAACCCGGCGCGGGCATGGGCGACATGAAAGGCGATATGGGCGGCGCCGCCGCCGTGTTCGGCGCCATGGCGGCCCTTGCCGGCCGCCGCGCCAAAGCGAATGTGATTGGCGTTCTGGCCTGCGTCGAAAATATGCCGGGGCCGGATGCGCAGCGTCCCGGCGACATCATCACCTCCATGTCCGGACAGACCATCGAGGTGCTGAATACAGACGCCGAAGGCCGTCTTGTGCTGGCCGACGCCATGACCTATGTGCAGCGCAAATATAAACCGCGCGCGGTGATTGATCTGGCGACGCTGACCGGGGCGATCACCATTGCCCTGGGCGACGCCCATGCCGGCCTGTTCAGCAATCAGGACGCCCTTTGCGCGCAAATCGATACTGCGGGCAAGGCGGTGGGTGAAACCGTCTGGCGCATGCCCATGGGCAGCCAGTATGACAGCAAGATAAAATCGAAATTTGCCGATATGCAGAATATCTCGAACGCCGCCGGGGCGGGGTCGATTACGGCGGCGCAGTTCCTGTTGCGGTTTATCGAGAACGATACGCCCTGGGCGCATCTGGATATTGCCGGCGTCGCCTGGACCAGTGACGCCAAGCCAAGCTGGGGCAGCGGGTATGGCGTACGGCTGCTGGATCGTCTTATCGCAGATAATTACGAGGAATGATGGGGCAAGGGTGACCGAGGTCTGGTTCTATCATCTGCAACGCAGGCCACTGGAAGCGGTGCTTCCGGTGCTGCTGGAGCGGTGTATGGAACGCGGCTGGCGCAGCCTCATACTGGCCGGATCGAAAGAGCGGGCGGATGCGCTGGACGACCATCTGTGGAGCTATCGTGATGACAGTTTTCTGCCGCACGGGTTCATTTCGGACGCCCAGGCCGCGCATCATCCCATCCTTCTCGCTGTAGCGCCGGATGAATCCGGCAAACCTCCCAACGGGGCGAATGTTCTGTTCCTGGTGGACGGCGCCGCCAGTGAGCACATGGCTGGCTATGACCGCAGCGTTGATCTGTTTGATGGCAATGATGCGGCGGCCACAGAGGCCGCAAGAGACCGGTACCGGCAGGCGCGCGCCGCAGGATTTGATGTAACCTATTGGCAACAGGATGCGAATGGCGCGTGGGAGAAACGCGGCTGACGCCCGCACGATATTATTGTGCCTGTGTATGAACAGTGACATAATTGTTTGTATAGCGCCCTTCCTGAGAGGAGACACAGATGTACAAACCAGGCTTTCATCACCTTGCGTTTGCATGCCGCGATATTCATGAAACGCATCGCTTCTACACTGAGATACTCGGCTTTGATCTGTTGCACACCGAGACCAAACAGATGGGAACCGGTTATTTCCGGCACATCTTTTTTGATATTGGCGACGGCAGCTGTCTGGCCTTCTTTGATCTGCATGGGGTTGGGGAGCCAGAGACTCTAAAAACGGAGATTAGCACCGGCCTCGGTCTGCCGCCCTGGGTCAATCATCTTGCGTTCCGGGCCGATAAGGCCCGAAAGATGGAGGTCGCTGAAAAGCTGAAGGCGGCGGGCAAAAAAATCATGATGGAGATCGATCATGATTGGGTGCAGTCCATGTATTTCATGGATCCCAACGGCATCATGCTGGAATTGTGTGAAGACACGCCCGGCATCGTCGTCGACCGTGAGGAAGCGGTGCGCCAGATGGATTTCGTCCCCGAAAGTGTGAACGCCTGAAAAGTAATAACTTACGGCCTGTCATCCTGAGCAAAGCGAAGGATCTCATTGTGTGGGATCAAGATCCTTCGCTGTGCTCAGGATGACAACGCGATATGCCCGGGCGTAATGGAATCATCGTGAGGGGAAAAAGATGGCGGACTTTGACCGGCAATTTGTAGCGCTCAATTCTCCCACCGGGCGGCAAAATCCAGTGGGGTATCATCCCTGTCAGGGAAATTATTTATCGCCCGCCGGAAAACGGCCGCGAACGGCGCTGATCGCCACCCATTATAACGTCGATTTCAGTGAGCATTATCTGGGCCCGTACATGGCAGCGCGCGGCTACGGGTTTCTGGGCTGGAATACCCGGTTCCGGGGGGCAGAGGCCTATTTCCTGCTGGAACATGCTTTGATTGACATTGGCGCGGGGATGCGGTGGCTGCGCGAAGTGGCCGGTATTGAACGTATTGTGATCCTGGGAAATTCCGGCGGCGGGTCGCTGATGGGGGCCTATCAATCACAGGCCACGGCGCCCAATATCCGTCCCGGGCGGGGTTTGAAACTGCCGGACGCCGTGCTCGATCTTCCAAAGGCTGATTTGTATATTGCGCTGGCGGCGCATCTGGGGCGCCCGGAAGTGCTGACTGCTTGGCTCGATCCATCGGTTGTGGATGAGAACGATCCAGCCGCTACCGATGCCGCCCTTGATATGTACAATCCCGATAATGGGCCGCCCTACAGCCCGGAATTTATCAAAAAATACCGCGCGGCGCAGATCGCGCGCAATGACCGGATCACGGCCTGGGCGATTGCCGAACTGGCGCGCCTGCAGGAGCGGGGATTATCGGATCGTTTATTTACCCTGCAAAGAACCTGGGCCGATCTGCGTATGATGGACGCCAGCATTGATCCCTCCGACAGGCAGATCGGATTGTGTTACGCAGGTGATCCGAAGTCGGCGAATTACGGGACATTCGGCATCGGCACGTGCAACACGCTGCGCACCTGGCTGTCGATGTGGAGTTTGCAGGAATCCCAGTGCCGGGGCGCGCCGCATCTGCAAAGAATTACCGTGCCGTCTCTGGTCATCAATGCGACGGCTGACACCGGGGTGTTTACCAGCGATGCCCAGGCTTTGTTTGATGCGCTGGCGAGCACGGACAAAACGATCAAGCATGTCAACGCCGATCACTATCTAACCACGCCCGGCAATGCACGGGCGGACGCCGCCGATATGATTGCGGCATGGCTTGCTGCGCACGGCGCGTGATCAGCGCCGGGTGCGGTTTACCGGTCTTTCTATGCCCTGCGGAAATTCAGATAAGCGAAGAGGCCGGTGTTTTGCGGCCTCTTCGTTTGGGTTCCTCAGCGTGACCGGACGACACTGCCCGGCCGGGCGCCGGTTTCCACGCCATTGCGCTGAATGACAATGCCCGACACCAGGGTGGCCTCGTAACCATCCGCGCGCTGCATCAGACGTCTTCCATTCGCCGGAAGGTCCTGAACGATCTCGGGCGCCAGGATTTTCAGACGGCTCATGTCAATCAGATTGATGTCCGCCCGTTGGCCCGCCGCCAGCACGCCGCGATCCATAATGCCGTTGCTGCGCGCGGTTTCGCGGGTTTGCTTTTGCACCACCCATTCCAGCGGCAGGCGGTCATATTTGCGGTCGCGCACCCAGTGGGTCAGCATGAAAGTGGGCACGCCCGCATCGACGATCATGCCGCAATGCGCGCCGCCGTCGCTGCCGCCCAGCAGCGAGATCGGATGCAGCAGGCTTTCGCGGATGCTGTCAAGATTTCCGCCCTGGTAGCCAGCAGCCGCATACATCAGGAACGCCTGGCCGTTATTTTCCAGCATCATGTCATAGGCGACCTCCTGCGGGGTGCGCCCCGTGCGTTCGGCAATCGCGGTAACGCTGCGGCTGGGATCCGGTTCGTAATCGGGGTTCTGACCGAGCGCATAAGTCAGCTTCCACGGATTTGCGAACAGCATCGACCAGGCGGTGAGCGCCGGGTCCCTGTCGGCAAGAATGCGCGCCTTCACTTCGGGGTTGCGCAGCATCGCCAGACGTTCGGGCTGCGTCAGTTTCTTCAGTTCAATGAAGCTGGGGAAGCGCGCAAACGGATTCTCGCTTTCAAAACTGAACAGGAAGCCCACGGGGCGCGCGGAAATTTGCGGCAGAAGCTGCGCGCCTTCCTTGTTGGCGGCTTCCGCCATGGCGAACACCTTGCGTGAGGCGGAGCTCAGGAACGTCAGCGGCCGGCCGGAATTGATCGACATGCGCTTCATCAATTGCATTTCGTCCGCAAACGGCACCTTGTCGGTTTTGGCGACGCCGGACGGAATGACTTCGATGATGCCCTTGCCGCTGGCGCCGATCGCGCGCGCAATCGCCATCAGTTCGGCTTCCTTGGCGTAGGTGCCGGGAATGGCGTCGCCCTGGGGGGTCAGATGGATGCCCGTGCGCGACGTCGAAAAGCCAAGCGCGCCGGCGTCCATCGCTGTGCGCATGATTTTGGCCATCAGCGCGGTTTCGCCGTCGGTGGGGTCCATGTCCTCTGCGCCGCGCGCGCCCATCACATAGGTGCGCAGCGCGCAATGCCCAAGATAGGAACCGACATTAACGGCGCGCGGAATACGGTCGAGCGCGTCCAGATATTCCGGGAAGGTTTCCCATTGCCAGTCGATCCCGGCCTTCATGGTGGCCGCCGGAATATCCTCGACCGACTCCATCAGCTCAATCATCCAGTCGCGGTTGCCGGGCTTGACAGGGGCGAAGCCGACGCCGCAATTGCCCATGACCGCCGTGGTGACGCCGTTCCATCCGGATGGCGTGAGCATCGGGTCCCAGGTCGACTGGGCGTCATAATGGGTGTGAATATCAACCCAGCCCGGCGCCACCAGCAAGCCATCGGCATTCATGGTTTCGCGCGCGGCCCCGGACAGCTTTCCAACTTCGGCAATCATGCCGTCCTTGATGGCGATATCGCCGGTAAACTGCGGGTTTCCGGTTCCGTCAACCACGGTTCCGCCCTTGATAATAAGATCATGCATGTCGTTTCTCTCCACAGTTAGCCGCCGGGATTATCGGATTCCCGCATATTACGCTCATTACACTCTAAAACAATATCTCCCGCAATGGAAACAGAAGCTTAATCCGGCGCCCGCCGTGGGATTTATGCGGGCTGGAGACGCCGGCGTATGTGGTTAATCCCAGGCGGGGGCCGATGTGCCGAGCGCCCGGGCGGGCAGGGTCCAGTAGAATGGCGCATCGCGGATCGTGACCGGGGGTTTCAGGCGTTTGGCGTTGCCCCAATCGGTTCCCTCAAGGGGCGATGCGATATCGAAGAAATTTTCCGCCGCAAGCGGCGCTTCTGCCTCATACACACCCATACCGGTCAATAGCTTTGCGGTGCGCGCCAGCGACAGACGCGCACTGAGGCTGTTGACGTTCATCAGGCGCTGGGTAATGCCGCGAATGACAGCGGCCGCCAGCAGATACCCAGTGCCGTGGTCCAGCGCCTGCACCGGCAGGGGGGTTGGCTTCGCCGCCTGTTTCCAGCGCATGCCCGCATCGGCGACGCCGCAGCTCATCTGCACCAGACTGTCAAAGCCGCGCCGCAACGCCCATGGGCCGGACCAGCCATAGGCGCACAGCGACACGTCAATGAGGCCCGGTGAAAGCGCGCGCCGCACAGTGGCGCCATAGCCAAGCCGGTCAAGCGCGTCCCCGCGATAGCCGTGTAAAAAGACATCCGCCTGCGTCAGCAGCGCCTCGAAAATGGCGCGTCCTGCGGCGGTCTTCAGGTCCAGCCGGGCGCAGCGTTTGCCCGGCGTAACCTCGGGAACAATACCGGGTTCATCCCAATCGGGCGGATCGATGCGCAGCACATCCGCGCCGAAGCCCGCCAGAAAACGGCTGGCGATTGGCCCCGCCAGCACGCGGGTTAAATCCAGCACCCGCACCCCCGCCAATGGGCGCGTGAAGCTGGCACCCCGGTCCGGCAGCGGATGCGCGCTGAAATTTTCAATATGCGCCAGCGGTTCATTGGCGAGCGCCCGGCCCTGCGGATGATCCGCCCACTCCGCCACAGAACGCATTTCGGCGGCGCAACCTCCGGCGGCAACGATGGCGGCTTCGAGTTCCTGTTTTTTCCAGGACGCCACGGCCTTCGCCATGGAAACTTTATCCGTATGCTGACCTAATATTTTTTCCGTGGCGATGCGGTGATGCGGCGCGTTGGTGTGCAGCCTGATCCAGCCATCCGTGGTCTGGTAGTCGCCAGCGATCGGGTCCCAGGGGGCGGGCATCTTCCACCCAACCGGGCGGATCGAAAACGCAAACCAGAACGACGCCAGTCGGCGGTCTATCGTCACATCGGGAAATTTTCCGCCACGCGCCTGCGCCAGTTCCGCCAGCGCCAGCGCCGCCGCCCCGATTGTGGCGCTGGCCATATCCGTCACCGGATAGGCCGACGCGAGGCCGCCTTCGCCCGCAAAGCGCACCCCATCCAGCAACGCAGGCGCGCCGCCCAGCGCGTTCCATACAGTGGCCAGTAATGTGCGGGCGCGAGCGGTCATGGAACCTGTTCCCTTATGGTTGCGGTTTATGCTTAGACTATAGCTTGTTGCTAATAGATAGAAGCGCCTCATCCTCAGTGTCACCCCGCACCTGTTGCGGGGTCCAGGGCCACATATTTAGGCTTTTCCATTTAGTTCCTGGACCCCGGAATAAATCCGGGGTGACAGGCCGGGGTTTGGGCTACGCTTCAATCTGATGGCGTGCCAAACTACAGACACACTTCCAAAACATAAAGGGGCAGGGACATGGCGCGCAAGGTCTGGATCGAGGTGGCGATGAACGGTTCCTGGGGCCGCGGCAAACAGCCCAATGTGCCGGTGACGGTTGAGGAGATCATCGCCGATGGCGTGGCCTGCGTTCAGGCGGGTGCGGCGATCCTGCATCTGCATGCGGTGGACCCGGCGACCGGCAAACAGAATGACGATCCCGATATCTACGCCGCCATCCTGAACGGCATCCGCGCCAGAACCGACGCCATCGTTTACCCGACCATGCCGATCCAGCTTTATCCCGGCTGGACCGACCGTTATCAAAGCGCGGATGAACTGGGGCGGCGCGGATTGCTGGAATGGGCGGTGGTCGATCCCGGCTCGCTCAATATCAACGCCTATGATTTCAGGACCAAGCAATTGCAGGGCAAAGGCGTCGTGTACGCCAACACGGATGCGGAAATCCGGCGTGGCATGCAGATGGCGGCGCAGTATCGATTTCATCCCGAATATGCCTGTTTCGAGCCGGGCTTTGTGCGGTTGGGCGCGGCCATGCACCGCGCGCACCCAAACGCGCCGCAGCCGATTTACAGTTTCCGCTTCGCCGAGAACATGACCATGGGCCTGCCGCCGGAGGAATGGGCGCTCGATGCCTATCTGCGCCTGCTGGAAATGGAGGCCCCCGGCGCGCCCTGGATGGCCGCCAGCATGGTCGGCAATATAAACAAACTCATCCCCGCCATCGTCGCGCGCGGCGGCGGCGTTCGCACCGGGCTGGAAGACGCGCCGATGGGGGCGCGTATGAGCAATGTTGATTTAGTGAACGAATGCGTCCGCGCCATCCGCGCGGCGGGGGCCGAACCCGCAACGGGGAACGAGGTGCGGGAGGAGATGAGGGGGCGCAGAAATCTGTAGCCTATATGTATCTTATGAGATACAATGCGCCCGATGATCGAAATTCGCAAAACGGACGCTTATGAAAAATGGT
>JBEBFX010000239.1:0-3847 GCA_040081735.1 Alphaproteobacteria bacterium | reverse complement strand
CCATTGAATTAACGGCAAAATGCTGATGTTCAACCTCGCCTGCGCGGGTGGCGACATGGCGGAAGGCCGCGTCCAGCTGCGCCAGATCTTCGGTTTCAATCATGATGTGAAAATCACCCAGGCTGGGGGGCGCAAGCCCAAGCTTCCGGCGCGAAAGACGGTAGCCCGCAATTTTGCCCTGGTCGCGCAGACGGCCCAGGAATGCCGCAATATTATTTGCAAATTCAATATCGCTGACCCCGGGCCTCAGCTCACACCACACATGATACAGATCCATCTGTCCGCCCGTTCAATAGGGTTTGGTGCCGCGCAGCGAGATGCGGTGCAGCACCCGTTTATGGCCGTGGTAATCGTTCACCGGGTTATGCTGCACCACGCGATTGTCCCAGAATACCACAGAACCCTTGCGCCACCTGTACCGGCAAGTGAACTCAGGCCGCACCTGGTGGGCAAACAGATAGTTCAGCAGTGGCGCGCTTTCTTCTTCGGTCATATTTTCAAAACGCGCCGTATGGCCAAAATTAACATACAGAATTTTACGGCCGGTTTCGGGATGGGTGCGCACGACGGGATGAATGCCGACCAGTTCCTGTTTCGCCGCATCCTTGGCATCGGTCGCCAGCCGGTCTTCGCGCGTCTTGTTGGCGTCCGCCTTGGCCGAACTGTTGACCCCCCTCAGGCCAGAAAGCATCGCCTTCATGCCATCCGAAAGGGTCTCATAGGCCATATACATATTGGCGAATATGGTGTCACCGCCAAAAGGCGGTAATTCGCGGGCAACCAGAATGGCGCCGAGCGGCGGCACAGGGGTGTAGGTTGTATCGGCATGCCAGATGCCGCCGAAATTCACCCGCTCATGGGGCAATTTAACGACCGGCACGATTAACGGAAATCCTTCCAGGCCCTTGAGCATGGGATATTCTTCCGGTTCCGAAAAACGCCGGGCGAAAGCCATGTGCTGGGCAGGTGTAATATCCTGATCGTGAAAGAAGATCACCAGATGATCGAGCAGCGCCTGCCGGATTTCGGCGATGCTTGCGTCGCCAAGGGTTTGCGATAAATCCACGCCGTCAATTTCCGCCCCCAGGGCGCCAGCAATGCGATTGATCGTAATCATAAGTAATCCCCAGCGTTTATTCCACCGTCACGGATTTCGCCAGATTGCGCGGTTGATCCACATCGGTGCCCTTGAATACGGCCGTATGATAGGCCAGCAATTGAATGGGAATAGCATACATGATCGGGGAAAGAAACGGATCAACCTTGGGCATGACGACAGAGGCCTTGGCTGGTAATATAAATATGACAGAGTTTTAGTTAAACTCTGCTCTGGCGACCGCGCATCGCAACCAGTACCAAGCCCGCACTTAAAAATAGGGAAAGAGTACCGGTTTCGGGAACTGGAACGGGAGACGCTAGGGAGAACTTGGCCCAAGTTGTTTGCACTAACCCAAAGGTATTCTGATTACTATCAATACCATGGGATAAAAGATAATTATTGCTGGCCGACGGGTTTGCTACGTCCCAAAGATCATAAACGAAATTCTCTGAATTTATTCTAGCCGAGTGGTAAGGTATATACGCAGAACAAATAATTACGAAACTACAACCTCGTATCAGTTCTGTATGACTATCGAACTGCCCTGCAGATGAATCTAAAAACACCTGGTCCAACAAAGCCCGTGCTGCATTTTCCGCAGAGTTAAGATCAGCGAACTGAAATGAGGGCGTCTCATCGCAGTCTCCGAACACGCCCACACAGGTTCCATCCAGAAACTCGACATCATACAACGTGCCCGCCACATCTACGTTGCGTGCGCCATACAAGATGCCGCCTTGGACATCTAGGAAAAGGGTGCCGGGTTCAGGAACAGGAACAGGAACAGGAATGGGAGAGCCTTGGGAGAACTTGGCCCAAGTCGTTTGAACAACCCCAAAGGTATTCTGATTACTATCTGTACTTGTATTGGGTGACAACGGGTCGCCGACCAGATGATCACTGCCAAACAACGTCGGAGACCCGTTAGCCACTGTCCTTATATCATAGGCGAGAAGCTCCGTATTTATTCTAGCCGAATGGTACGGTATGTCCACAAAACAAACAGATACGAAACTGCATCCCCGAATCAGTTCTGGATGACTATCGAAATGTCCCGCTGCTGAATCCAAAAACACTTGGTCCAACAAAGCCTGCGCCGCTCCAGTTGATGAAATAAGATCAGTAAACTGAAATGAGGGCGTCTCATCGCAGTCTCCGAACACGCCCACACAGGTTCCATCCAGGAACTCAACATAATACAACGTGCCCGCCACATCTACGTTGCGTGCGCCAAACAAGACGCCGCCTTGGACATCAAGGATTACCGTCGCCGTCGCTGAAGGTGCAGGGATAACGAACGCTGAGAAGCCTATTAAAATAGTTAAGATTGTCGTTAAAACACTTTGCATTATTAGATATCCTCTGAAAACATGAGCCCCTTACACAAGAGAGGGAGATAATTAAATTCAGGATATGAGTGTTACCATCAGTCAGGCTGAATCTTATTTTTCCATAATTCATTGAATTTATCCGGAAAATCTGACAGCAGGTTGGGCAAGAATAAGAAATTATATGCGTTTAACCAGCACTCATAGTATTGGCGCAGCATAACTCCCCCATCTGATAAAGCTATGATTATCTAAGATAGCCACTAAAAAAGTTGCTGATATCACTGTACGTTTTGGGTGACCCGCTGATCAAAATAGACGTTTTGGACAAGGTTTGGATGTGGACGATGACAATCGTGTCTGAAATCGTACGCTGCCGCAGGGGTAAGGTATAATAGCGAAAGGCAAAGTTGTTAACGGTAATGCCGCCAAATATTGGTCCTATAGACTTGCCCATTCCCGGATGAAGGCAGCTATTGATGCAGGGTTTTCACTGGAGGTAATCGCCATCGCTGAAAGTTTGATGACGGACAGGCTGATGTCTTATGCGAACTGCTATCAAGCAAAATTTGATCCCAACAAGACTACATTAGGCAAAGTAGCGCGAAAAGTGGTGATGCTGTGTAAAGAAAAGCAAGACGATTAGGGCCTAAGTCTTGCTGAGAGGGCAATTGAATGGGCACGTGAACGGAATGAAGTGATGCACGGTATAGCTAAGTCAGGTCCGGGTGTAGGCCCTAACATCATTGCTGAACTCTTCGTGGATCGTACAAAAAGGGCTGCTGAAGAGGGGAGCAAACTGGTCAGGAACATTCAAGATTGGCGCAAGCAACTAATCCGCCAAGGCAAGAGTTGATCGTAAGCCCCTTCAGGATTATTCCACCGTCACGGATTTCGCCAGATTGCGCGGTTGATCCACATCGGTGCCCTTGAATACGGCCGTATGATAGGCCAGCAATTGTATGGGAATAGCATACATGATCGGGGAAAGAAACGGATCAACCTTGGGCATGACGACAGAGGCCTTGGCGTAACTGCCGATTTTGTCTATCCCCTCCATATCGGAAAACAGGATCACCTTGCCGCCCCGGGCGACGACTTCCTGCATATTCGAGGCGGTTTTTTCGAACAGCGCGTCGCTCGGCGCGATCACAATTACCGGAACTTCCTCGTCGATCAGCGCAATCGGGCCATGCTTCAATTCCCCGGCCGCATAACCTTCCGCATGGATGTAGGAAATTTCCTTCAGTTTCAGGGCGCCTTCTAGGGCAATTGGATAATTCAGCCCGCGCCCAAGGTAAATCACGTCACGGGCTTTCGACAGATCGTGGGCCAGTTCGCGTATCAGATGATCGCGCGCCAGCGCAAGATTGATCATGCGCGGCAATTCGGTCAGCGCTTTGGTCAGACGCTTTTCTTC
>JBEBFX010000082.1:0-14192 GCA_040081735.1 Alphaproteobacteria bacterium | reverse complement strand
CGCCGCAGTCATGGTAAGTCCAATCACCCCGTGTTTGGAGGCAACGTAGGCCCCAAGGCCCGCAAAGCCGACAAGGCCTGCAACGGAGGCTGTATTGACGATGGCGCCGCCGCCGCCTTTCAGCATCGCCGGGATCTGGTGTTTCATGCACAGATATACGCCCTTGAGATTGACCGCAATAATCTTGTCAAATTCGTTCACCGGCATATCGGCGGACATTGCCTGCATGCCCTCGATGCCTGCGTTGTTGAACGCCGCGTCCAGGCGGCCATGGGCGTTCATCGCGCGGTCAACCAGGGTTTTGACATCGGTTTCTACCGTCATGTCGGTCTTGACGAAAAGTCCCTGGTGGCCCTGTTTGTTGATCATCGACAGGGTTTCCTCGCCGCCCTTTTCATTGACGTCCGCAAGAATCACGCGCGCCCCTTCGCGGGCGTAAATCTGCGCCGTGGCGCGGCCAATGCCGGACGCGGCGCCAGTGATGATCACTACCTTGTTTTCCATAATCCCGGTCATTTCATTCTCCCGCTGGTTGGTTTGAGGGTTCTATTCTGCCGCCGCTGCCTGCGCCGGAATGGGTTCTGAGGCCAATACGCCCCTGGCCTGCAATGCGGCAATCCTTTCATTGGAATAACCAAGATACTCGCCCAGCACCGCCGCATTATGTTCTCCCAGGAACGGCGCAACCAGATCGAGATGGCCCGGAAACGCCGAAAACCGCAGCGGCATGCCGGGAACCTGCAAGCGTCCCAGCGCCCGGTCCTCGATCCAGCGCACGGTTTCACGTTCGATCAGATGCGGGTGCCGGCAGGCCTGTTCCACCGACAGAATAGGCGCAACCGGAATGCGATTTTCCTCAAGGATGCGGATGGCCTCCGCATCGCTTTCCTGCGCCTGCAGCCAGCCCTCGATGATGGGAACAAGTTCGGCCTGATTTATGGCGCGATTGGTATTATCAATAAATTTCGGGTTCACGATCAAATCCGGCCGGCCAATGACCTCGCAAAAGCGCGGCCACATATTCAGAATTGGCAGCACAACGATCCACATTTCCTTGCCCCTGAAATTTCCACCCGGAGCAACGGAATAATGGTGCGCCCCCGCGCGGTTGGGTTTGACCGCGCCTTCGCTGATCGACCAGGCCTGCACGTTCGATTCATGGTGATGGAAATAACTGTCGAGCAGGGAGACATCGATATATTGTCCGCCATGGCCGCGTTCCCGGTGCAGCAGCGCATATCCGATGGCCGCCGCCGCGTGCACGCCGGTGCCGATATCGCCAAGCGCCAGCATCGCGAAGGCGGGCGCCTTATCCGCATCGCCGATCATGCCGGTGACGCCTGCATAGGCCTGGCCGATATTATCGAAGCCGGAAAGATGCGACAGCGGCCCGGTCTGCCCGAACGCCGATATGGAACACATCACAATATTCGGATTGATCGCCCGCACCACATCCCAGCCAAGCCCCATGCGGCCGATGGCGCCGGGCGCAAAATTCTCGATGAACACATCGCATTTGGCGATCAGGGCTTTGAGGATTTCCAGACCCTCGGGAGATTTCGGGTCGAGGCAGACGGCTTTTTTTCCCCTGTTCTGCTGCACATAATATCCGCTGCGCCCATCCTTGAGATAGGGCAGCCTGCGGCTGGGATCACCGCCTGGAAATTCGATCTTGATAACTTCCGCACCCATTTCCGCCATGATACGCGTCGCGGCGGGACCGGCCAGGAACTGCGTGATATCAAGCACACGATACCCGTCCAGTATATGTTTCATGATGTCTCCCCGGTATTAAATTATTGCCTGCTTTGGGCGCAGCCTGACAGGCCCATAAGGGGCCGTCAAGCCATGCATGGCATATGCGATGGCGCCAGACTTATTGAGCGGCGGCGTGCGCCGGAATTGGTTCGGACGCCAATATGCCCCTGGCGTGCAATGCGGCAATCCTTTCCTTGGAATAACCCAGATATTCGCTTAGCACGGCCGAATTATGTTCGCCCAGGAACGGCGCCACCAGATCAAGATGCCCCGGAAACGCCGAAAACCGCAGCGGCATGCCGGGCGCCAGAAAGCGCCCCAGCGCACGATCCTCGATCCAGCGCACGGTTTCGCGTTCGATCAGGTGCGGATGCTGGCAGGCCTGTTCCACCGATAATATCGGCGCTACGGGAAGCCGGTTTTCTTCCAGTATGCGGATGGCCTCTTCGTCGCTTTCCTGCGCTTGCAGCCAGCCCTCGACGATCGGGATTAAGTCATTGCGGTTTTGCCCGCGCTTGCCGCTCTCATTAAATCTCGGATCGTCTATCAGGTCCGGCCTTCCGATCACCCGGCAAAATTTCGGCCACATGTTCAATAGCGGCATCAGTAAAATCGGGATCTCCTTGCCCTGAAAAATCCCCAGAGGCGCGGTCGCGTAAGAGTGTGACCCGGTGCGGGTTGGCTTGATTGCGCCCTTGCTCAACGACCACACCTGAACATTGGCGTCGTGATGGTGGAAATATGAGTCCAGCAGCGAGACTTCAACATGCTGCCCGCCATGACCGCGTTCGCGATGAAACAGCGCGAAGCCGATGGCCGTTGCCGCATGCACGCCCGTGCCGATATCGCCCAGCGCCAGTTGCGGCAAAACCGGCGTTTTCCCCGGCTCGCCAATCATGCTGGTAACCCCGGCATAGGCCTGACCGATGAAATCAAAACCCGGCAGAGACGACAATGGCCCGGTCTGGCCAAAGGCTGAAATGGAGCACATGATGATGTTGGGGTTGATCGCCTTGACTGCGTCATAGCCCAATCCCAGCCGCGTCACCGCGCCGGGCGCGAAGTTTTCGACAAAAATATCGCATTTGGCGATCAGCGATTTGAGAATCTCCAGCCCTTCAGGAGATTTAGGGTCCAGGCAGATGGCCTTCTTGCCGCGATTTTGCTGCACATAATAGGCGCTGCGGCCATCCTTCAGATACGGGAACAAACGGCTGGGATCGCCGCCCGGAAACTCGACCTTGATGACCTCGGCGCCCATTTCCACCAGCATTCGCGTTGCTGCCGGTCCCGCAAGAAACTGGGTAATGTCAAGAACGCGGATCCCTTCCAGAATATGCTTCATGTTGCTCTCCCACATAGTGCGCGGTCATTTCCTTGCCGCTTTGGGGGCAAGCCTGACAGGGGGATTGGGGGCCGTCAAGCCGCGATGATTTTCTATCGGACGTTCAAAATTGCGTCTTGCTCACGCCCCATGATTTTATTGGGGCGCGGGAACGAGCATGGCGGTGGCCGAGCTTTTGGCGATCAACTGGTGTTTATCGTTGAACAGCTCGGCTTCCAGAAAGCCGATGCTTTTGCCCATGCGCAAGACGCGCCCAATGGCCATATGCGGGCCAGGTATCGCTGCGCGGAAGAAGCTGACCTTGAGTTCAAGCGTAGGCGGGCCCAATGACAATTGCGACGCCACCATCACGGACTGGGCCATGGCGGCATCCAGCATCGCCGTAACGAACCCGCCCTGAATCACGCCCGCTGTCTGGCATAAATCTGCTTTGGGATGAAACCGCAAAATGGCCTGCCGCAAATGCTGACTGACGGAATCAGTCACCCCGTCAAGATAGCGCATGAATTGCAGCGTGCGCCCGCGTTCACGCAGCGCCTGCAATATCTCATCATCGGTCATGGAGATTTGACCTACCCCCGCGCGGCGGCGCCCGCGTCGATGGTGACGACGGTGCCGCTGATATAGCTGGCCCGTTCGGATGCCAGAAACACTACCAGATCGGCCACTTCCTCTGGCTTGCCCGCGCGTTTGAAGGGCAGATTCGCCGTCAGTTTCTGCATGGCCTCGGCGGGATTGGCGCCGCCCGCCATGCTCTGCGCAAGATTAAGCAGACGTTCCGTCTCGATCGCGCCGGGATTCACGGCGACGACGCGAATGCCGTCATTGGCGCTGACGGCGCCCATCGCGCGTGAAAACGCCATCAGCCCTGCATTTCCTGCGGCGCCGGCGATATAGGTAGCCAGGGGCCGCTCGCCGCCTGTGCCAATCACATTGATAATGACGCCGTGCCCGCGCGCCTTCATGACCGCATACATTTCGCGGCACATATTAATGTAACCGAACACCTTCAAATCCCAGGCCTTGCGCCAGCGTTCTTCGTCAACCGCATCAATCGTGCCGCCCGGAATTGCGCCTGCATTATTCACCAGAATATCCGCATCCGCGCAGGCGGCAATCAGCGCCCTGACATTGTTACTGTCGCTCAAATCCATCGGGTGGATGGTCACCGAAACCTGGTGTTTGGCGCGGATGGCGTCGCGCACCGCCGCCAGATCGGCTTCTGTACGGGCGGCAAGATGCAAATGGCATCCTTCCTCCGCCAGCGTGTGTGCGATGGCGCGGCCAATGCCCTTTGAGGCCCCGGTGATAATCGCAGTCTTACCCTGAAGATTGAGCTGCATAGCGGTTCCCCCTAAAAAATGTCTCAGGGCAGTGTATCCAATTTGCAGAAAACCGCCAGTCCTCCCAGCGCGAAACTGGATAAATACCGATCCGTAAATATATATCAGTTCGTAAGTAATAAAATCCGGATTTAAATTATAATATAAACATATTCATGCGTTATAGCATCGTCTTGAACATGTATTATTATCAATAAAATAGGATATTAATAGATATTATTAACTAGTTTTATTTAACTAAATTATTTCGATCAAATATTGGCGCCAGATTTTACAGTGTAAATGGCGCAAACGGCATATGGTGATAATAACCATAAAAATGGATCGCGTCTGTGGAATATTCGGAAGCAAATCTGCCAAAGCCGCTCAGGCTGTTAAACGCTTATTGGCGTCAAAAACGGGGGAAACGTCTGATGCCCTCCCGCGCCGATATCAGCCCGGTGGAAATGCAGGATTTTTTGCCTGACACCCTGCTTCTGGATGTGCTCAGGCAGGAACAGGGTAAGATAAATTTTAGGGTTCGGTTGGCCGGCGTCCACATTCTCAACGGATACGGCCGGGATGTTTCCCAAAAACGCACCGATGAAATTGATCTGGGCGATCAGCAGGACAAAATATACCAGGCATGCCTGCACAGTGTGATGACCGGAAAGCCTGCTTATCTTTCCGGGCAAATTCACTTGCAGGCAGCGGATGAATACATCGCCTATGAACGTCTGGGCGTTCCCCTTTCGAGCGACGGGAAAAATGTCGACATTCTGCTGGTCGCTGTCTGGCTCCGGCGCAGCCCTAAACCTTTCTGATATCTTCCGGATTTTATGTGCCTTGACAGGCGGCGGGACGCAAACTAAAACCGGACCGGAATTAGCACTCATACGTCATGAGTGCTAACCGGCCGTGATCCTCATGGCCCCAGTCATCATAGACATTATGAATTGAGGAGACTTCGCATATGGCTTTCAGACCATTGCATGACCGGGTGGTTGTCCGGCCGCTTGACGCGGAAGAAAAAACATCGGGCGGCATTATAATTCCTGGCACTGCCCAGGAAAAGCCCCAGGAAGGCAAGGTCGTCTCGGTTGGGCCGGGCGCCCGGCGCGAAGACGGCACCATTGCCAAGCTTGATGTCAAGGTGGGGGACCGTGTGCTGTACGGCAAATGGTCCGGCACCGAGATAAAGATCAAGGGCGAAGAGCTGATGATCATGAAAGAGAGCGACATTTTGGGAATTGTGAGCTGATCACATTATCAGCCGTGCCGGGTTCCTTTCGGGGGCCAGGCATTCCTCAGCTATGGTTCGATAAACAGAAGGAATTCGCGAGATGGCGAAAGAAGTAAAATTTCGTGGGGATGCCCGCGACCGGATGCTCAGGGGCGTTGATATCCTGGCTAACGCCGTTAAAGTCACCCTGGGTCCCAAGGGCCGCAATGTGGTGATCGATAAATCCTATGGCTCACCCCGCATCACCAAGGATGGCGTGACGGTTGCCAAGGAAATCGAACTGGCCGACAAGTTCGAAAATATGGGCGCGCAAATGCTGCGCGAGGTTGCCCAAAAGACCAACGATGTCGCCGGCGACGGCACGACCACAGCGACAGTGCTGGCCCAAGCGATTGTGCGTGAAGGCGCCAAGTCGGTTGCCGCCGGCATGAACCCGATTGATCTGAAACGCGGGATCGACATGGCCGTTGAAGCGGTCGTCGAGGATCTCGTAAAGCGCTCCAAGAAGATTAAGTCCTCCGAAGAAATCGCCCAGGTCGGCTCCATTGCGGCCAACGGCGAAACCGCCATCGGCGACATGATTGCCAAGGCGATGGACAAGGTCGGGCAGGAAGGCGTGATCACCGTTGAAGAAGCCAAGGGTCTGGTGACCGAGCTGGATGTCGTGGAAGGCATGCAGTTTGATCGCGGATATCTGTCGCCCTACTTTATCACCAATGCGGACAAGATGAATGTCCTGCTCGATAATCCGCTGGTCCTGATAAACGAAGCAAAGCTCTCCAGTCTGCAACCGATGCTGCCGGTGCTGGAAGCGGTTGTGCAGGCGGGACGTTCGCTGCTGATCGTTGCCGAGGATGTGGAAGGCGAAGCGCTCGCGACTCTTGTGGTCAACAAACTTCGGGGTGGCCTCAAGGTTGCCGCCGTCAAGGCGCCCGGTTTTGGCGACCGCCGCAAGGCAATGCTGGAAGATATCGCAGTCCTTACGGGCGGCACGGTGATCTCGGAAGACCTGGGCATCAAACTTGAAAGTGTGACCCTCGCCATGCTGGGCACCGCCAAGAAGATCACCATCGACAAGGATAACACCACCGTCATCAACGGCGCTGGCAAGAAGAAAGACATTGACGCCCGCTGCAATCAAATCCGCGCGCAGATTGAAGAAACCACCTCCGATTACGACAAGGAAAAACTTCAGGAACGTCTGGCCAAGCTGGCCGGCGGCGTTGCGGTGATCCGGGTTGGCGGCGCAACCGAAGTTGAAGTGAAAGAACGCAAGGACCGCGTCGATGATTCTCTTAGCGCGACCCGCGCGGCGGTCGAGGAAGGCATCGTTACAGGCGGCGGCGCAGCCCTTATCTATTCCATACGTGCGCTTGACGGGCTCAAGCCTGCCAATGACGACCAGAAGGCCGGTATCGCCATTGTCCGCAAATCCTTGCAGGCGCCTGCGCGGCAAATTGCAGAGAATGCCGGTGTCGATGGCTCGATCATCGTCGGCAAGCTGCTTGAATCGAAGGACAAGAACATCGGTTACAATGCCCAGACCGACAAGTTCGTCGATATGTTCAAAGACGGCATCATTGACCCGACCAAGGTCGTGCGTACAGCTTTGCAGGACGCGGCTTCGGTTGCGGGCCTGCTGATCATGACCGAAGCCATGGTCGCCGATAAGCCCGATAAGGGTGACGGTGGTGGCATGGGCGGCGGAATGGGTGGCATGGGTGGCATGGGCGGAATGGGCGGCATGGACGGCATGATGTAGCTGCCAGCCGCTATATTCCTGGCCAGGATTACAAAAGGGCCGCGGGCAACCGTGGCCCTTTTTGCGTTTGGCATGGGCGCCATATGGAAAGATTGATGCCGGTCCCTGGCGGCGGGGGCGAAACGCCATCAGAGACCGGCAGATAACCGGCGGGATGGGGTTTACCGCCAGTTTTTCCCGGTACGCGCCTTGCTGGCATGTTCCGGGAAATTACAAATTTGTGCTGGTTTTGACAGATACAGGCTCATTAAATGAATACACGCAAAAATATCATATTATTTTATTTGCAATCAACAGGAATAATATTTAATATTTCTCGCACTTACAGATTTTACAATGATTGATTCCCGTATTAAGGGATTCAATTATTACACGCCTTTGTGCCGCGCGATAAAAGGAGGCCTTGATCTTGAACCAGCCCGTGCAGATGGCGAGACCGAAATCCAATGCTGAATATACAGTTTTGAAGCAAGCCAGTAAGCGCCTGATCAAGGCGTGCGGCGGACTGGACGCCGCATCCCTCGTAACCCGCGTCGGGCATAGCGAACTGGCGCGATATTATGATCCAGTCGAAAGGCTGTTTATGCCGATTGATGTGGCGGCGGACCTGGAAGCCATTGCCCGCTCTCCCCTGGTGACGCAAAGCATGGCGAATATGATGGATTTTGCCCTGATGCCCGTTCAGGCAGAGGGCATGGCCGAGCCAGGTCACCACTGGACGGCGTTACTGGCGCAACTTGGCGAAGAAACCGCCGCTGCATTACGCCAGATTGGTTCGGCATTATCCGAGCATGGGACACTGACATCCCAGTCAATCAACAATTATCAGTTGACCCGTCATCTCGACAATCTGATCCAGGCGGCGATCCGGTTAAAAGCTTCCATGGCCCATCGCCAGCAACGCAGCACCCAGGCCAGGCAGAACCAGTTGCACCCGAATGCGGATCAGGTCTAACAGGCTGCTGAAAAACCCGGAATTGTCATCCTGATGGCGCGCAGCGGCTGAAAGATCTCCAGCGTTTATGGCGTCTCTGAGATCCTTCGCTCTCGCCGCGCAAGCGCTGGCGCAGCGGGTCGCTCAGGATGACAAAAAGAAGGGTTTTTCAGCAGCCTGCTAGCGCGCGATGATTTTTGGTTTACTTATGCCAACGCCTCGACCTGTCACCCCGGATTTATTCCGGGGTCCACCAGCCTTCGCAAGAAGGCTGCGGCTTGGCAAGGGAGTTACAATGCAAGGCATGTGTTTTTGCCCCTGGACCCCGCAACAAGTGCGGGGTGACACTGTGAGTTAGGTGATTCAATGTAAAATCATTTCGCTCTAGCGCCAGGACTAGCGCTTCCAGCGGTCTTCTTCATCGCCGTCTTCAAAAGCCGACGGTTTTACGCGCAGGCCGAGAAACCGCACGACCTCCAATTTGAAATCCGGATCCCCCATGATCGTATGATGGCTGGCGCCTTCAACTGTTACCGCTTTTGCACCTGGGATCAGCGCCGCGAGCTGCTCCGGCGTGCCGCTGAGGTCGTCGTCAGACCCGGTAATGACCAATACGGGAACGGCAATTTTCGCCAGCGCCTGTTCATCAACAGGTTCGCGCCGCGCGCTGATGCAGGCCGCGAGGGCGGTCATGTCGCTGCCGGTGGATTCGGCAAAGGCCCTGAACGACAACGCCTGTTCGTCTTTGATGGTGTTGGGGTCGCTGCTGGTCAGCCCTTCCGCCATTGCCTTTCTGTTGTCCCGTTTTTCCAGCATGCGTGAACCAACACCGCACAGGACTGCGCTTTTAAAGCGTGCTGGATGTTCGGTCAAAAGGCGCATGGTCAGCATGGCCCCCATGGAATGCCCGACAAGGGTTGCCTGCGGCGCTTTCAGATAATCCAGGAAATTGATGATGTCCGCGATCATCTTGTCGATTGCGTAGGCTTCCACCGTATGAGGCTTGTCACTTTCGCCGTGTCCGCGATGATCCATCGCCGCGTAATCGACCCCGGCCTTGTCGAGCAGATCGAACCAGCCGCTGGCCCGCCAGGCCTGTCCGCGATTTGCTGCAAAACCATGCAGAAACAGGATCGGATCTCCGTAGCCCACTGCGTTAAACGCGATCTTCAACCCGTCCGAGGTGAAACTTGCCATGCCCGTATTCCCGCCTGATGATTGATAATATGACCAGCATTAAAGCAGTAAACCGGGTGTGGGTCGCGCAAAAATTACATGCCGAGCTGAAGTAAATAGTCTTCCTGGCCCTGGGTTTCTATGGCTCCGGACCGGGCGGCGCGAACACGGGCGATCGCCAGCGCAGGGTCTTCGCCAATTTCAATCAGCATGCGGGTAACCGCCAGCCCGGCGCGGCCCCGTCCGCCGCGGCAATGAAACACAATATTCTGCCCGGCCCGTAATCGCGCATGAAGTTCCGGACCATGGCTTTCCCAGCGGCGTTCCCAATGCATGTCCGGGATATCACAGTCAGTAATTGGCAGGTATATATGCGCCAGACCAACATCCGCGCAGGCCGCACCCAGTTCAGCAAGTGTTGGCCCCGCCCAATTCAGTTCACCCGCTTCCATCAGGGTTATCAGCGCCACAGATGGAAAATCACGAACAGCCTGAAGATCCCGGGTCAGGCTGTCATTCGAAACGGCGCCCAGAATTGGCGGGTACTTCCGGCCTGGACAGGGGCATATCCCGATATTTCCCGTATGCCGCGTCGTCACGGTTCCGATTGGGAAAGAATGCGCGCTCAAGACAGTCTATTCCGCTGCGATACAGTCCTGGGGATGGGCCTGGGTTGCGCCAAGCGCCGCATCATACCGAAACCGGGTGCCGCAATAGGGACAGCCGATTTGCGCGCCACGGCCCATATCAAGGTAAATATGCGGGTGATCATGCGGCGCAGACGCCCCCAGGCATTCAAATTCTTTCACCCCGATCACGATTTCATCAACGCCTGAATCGTTAACAAATCGCGCGCGTCCATGCGAAGCCATAGCGCTGGTTCCTTTAATATTTAATCATCAACCAGTGACCTGTTAACAGAAAATTTGCATAAACGCCATACGATGCAAGTATCAATGCGCGCAAGCTGCGCCGGATTTAAGACACATATTTGGATAATTCTCTCTGATGAGCATGCCCGACACATCTCGTGATATGCCTTCTTTAATCGCCATGGCGCGCGAAGGAACCAAACGTTCACGGCAGATTCTGGCCGAAAATGTGCTTGATCTGGTGATCTCGCAGGATGGGCGCCTGAGTGATCGCGAACGGGCGCTCTCAGACCAGGTTTTGATACAGCTTGTGCAGGACATGGAATTGCAGGTCCGCCAGCAGCTCGCCCTCAAACTTTCCGAGGTTGCCCAGGCTCCGGAAGGTTTGATTGCCATGCTGGCGAGGGATGATATCTCGGTCGCAGGCCCGTTGCTGGAGCGATCGATGCTTTTGAAAGACTCGACCCTGATCGAGATTGTGCAAATGCGCACCCGTGAGCATCAGCTCTGTATCGCCATGCGCTCTGCGGTTTCCATGGCGGTAAGCGATTCCCTGGTGGAACATGCAGCAGACCCCGATGTCCTTGAGGCGCTGGTCCGTAACCCTAAAGCTGCAATTTCCAGCTCTGCCATGGACTATCTGGTTGCGGAAAGCCGCCGTTTTGATCAATTCCAGGATCCGCTACTGTCTCGCGCCGATCTGCCGGCCCCGCTGGCCCACCATATGTTCTGGTGGGTCTCGGCGCAGTTACGGCAGAAAATACTCACCGAATTCAAAATTGAGGAATACGAGCTCGATCCTGTCATGGAAGGCGTCACACAGGATATTCTTACGAAAACGCAAGCAGAGCGTCAGAATACTGCAACCGCTACGGCGGCGTCTCTCGCCAAGGCCCTCGATGACGATGGTGCGCTAACAGTCGAAGTTCTGATTAACATGCTGAGAAAAGAAAGGATTTCTGCCTTTTGCGCAGGAATGTCACATCTGGCCGGTGTGCCAGTTGTGACCATCAACCGCATTATACTTGATAAGGACATAACACCGTTCGCCATTTTATGTAAGGCGACCAGGTTCAGTGAAGCGCACTTCTCGACCATGGCTTTACTATTATTGCAGGGGCACAACAATAGCCGTCAATCGACTGCTCAACTAAGAAATGTACTTGAATTATTTAAGGAAGTATCTTCTGATCAGGCTCTGTTAACTCTGAAGTATTGGCATAACGACTCGGCGCTGCAAAAAGCGGCGCTGAAAATTCATTAGGGTTTTCAAGTGGGCTTGTTGGGTTCAGGGGCGAATGAATGCAACGATTAATTCGTAATACTGGGGAGGATTCTGAAATTTCAGCGTCTGCAACCCAGCAATTGAATAGTGATCCGGCCGACGGAAATGCCTTAACGCGCCTGCTCGAAGAGGTGGCGCGCAGGGTCAGTTTCCCGGAGGATGCCGCGATTTATGTTGCCGGTCCATCGGGGAAAATACTGTTCATCAGCGCGGGCTATCACAGCATAGCAGGCGCACTGCCTGAAAATGGGCAGATTGCTGACGATGTTCTCCAGTTTATCAGCAGCAATGGCGAAAGCTACGTAAGAGACGAGGCCGTCAATACGGGCGCCGGCGCGGCCCCCCGATATGTGCGTTCCTTCCATTATCCAATGAATGACATTTCAGGCGTTCTGCTGGGCATCGCCGGCCATTATGTTGACGCGACAGGGCAGGTGGCGGCGACAATGCGCGCGGGTCAGGAAGCGGCGCGAAAACATGATCAGCTGCGCGCAAGCTCTGATCTGTTCTGGGAGTTGAATGCGGAGGGCCTGCTGGTCACGCTGTCGGACCGGGCAAGTGATATTCTGGGCAAACCGGCGATGTACTTTCTTGGCCGGGAGCTTGGAGAGATCGGGCGCTTTATCGAACGCTCGGGCGCCGATGCGCCCCCTCCGGACGGCATTTTGAAACGTCAGCCTTACCGCAACGCCATATTCCTGATACCGGGTCAAAATGGCCTGCCGAATTATTTTCATATGAGCGCGGTTCCGGTTTTTGATCCTGCCAGCGGCAAGTATCAGGGCTACCGCGGTTCAGGCGTAAATGTGACCGAACGCTTCCATGCGGAAGACAGGGCCGCCGCCGCGCTGAGAGAACTGGAACAGACCAGGGAAACGCTCATGCATCGCAACATTCAGCTGGATGTTGAGCGCGCCCGCGCGGAAAAGGCGCTGCGGGTCAAAACCGATTTTCTGGCCACCATGAGCCATGAATTACGCACGCCTCTGAATGCCATTCTTGGGTTTTCGGAAGCGATGACCATGAGGCTTTTCGGTGACCTGAGCGAGCAGTATCACGGATATTCTGAAGATATATTCAAATCCGGGCGCCATCTGTTATCGCTGATTGACGCCATGCTGGAATCCGCACGGGCGGAAGGCAGCGAAATTTCGGTAAACCCGCAGCATCTGGACATTTCGGGACTGATCGAACAGGCGGTAAGTATTGTCCAGCTGCGGGCCGGGGCAAAAAATCTGGATATTACCAAAGCGGTGGCCAGACCCGGCTGGGTGGTCAAGGCTGATCCGCTGCTGACGACACAGATACTGGTTAATCTGTTGAGTAACGCCGTCAAATTTACTAATGCCGGTGGGGCCATTGGCGTCGAAATAATGGCGGGCGTCCATGACGGCGTTCCTGTCGCCGGGGTATCGGTCTGGGATACAGGCATCGGTATTTCCGCCGAATTGCAAAACAGGGTTTTTGACAAATTCGTTCGCGGTGATAATGCCGTAGACTATGATGATATGGGCAAGGGCATCGGTTTGGGTTTGCATATATCGAAACGTCTGGCCGAACTGATGCAGGGATCCCTTTTGCTGCAAAGCGTGCCCGGCAATGGCAGCCGTTTCACGCTGGAATTGCCTTTGGTGAGCACGCCCTAATCCATTAGCACGCGGCGCAATTCTTCCAGTCTTACCGGCTTGCCTATACGCACCACTTTATGCAGCCCGCCAAGTTCGCCCAATAATTTTGCGATTTTGGAATATTGCGGGTTGTAGCCGGTGACCATAATCAGTTTGCCCGCAAATTTCTCTTCGACAAGCCAGCGGGTAATTTCTGTCCCGTCAAATTCGGGCATGACCATGTCCAGAACAATGGTTGCGGGCTGAAAGCTGTTGAAAGCCTCAAAAAATTTTCCCGGCTCGGTCAGAACCAGAACATCATGGCCAAGGCCCTGCGCCACTTCTTCAACAAACGCGCCGAACATGGCTTCGTCGTCCATCACGAGTAATTTTGGCCTGTCCATAATTTCACCCCTTGTGACTTGACTGAAATCGCGGCGCTTTCTAGCATTTTTGAATAACTGGCTAAGACTGGTATGGATAATATACTATTACGCTTGGATAATCAGACGAGGTCAAGATGCAATTTAACAATCCCTGGGATCCGGAAACCTATTCATCTGCCGCTGCCGACGCGGAAAATCTGGCTGTAAATCAAACGATTGTGGGCGCCTTGCGGGCGGCCACGCCGTGGAATGAAATGGCGCCCCAGGAATTGCGTGATTTTCTGGCCAGCGGCAACAGCCCGCTGGGTACGCCGATATATTCTGACAAGGCCCATACCCGCACGATCGGCGGCCCCGCCGGACCGCTGAGCCTGCGCATCTTTGCGCCCCAAAAAATTGATGGGGTGTATCTGCATATTCATGGCGGGGGCTGGGTCATTGGCCGTGCCGACGGGCAGGACGCATTGCTCGAGAACATCTCGAAAAACTGCAATCTGGCGGT
>JBEBFX010000081.1:0-14249 GCA_040081735.1 Alphaproteobacteria bacterium | reverse complement strand
AATCACAAATACAGAATTTTGCAACGATCCCCGTGATGGGGAGGGCTATCGCATATGGAATTTTGCCTGATGTATGTAGCTCCCTCTCCCCTTGCGGGAGAGGGTTGGGGTGAGGGGGCCGTGTGTAAAAGCTTTTTTTGCGCGCATAATTGCGCGCACCCCTCATCCTGGCCTTCTCCCGCAGGGGGAGAAGGAAAACACCAGCTGCATATGCGATAGCCCTGCCCGCAAGGGGGAGGGGAAGAGAATCCTGAAGCGCTCGCGAGAGCTCCCCTACACCACCCCGTAGGCCAGCATGGCGTCGGCGACCTTGACGAAGCCGGCGATGTTGGCGCCCTTGAGGTAGTTCACATAGCCGTCTTTTTCTTCGCCGTAACGCACGCAGCGCTCGTGAATGCCGGTCATCACGTCGCGCAGCAGTTTTTGCAGTTCTTCTTCCTTCCACGACAGCCGGGCGCTGTTCTGGCTCATTTCCAGGCCCGAAACCGACACGCCGCCGGCATTTGCGGCCTTGGACGGCGCGAACAGGATTTTGGAATGGATGAAGGCGTCAATGCCTTCCTGCACGGTCGGCATATTGGCGCCTTCGCCAACCCCGATGCAGCCGTTTTTGAGCAGCAGTTTGGCTTCCTCGCCGCTGATCTCGTTCTGGGTCGCGCACGGGAATACAATGTCGCAGGGGAATGTGCCAGGGGCGCTGGCCCGCATGAAATTCACAGCCGATCAGTTTAGCGGCTTCTTCAATGCGGCCCCGCTTGTTGTTCTTGATGTCCATCACCTGGGCCAGCTTTTCGGCGGTCAGGCCATTCTTGTCATAGATAAAGCCATCTGAATCCGACAGTGTCAGCACGGTCGCGCCGAGATGCAGCAGTTTTTCCGCCGCATATTGCGCCACGTTGCCCGAACCGGAGACAAGGCATTTCTTGCCCACAAAGCCGTTCTTGTTGCGGGTCAGCATGTCTTCCATCATATAGACCGCGCCGTACCCGGTGGCCTCGGTGCGGATCAGGCTGCCGCCATATTCCAGGCCCTTGCCGGTCAGCACGCCGGTATAGACATTTTCCAGACGTTTGTACTGGCCGAACATGAACCCGATCTCGCGGCCGCCCACGCCGATGTCGCCTGCGGGCACGTCAACGTCCGCGCCAATGTGGCGGTGCAGTTCGGTCATGAACGACTGGCAGAAACGCATGACCTCGTTTTCCGACTTGCCCTTGGGGTTGAAGTCGGAGCCGCCCTTGCCGCCGCCCATGGGCAGGCCGGTCAGGCTGTTTTTGAAGGTCTGCTCGAACGCCAGGAATTTCAGCACGCTGAGGGTCACGGTGGGGTGAAAGCGGATGCCGCCCTTGTAGGGGCCGATGGCGTTGCTGTTCTGCACCCGGTAGCCGCGATTAACCCGGATATTGCCCAGATCGTCTTCCCAGCAGACACGGAATATCACCACCCGGTCGGGTTCCGCCAGGCGCTCCAGAATGCGCATTTTAAGGTATCGCGGCTTGTCCTGGATGAACGGGATGATACTGCCCGCAACCTCCTGCACTGCCTGATGAAACTCAATTTCTCCAGGATTTCTGCGGACCAGGCCCTGCATGAAGACTTCCAGATCGTTGGCTGCGACGTTCATATACGTTCCCCTTTTGTAATAATTGCTGTGGATACTGAGCCTGGAGCAATACTCAATCTTTGCCGGTTAAAAAACAATGCCAAAATACTGAAAGATTTTTGAAAGATATCCTGTGTTAACCTTGCGGCACTTGGCGGCTGGCCCCTGTAGAGGTGAATACGACAATGATTGCACGCGCGGACAATAGAAAAACAACTTTGCTGGATGACGCCTCGGGACTGATCAGCGAACGGCCGGGCCCTGGCGCCAGAGAAGAGCTGGAACATTTTATCCAGTTTTATTATAAAAACGTCATCGCCGAGGACCTGCTGCAATTGTCGCCGCAGAATATCTATGGGGCGGCGCTGGCCCATTACAAGCTGGCGGCAACGCGGCGCCCCGGCGAAGCGCTGGTGCGTGTCTACACCCCGCGCATCGAAGCCCATGGCTGGCAGGTGCCCTATACGGTCATTGAAATCGTCAATGACGATATGCCGTTCCTGCTCGATTCCGTCAGCGCGGCAATTTCCCGGCGCGGGCTTGGCGTGCATCTGGTCGCGCATCCGGTTATGTCTGTGCTGCGGACGCCGGAAGGCTGCTGGAACCGGCTTTCCGGGGACGGCGAAACGGGGGGCAAGGCCGAATCCTTCATTCACATCATGATCGACGAGCAGCCGGATGCGGCAAAGATGAAAAACATCCGCGATCATCTGGTTGAGGTTCTGGCAGATGTGCGCGCCGCTGTCGGCGACTGGCGTCAAATGCTGTCGCGCGTTGATACAGCGATTGCAGAAGTCCGGCAGTCCAATCTGGCGATAGCCGCAGAGGAAATCGACGAATCCATCGCGTTTCTGGAATGGCTGCGGGACAATCATTTTACGCTGCTGGGCTATGCGGAACTCACCATCACCGGGGACGAAGCGGCAATATCGGCAGCCCAGGTTCCGGGCAGCGGCCTTGGGGTGCTGCGTAATCCGGATGTCAAATTATTCCGTTCCCGCAGCAACGGGCTGGTCGCGTTTTCGCCGGAAATCCTGGAGAGCCTGAAACGCCCGGGGCCATTGATTATCACGAAAACCGACGTGCGCTCCAGCGTGCATCGTGACACGCATATGGATTATATCGGCGTCAAACGCTATGATTCCAATGGGACGGTGATTGGCGAACGGCGCTTTGTCGGGCTGTTTACATCGGGCGCCTACAGTCTGGCGCCGGCGGATATTCCCCTGCTGCGGCGCAAAGTCGCCCTGACCATCGCCCGCGCAGGATTCGCGCGTGACAGCCACGACGGAAAGGCGATGCAGAATATTCTGGACACCTATCCGCGCGACGAACTGTTTCAGACCAAGCGGGATGCGCTGTTTCACCATGCCATCGCCATTTTGCGCCTGCAGGAACGTCCGCGCACCCGGCTGATCGTACGCGTTGATCCGTTTGACCGTTATATTTCCTGTCTGGTCTATATTCCGCGCGAACGCTATGACGCCGAACTGCAACAGCGGATTGGCGCAATACTGGCGGAAAACTTTAACGGCACGGTTACCACGATTACGCCGGAATACGGGGATTCCCCGCTGGCGCGTGTGCATTTCATCATTACCACCAGCCCCGGCGCCCTGCCTGAAATCCAGATCGAGCGGATCGAGGCGCAGATCGACCAGGCCGGACGCACCTGGCGCGACGAATTGCGGGTGGCGCTGCTCGCCCATGCGGGCGGCGGGCGCGGCCTGCATTTATGGGAACGCTACGCCAAAGGGTTTCCGCCGGACTACAAGGCGCATTTCCCGCCTGAACTCGCATCGCTTGATATTGAACGCATGGAAAAGCTGCTGGAAGCAGGCGGCATACATGTCAGCTTTTACCGCACCATCGAGGATCCGGAATCCTGCGTGCGCTTCAAACTGTTCCGCAAGGGCGAAGCCGTGCCGCTGAGCGACTGCATGCCGATGCTGGAGCGCATGGGTTTCCGGGTCACCGGTGAACATCCCTATGAAATTGAAGTTTCGGGCGAAACACGCATCTGGCTGCATGATTTCGAAATGCGCGAGGCGAACGATCAGCCTGTCGATCTTGGCGTTGCCAGCGAAAATCTCGAAGATCTGTTCACGGCAATCTGGCACGGCGCCGCCGAGAATGACGGCTTTAACCGTCTGGTTCTGGGGGCTGGACTGATTTGGCGAGAGGCGGCAATCGTGCGCGCCTATGGCAAATATCTGCGCCAGGCGGGAATTCCATATAGCAATGATTATATGGAACGCGCGCTTTGCGCCCATCCAGCAATCGTGCGGCAGATGATTGATCTTTTTCACACCCGGTTTGACGTTGATTTTTCAGGCGAACGCGAGGCGGCGTCACACGCTTTGCGTGAGGCGATTACCCTGGCGCTCGATGCCGTGGAAAGCCTGGACGAAGACCGGATATTGCGCCGCTTTCTCAATCTGATCGCGTGCACCCTGCGCACCAATTTCTATCAGATAACCCCTCAAGCCACAGAGAAGGACTATATCTCTTTCAAGCTGGACAGCGCGCTGGTCGATGAATTGCCCCTGCCCCGTCCAATGGTGGAAATCTTTGTCTATTCACCCCGTGTGGAAGGCGTGCATCTGCGCTTTGGCAAGGTGGCGCGCGGCGGGCTGCGCTGGTCGGACCGCCGCGAGGATTTTCGGACCGAGGTTCTTGGTCTGGTAAAGGCGCAGCAGGTTAAAAACGCGGTCATCATTCCGGTCGGCTCCAAGGGCGGGTTCTTTCCCAAACGCCTGCCCGCAGGCGGCGCGCGTGACGCGATTCAGGAAGAAGGCGTCGCCGCCTACCGCATGTTCATTTCCGGCCTGCTGGACCTGACCGACAATATTGTGGACGCAAAAGTATCGCCGCCTGCCCGCATGCTGCGCTATGACGCGGACGATCCCTATCTGGTGGTTGCCGCCGATAAAGGCACCGCGACATTTTCGGACATCGCCAACGGCGTGGCGCATGATTACGGGTTCTGGCTGGACGATGCTTTCGCCTCCGGCGGTTCCGTCGGATATGACCACAAGAAAATGGCCATTACCGCGCGCGGCGCGTGGGAAGCCGTCAAGCGCCATTTTCGTGAACGCCATGTGGATATTCAGACGACGCCGTTCACGGTCATCGGCTGCGGCGATATGTCGGGCGACGTGTTCGGCAATGGCATGCTGCTTTCCCGCCAGACCCGGCTGCTGGCGGCCTTTGATCATCGCGATATTTTTATTGATCCCGATCCCGATCCGGCGCTGAGTTTTGCGGAACGCGCGCGTCTGTTCGATCTTCCCCGATCATCCTGGGCGGACTATGACGCGGGCCTTATCAGCGCGGGCGGCGGTGTGTTCAGCCGCACGCGGAAATCAATTCCCCTGACGCCGCAGATGCAACATATCACGGGCCTGACCCAGGCGGCAGTGACCCCCGCCGAGCTTATTCATGCCCTGCTGGCGGCGGAAGCGGATCTGCTGTGGTTTGGCGGCATTGGCACCTATGTCAAGGCGTCCCATGAAAGCAATCTGGATGCAGGCGACAAGGCCAATGACACCGTGCGCATAGATGGCGCCATGATCAGGGCCAAAGTCATCGGCGAAGGGGCCAATCTTGGCTGCACCCAGCTTGGCCGTGTTGAATACGCCCTGACGGGCGGCGCAATCAATACCGACGCTGTAGACAATTCCGCCGGGGTGGATTGCTCCGATCACGAAGTAAATATCAAGATCGCGCTCGGTCATGAAGTCCGGACGGGCGATCTTCCGCGCAAGCAGCGCGATCAGCTGCTGGCCTCTATGACGGATGAAGTGGCGGAACTGGTGCTGCGCGATAATTATCAGCAGACCCTGGCGATCAGTCTTGAAGCCTCGCTTTCGCACCGTCTGCTGGATGCCCATGCGGGATTTGTCCGCGAAATGGAACGGGCCGGGCAGTTGAACCGCAAGGTTGAATTCCTGCCCGATGATGCGGCGATCGGGGAACGTTCGGCGGCGGGGCTTGGGCTTACCCGGCCTGAAATTGCGGTTCTGATGGCCTATGCCAAAAATGGCATGCGGCAGGAATTGCTAGGCAGCGATGTGCTGGATTCAGAGTTTTTGCACGATGATCTGATTACCTATTTCCCGAAACCCCTGCGCGAAAAATATGCGCCGGCGCTTTTGGGGCATCAGTTGCGCCGCGAAATCGTGGCCTCCAAGCTGGCGAACTCCATCGTCAATCGCGCGGGCGTCACCTTTGTCAGCGCGATTGCCGAGGAAACCGGATTTTCCATGGCCGAAGTTGTACGGGCTTTTGTTGTGGCGCGCGCCGCCTTTGATATGCGCGCCTTCTGGCAATCCCTGGAAGCGCTGGATAATAAAGTGCCGCCGGAAGTGCAGACGCGCATTCAGCTGGACGGGCGCGATCTGATCCGCCGCGCCACCATCTGGTTCCTGCGCAATGTGCCGCAACCCATGGATATTGGCGCCATTATCGCGGCCTACCGCCCCGGCATATCCCAGTTGCGCAGCGAAATTCATCTGCACCTTTCCCCGCTGGAAGCCGAAGCTCATGCGGCGCGCCTGCGGTCATTGCTGGCCGATGGGGCGCCCGAGGATATTGCTATGGCCGCTGCGGGTCTGCAACCAATGGGTTCGGCGGCGGATATGGTTATGGTGGCGCGCGCCGATGGACGTGACATTGGCGAGGTGGCCGCCGCATTCTTCCGCATCGGCGCTGAACTCAGCCTGGACTGGCTCTGTGGCATGGGTGAAAAAAATATGGCCGAAGGGCATTGGGAAAGACTGGCGATGAACGCCATGATCGATGATTTTTATGGTCAGCAACGGGTGATGACCGCCCAGGCGCTGAGCGCCGGTAACGGGCTGAACGCGCAGGCGGCGGTGACCCGGTGGTGCGAGCAGCATGGCCCTGCGGTGCGGCGCACCGTCCGGCTGATCGATGAAATGCGGTCGGGTTCGATCAGCGTGGCCAAGCTGGCTTTTGTCAATCGCCAGATGCGGGATCTGCTGAACAAGTAAGTGTGTTACGCCTTTGCCCGGATGCGCTAGATTGCGGTTATGACGAATCCGCCGGCGGACGACGAAGCGATAACCTCACCATTCAACTGGCGGCGCGGGCAATTTTCCTGGGCGCTGCTGGACTGGGCGCATCAGCCTTATTTCACGCTGGTCACCACCTTCATTTTTGCGCCCTATTTCGCCGCCAGTTTTATCGGCGATGCGGTCCGCGGTCAGGAAATCTGGGGCTATGCGCAATCCTTTGTCGGCGCCGTCATCGCATTGTTAAGCCCGGTGCTGGGGGCCATCGCAGACAGAATAGGACACCGCAAGCCATGGATCGCTGCGCTTGGCGTTATCTATATTAGTGGCAGTGCGCTGTTATGGTTCGCTGTTCCCGGCGATGCGGCGGCTGTCGCGCCCGTGCTGGCGGCGCTGGTGGCGGCGGCGATAAGCGTTGAGTTTATCATTGTATTCAGCAACGCCATGCTGCCCGATCTGGTGTCACCAAAGCGGCTTGGCCGGCTAAGCGGCTTTGGCTGGGGGCTCGGCTATGTGGGCGGATTGCTGAGTCTGGTTCTGATTATCGGCCTGCCGGGGTTAAAGGACATGGCCGGCCGGCTTGCCGGGCCGTTTTCTGCTGTGTGGTTTGTGCTGTTTGCGCCGCCATTTTTTTTGTTTACCCAGGACCGGCCGGCGCCGGGTCTGGGCATTGGCCGGGCCGTGCGCGAAGGTCTGGCTCAATTACGCCAAACCCTCCTGAACGCCCGTAACTATGGCAATGTCATGCGGTTCCTGATTGCGCACATGATTTACGCCGACGGCCTGACGGCGCTGTTTGCGTTCGGCGGCATTTATGGCGCCGGTCTGTTTGAGTGGAAAATCCTGACGCTGGGCCTGTTTGGCGTCATTCTGCTGATCTTTTCAGCCATCGGCGCGTTTGCAGGCGGCTGGGCCGATGACAGGTTTGGATCGCGCCGCACGATCCTTGTTTCGATTGCGGGCTTATTAATGGCGTTGCTGGGGGCGATTTCCATACAGCGGGATTCGATCCTGTTCGGCCTGCCTGTCGAGGCGATGCAGCCCGGCGGAGCGCCGTTCGCCAGCGCGTCAGAAATTGCCTATCTGGTGTGCGGAGTGATGATAGGATTTTTTGGCGGCCCGGCCCAGTCCGCCGCGCGAACCCTGCTGGTCCGGCTTTGCCCTAAAGAAATGACCGGGGAGTTTTTTGGCCTGTTGGCCATGTCTGGCAAGGCGACCTCGTTTCTGGCCCCGCTGCTGATTGGCCTGACAACGGCCGTCCTGCATTCCCAGCGCGCCGGGATGGCGGTAATCATACTGTTTCTGGTTTCCGGATTTGTGCTCTTGTTACAGGTCCGTGAAACCGGGCGTTGATTTTATCCAGGTGTCCGTAGGCATAACTCGCCCGTGACAATAGCCGGCGATTGCCGCTATTCTTGCGCAGAACGAAAATAGGGATGGCCATGCCAGTTGATCTGAAAGTAATTTTGCCCGAAAGCCGCATTGCGGCGATGAAGGACGCGGGCCTGTGGCCGGATATCCTGATCACCGATGTGCTGGATAAGTCCGTGACGTTGCAGCCGGACGCCATTGCAATCACCGGTTTCAACTCCATGCGCCAGCGGCGCGAAAGTGTTTCGTACCGGCAGCTGGATCAGTTTTCCAGACGCATTGCGCTCGGTCTGGTCCATTACGGCGTCGGCAAGGGCGATATGGTGTCGTTTCAATTGCCCAACTGGTGGGAATTTGCGGCGCTGCACATTGCCTGTGTGCGCATCGGCGCGATCAGCAATCCGGTCATGCCGATCTTTCGCGAACGCGAACTTTCCTTCATGCTGGCCTTTGCCGAAAGCAAAATGATTTTCGTGCCCCGTGAATTTCGCGGGTTCGATCATCCGGCCATGCTGGCGGGCCTGCGCAAAGACCTGCCTGCCCTGGAGCATGTGTTCGTGCTGGGCGGACCCGGCCCCCAGGGCTTTGAAGAAAACTTTCTGCTCCGCCGCCATGAGGACGAAATGGACGGCCCCGCAATTTTTGCCGCCCGTAAAATGAGCCCCAATGACGTCAATGAGATGTTGTACACGTCTGGCACCACGGGCCAGCCCAAGGGGGTGATGCATACGGCGAACACCCAGTTCGGAAATCTGCAATCCTATGCCGCCCATGTGGGCCTCGGCGCCAAAGACGTCCTGCTGATGTCCTCGCCGCTGGCGCACCAGACCGGGTTTTTGTACGGCGTCATGATGCCGCTCTATCTCGGCATCAAGGCGGTCTATCAGGATGTGTGGGATGCGCGCATCGCCGCCCAGATGATCGAGGACGAGCGCGTCACCTACACCATGGCCTCGACGCCGTTCCTGTCCGATCTGACTGTTACGCCCGAGGTGCATAAATATGACATCGGTTCCCTGCGCGCCTTTCTGTGCGGGGGCGCCCCGATCCCGCGCGTGCTGACCGAACGCGCCACGCGGGAACTGGACATACAGGTGCTGTCGCTCTGGGGCATGAGCGAAAACGGCGCAGTGACCATCACCCGGCCCAGTGATCCCATGGAAAAGGTCTTCAACACGGATGGCAGCGCAATGCCGGGGGTTGAGGTGCGCATTGTGGATGAAACCGGCGCGCCGGCGGCGCCCGATACCGACGGGCTGTTGCAGTCGCGCGGCTGTTCCGCCTTTGTCGGCTATATGAAAAAGCCCGAAATGTACGGCACCGACGCCGAGGGCTGGTTTGATACCGGCGATTACGCCCGCATGGATGGGGATGGCTATATCCGGATTACCGGGCGGGCCAAGGACATCCTGATTCGCGGCGGTGAAAATATCCCGGTGGTGGAAGTGGAGGAGCTGTTGTACCGCCACCCGGCCATTGCCGATGTGGCCATTGTCGGCATTCCGGACCCGCGTCTGGGCGAGCGCGGCTGCGCCTTTGTCACCCTGACCCAGGGGTCCAATCTGACCTTTGAGGGCATGGTGGATTATCTGCAGGATGCGAAACTGGCGCGAAATTACCTGCCGGAGCGCATGGAAGTCATCGCTGAAATGCCGCGCACCGCCAGCGGCAAAATTCAGAAATTCAAACTGCGCGAGATCGCAAGGGAGTTTTCAGTTTGACCGGATCCTATCAGGTAAATGACGCGCTGCGCGATCACGTTCTGCGTAATGTAACCGGTTTCAAAAGCCGGAATCAGTCCGGTGACGGGCTGAAACATGCCGCTGTCGCCCTGGCGATCGTCGCCAACGCGGCGGGCGAGGGCGCGATCCTGCTGACACGGCGCGCCCCGAGACTGAATGCCCATGCCGGGCAATGGGCGCTGCCGGGCGGGCGGCTGGATAAAGGCGAGACGCCCATTGACGCCGCTTTGCGCGAAATGCATGAGGAAGTGGGGCTTGACGTGCCGGCCCATCATGTGATCGGCACGCTGGATGATTATCCGACCCGCTCTGGCTATCTGATCACGCCCGTCGTGGTGTGGGCGGGCCTGGACGCCAAACTTGTTCCCAATCCGGCGGAGGTCGCGTCCATCCATCATGTGAGTTTCACAGAGCTGAACCGCCCCGATTCGCCGGTATTCTTTACGATCCCGGAAAGTGACCGCCCGGTTATCCGGCTGCTGGTCGAGAATGATTTCGTCCATGCCCCGACCGCCGCTGTGATGTATCAATTCGCCGAGGTCTGCATTCATGGCCGCCACACCCGGGTAGATCATCTGGAACAGCCGGTATTCGCCTGGAAATAGTTCGGGGGCGCCGGGATGATTTAGCAGGACACGCAATCCCGTTACGCCCAGGATATGGTTCCCAGGTGGCGTAAGCCACCCGAAGCCCGCAGGGCGTAGGGTGGTGGGCGCGGCTGGGATTGAACCAGCGGCCCCCTCGATGTCAACGAGGTGCTCTCCCACTGAGCTACGCGCCCGATTTAACAGGCTCTTTCTATCCGGTGGAGGGCACCGCTGGCAAGCGATTCCCGCTATTCCCCGGGGGTGAGGGGTTAATCCGGGTGCATTTCGTCCCCTATTGGCGGCGCTGGTGTACGGCAAAGCCATAAGCGTGGGAAAAATGTCATAGTCCGGGACTAAGTTACAATCCGATGTACATCCATCGACCATGAGGGTTGACAGGGGCTGGCAAAATCTGGCGTTGTAGAGGTTGAGGCATGAGGCTCGTCAGGATGGCGCAATTCAATCGCTGCCGGCGGGTTTAAAAAACCAAGGATGGAGGCACGTGTGTCCGGATTGTTGAACGCTCCCGCGCGGCGGGTGTTGCTGAATCGTCTTGTCAAGGGCGGTTCAGTTTTTGCGGTTATGGGGTTAATGGCGGGCGCCGCCAACGCCATTGATTACAGCTTCGGTGAGCTTACGGGTTCGATTGATACGGTTGTTTCGGCGGGCGCGTCGATGCGCACCAGCGCCCGGGATTGCCGCAATCTTGGCCGCGCCAATGGCGGTTGCAAGGTAACGGACGCTTCGGGTCTTGAAAAAGACGGCGGCACCAATATCGACGACGGCAATCTGAATTATGGCCAGTGGGACGTGTTCTCCGGCGCCCTGAAGGCCACCTCGGAAACGGGCGCGACCTGGCGCAACTTCAACGCCTTTGTGCGCGGCACGGCGTTCGTCGATCCGATCATTGACAATACGGACTTCGTCGATCTGAAATCCGGCGCGCGCAGCGAGGTGTCACAGAACGCCAAACTGCTCGACTATTTCGTGGGCGGCAGCTTTGATCTGGGCGGCATGCCGCTGGAACTGCGCGGCGGCAACCAGGTGATCAGCTGGGGCGAAAGCACCTTTATCCAGAACGGCATCAACGTGATCAACCCGATCGACGTGGCGGCGGTGCGCAAGCCGGGTTCCGAAGTGAAGGAATTCTTCACCCCGGTTCTGGCCGCCAAGGCGTCCCTGGGCCTGCCCAACAATTTCAGCGTCGAAGGCTTTTACCAGTTCAAATCCGACAATATCGTGCCGGATCCCTCGGGCACCTTTTTCAGCGGCGCCGATATTGTCGGACGCGGTTCGGAACAGATCCGGGCGGGCGCGTTCAATCCTGGCGACGACAGCATATTCAATCCCCTTGCGGTCATCGATGGGCTCAGCACGGGCGTTTTTGCGGTCAGCCGCGTTGCGGTTAACATTCCCTCCGTGGTCATCGAACGCGCCAATGACCGTAACGCCGATGACGGCGGCGAATTTGGCGCCGCCCTGCGTTATTTCAATGAAGAATTGAATAACGGCATGGAGTTCGGCCTTTATTTCATCAACTATCATTCGCGTCTGCCGGTCGTCGCGTTCAGCATGCCCAACCCGCTTCTGGCCGTCAGCGGCGTGACCGGCACCACCATGACCGCCTTTGCGCGCGACGCCTATGGCAAGATCAACACCAATGGCACCAGGCAGGCCGACGGGGCCACGATTTCGGGCGCGGATCAGGCTCTGTTCAACGCCGCCAACGCCGGTCTCGCGGCCGGCACTTCGGCGGATACGGGTCTGGGTCTGCCGGCCCCGCAACTGGCAGGCTCCGGCCCGGTTTACAGCGCGGCTGCGGGCCCCGCGATGGTGAATGCGTTTGAGGGGCAGCAGCAGCTGTGTAACATCTTTGCTTCGCTTGGGCCGATTGTGCAGTCCCAGGGTCTGCAATCCGCCACCGGCCGGCCATTTATCGCCGGTGACACCGCCAGAAACCGCTCCAATGTGGATATGCGGCTTCCTGGCGGCCATCAGAACTGTCTTAACATTCAGCGTGCGCGTCCTCTGGCTACAGAAGGCTCGATCGGTGCGGTGCTTGCCAATACCCAGCAATATCGTCTGGAATATCCGGAAGACATCAAACTGGTGGGCGCCAGCGTGAGCACCACCCTGGGTTCGCTGGCTTTCCAGGCCGAGGCGACCTATCGTCACGATCAACCAATGAGTTATGTCGGTTCCGAAGTCGCGGCGCTGGCCGCCGACCTCGACGGCCGTACGGCGCTATTCACAGGCGCCGATCTGCCGGCAGGCGTGGGCTCGCCCACGGCTCCATCACGGAATGTTGAGTTGGCGCCAGGGCGTAGCAGCACCTACGGGTTCCAGTATTATACCCAGGCGGCGGCGGGAACGGCAACAGCGCGGGCTGGGACCAATCTGTCCAGCATGGCGGAGGTATATGCTATCGAATCACAGACTGCGGCCGTTCCCGGGGTGCATTCGGCGGTTCCCAATCCCAACTACGCCTCCACGATGCAAGTTACGCCAGGTCTTGCGCGTGCGGCGGATATGGCTGCATTAGGCCAGCTGACGGTCACCGATCTGCCGGTGCAATTTTTTGTTCCGTCGACTCTGGGCGCAGGTGGTGTAGTTCTGCCCACCAGTGTGCTGCAGGGCACGGGCACTCCTCACGGTGCAAATAGCAATCCTTTGATCCCGGCTAGCCCAGCCCCCCTCTTTGGTCCTCCGGGCGGTCTGGGTGATCTGGCAGGCATTGGCGGCATCACGCCGACAACAGCGCCTGCCGTCAGTGCGGCTAATCCGGCGGGTACGACGGCCTTCATCGTCCCGCCCGGCACGGCATCCAGTCTGGTTGCGGAAGCGAACAAGCGCGGAATTATCACCATCGATCCAACGGGCTCCTCGTTAGCCACTAACGTGCCGAACGGGCTGGCCGGTGATGTGTTGATGATCCGGCATGTGGACTCGGGCACCGGCGCGGTTCCGGCCCCGCTCACGCCGCAAACGCGGGCTTCGGTGCTGTCTGCGGCGAATGTGCGTCCGAACGGATATATTGAAATCCCGAAAGAGGACGTCTTCACCGCTCAGGCCACCATTACCTCGGTTCTGTTCGGCTCCAACCCGATCGTGCAGTTCGCCAGCGCGGATGGCGGCGTGATGGTGACGGAAGTGGGTACGGTTTGGGCGCCCGGCATCTCGACCAGTTCTGCGCTTGCCGCCCGCGGCAGCGAAGGCCTGCTGAACCCGATCGCCGCCGCCACCTACAAGCTGAACACCGATCTGAAGGGGCCGACCAACTGGGCCACCCCGTTCTCGTGGGGCGCGCAGGGCATCTTCAATCTGACGTACAACCGTGTATTCGGCAGCCCGGTCAACCTGGTTCCGCAGATTGCGTGGCGCTGGGATCTTGGCGGCCGCACGCCGGCGCCGCTCGGCAATTATATGGCCGAAAGCAAGGCGATTGGCCTCAGCCTGGCGGCGAACTATCAGTCGCGCTGGACGGGCTCCATGAGCTGGACCGCCAACTTCGGCCCGGACGCGCCGCTGGATGATCGTGACTTTGCCTCGATCAACATCGCCTACGCTTTCTAAAGGCGCCCGGAACCCGTGTTCCGGGCGCTTTTTTCTGCAATAATGAGGGAATATCCGTCTTACAGTCTGGTGTCCTTGAATGACATCAGCTACAAGAATGGCCATAACAGGGCGGCAAGAAGCGCCCGTAAATCTAGCGGGGAAATGCGATGCGCGTTCTGAACACCATACTCTACAGGCTCGGCTGTGTTATGACGGCAATTATGGCCGTGGCCAGCCTGTCCACCCAATCCGGCGCGGCCAACAGAATGGCGCAGCCGACACCGGCAAAATCCATCGTTGAGGATGCTATTCCTTCCAAATTGATCACCAAAACCTTGTTGCTGGGGGCCACTAA
>JBEBFX010000080.1:0-14259 GCA_040081735.1 Alphaproteobacteria bacterium | reverse complement strand
GTCCGAATCAACCCGGTTACAAACTGCTCTGGTCGAAAATGACGATTCAGGCAAGGTCATTTCGTGGTCGAGAAAGCCCTCAAAACTGCAATTACCTTATCTTCCGGCGTCATCGCGAGACGAAGGCGCGGCGACCCGCAGCGCCAGCGCTTGCGCGGCGTGTCCAGAGTCATAGACAAAAGCTTTCCGTGTGGCTCTGGATTGCCGCGTCACTACGTTCCTCGCAATGACGTGGAGAGGTGGCGCATCATGGGCAATACGTTTATGCGTTGGCGGTCCTGTGCCTGCGCGCAAACCACCCCAGTCCGCTCAGGCCGCCCAGCAGCAGCGCCGCGGTGCCGGGGGTGGGGACATCGTCTACCACCCATGATACCTGGCGGAGCTTCCAGTTATCATTAGAGTCCAGCGCCTTGAACTCAAAGCCCGAGGACGACGCCAGGAAATTGTAGATGGCGTCCTGACCCAGATTATAGTCCACGGCCGCATCGTAACGCAGCAGATCCAAAGCGCCCAGTGAAGTGCCATCAGACAACGCCGCGAGCTTGTAAATATCAACGGTGCAGACAACGGTGTCTGAACTTGAGCTTGAGGTCAGATTTGAGCAGGAGCTATAATCGTAATTGGAATTGTTATTATGGTAATCAATATTGATGTTCAGCGTGCTGGTTAAAGCGGTCATAAAACTCATTACTGCATCATCATTACTATCGGAATACCCGAACGTTACATACCGCACCGCAAATTCCATTCCGGTGGAAAACGCGAACTTGATGGATTCGTCAATGTCGTGCCCGCTTATGCCGTTTCCATCCACAGTGTGCTCGTCTGAACCGGTGCACCCGTCGCTCCGCTGATCCGAGCATATGGCAAGGCCGTTACCATTCCATCTGGTCAACCGCATTGTGCGGGGCTGCATGTTAGTCCCTGGGCCAGGTTGCGCATCATATGTCTCGATGTATGACCGGGTTCCAGTGATATCAAGGGTGCCTGCGTACCCGAACGGTGTCATGTCGACACCCATTTTCGCGGTGCTTGTGGTTGAATTGGTATAGTCATGCGAAACGGAAGCATCCGTGGTGGTTGCGCCCACGATAATTGTGGCCGCATCGCTGGTGAAATCCATGTTGATGATGCCGGCGTTGGCTGATGGCGTAAACCCCGAGACCGTCAGCAAGGCCGCGCCCGCCATCGCCAATAATCTGCCGGCTAAATTTGAGTTGATCGTCATGATCTTAAATTCCTATAATAATCTATTCCGGAATAACCACAAATTCAGGTTACGCCTTTTGCATGCACAGGCCACCGCCCAACCCCGGCAACCCTATAAATCCCAACCTTAACCCATTGTTTTTATTATGCTTCTGGTTTTTCGTCTGTAAATGGAACGAAGCCAAACCAGTCATTCTTCTAATATGAGGGAAACTATACAATTTTTGTACAAGAATGTCACTCAAAAAAATGTGAAACTTTCAATAGTGACGGGTTGTCACACTTTGGGGTCTTCTGGGCACAGCGTTCTGGTTGTTCCCCCGGTGAGGGTTTACCCTGAAACGGCGAATGCCCCGTGGTAAACAGGGCATTTGTTATAATATCACGGCAAACCCGCAAGCGGGTCAGGAAGCGCATTGACCTCAGGCGGTGATAACCCGGCGCCGTGAACACCAGCCCAAACCGATCAGGCCACCCAGCAACAGCGCCGCCGTTCCGGGGGTTGGGATGCTGGCAACCTGCTCCCATCGCGCATCATGGGAGAAAGGTGCGTTGACGATAGTCAGATCGCCGGGGTGACCGTTTCGGGCCATATCCACCCATTGTGTCCCAACGGGTGTTTGGACGACCTGATTATTGCTACCCGTACAATTACCCTGAGCATTGGGTACGGTTCCCGGTTTGCTACAGCTTATCGTGTATATCGTCACCTTCTCCTGCAACACGCCATAGACGTCAAAATGCACCTGATCGCCAACCTCAAGGCCGCTGATCGACATGTCATAAACGTTGATCTGGCCCATATGGCCGCCGTCCAGAACCGGGAAGAAATTAGTGGCGGCTTCAACTGGAACCCCTGGCTGGGTATTGCCAATCGAAGAGTCCACCAGTTCGAAGTTGCCTAGATTCCATTCAAAGGCCGTCCGGCCATTTTGCAGCATGCCATGGGCGCCCATCGGGCCATCCGGGTTCGACCAGTTTTCAGCGTCGGTGTCATGGTCGCCAAACGGCGAGGGGAACGGCCCGCTTACGGCAACCGGCGTGGAAGGGTCGCCTGTCGGGCCATAATGGTCAGTTGTGGTGGGCGAAAAGCCAATGACCGGGGTAAGCCCGTCGGCAAAACTGGCGACGAATTTGACGTCCCTGATCCTGTGGGTTGCGTCAATGGCAGGCGTCGCGCCTTCACCGGCGCTACCCAGAACCCATAAACGGAAAGAGTCGGTACCCAGTTTCGCCCAGGTTTCCGGGTCGTCAGGATTTTCGGAGGCGGTTTCGTAGTCCGCGCCTTCAATAAACAACTGCAGGACGGGGAGCGCCATGGCGTTGCCGGCCATGACAAGGCTGAGCCCGGCGACGGCGATCGACAATATTGTTCTGTAAATTGTCATGATCAAAATTCCTGCAATTATTTCATTCCGGAATAATGACGGATCCGGGTCATCCTGTTTACTGGTGCGCGCTACCGGCAAACTCCGGCAACCCTATAAATCCCAACCGTAACCCATTATTTTTTATACTTGAGACCTGGCGGGCAATGTATGTGACGGAGCCAGACCAGCCGTTCTTTCTATATTAGCTACAATGTACTAAATGACGGACCGGAAGTCTGTTATAGAATTGTATAAATTCACTACAGTGTTTGTTTGTCACACTTTGGGAAATCGGTGCGCTGGCTAGGTAATATTTACAAAAAATGCAGGCCCAGGTGTGTGGCATGGATTACCCGGCGCACTACGCCTGCGTGGCGAGCCAGATCGAATAATGACAGTGTGCAGTGGGTGGGGAAAACCGGGTCAGGACGGCGGCGGGCAGGGAATTGCGCGTCAGGCCGGAAAGTAGGTTTTAAGGATAATCGCCATAATTCCGGCAAGCACCATGCCCATCATCCATTTGATCACATAAAGATCGCGTTGCATCGGGACAATATCCGACTTTAGCTCGCGTTCCAGCCGGGCGAGGTCCGTCTTGGTCGCCAGTTGCTGGTCCATAACTTCGTCCAGCGCGAACACGAGCACTTACGCCTGCACCTTGGCCTGGGCCCCGGACACGCCTGCTGCGCGAAGTTTTTCCACGAATTTAAGGGTGTCGAAGGTTACAGTCGCCATGGACGCAGCTTATCATGGTTTGGCCTGTACGGCCAAACTGTATTGTCCGCCGCACCCCGGTCATTGCGAGCCGCGGAACGCGGCGTGGCAATCCAGAATCCAAAATCACAGTTTTTTCAGTGTGGCTCTGGATTGCCGCGTCACTACGTTCCTCGCAATGACGGGGAGAGGCAAGTGATTATATCCGGACAGAAAATTTTCAGGAATCAATGCCCCCAAAATGGCGAATGCCCCGGACCGGCCGGGGCATTCGATAGCTGTTCGCAAGGAAGCGAATGGGGTTCGTCAGGCGCGTGGGGCGCGGCGTTTACCGAAATAGCCAAGACCCAGCAGTCCGCCCAGCATCATCGCTACAGTGCCGGGGGTTGGGACTTCCTCCGGCGGGGGTGGTGTCTGATCAACTGGCGGCCAATAGCCAACTACGTGCGAGACACCATAAGGGTTAAGGGCGCCATTGGGATTATACAGCATGCAATCAGCGCTGAATTCGTTGTTACCTGAAAGAATGCAACCATTTGGAAAATTATTGTCGAACCCGTCATAGTTCAGACCCGCTTCAAGGCCATCGGCTGTGTTTGCCAGAATTGTCCGGAAATCGCTGGAAAAATACCCAAACACGTCATCGTCAGTGCTTGATCCATCGTTATCAAGATCCGGGTCCACGAGATCAAAGCGGAAAACACTGACATAAGTGCTGTATTTGACCGCGACATAGAGATCAACGGGCGCCATGCCTGGAGAATTGGGACCAATGGGAAGCCCGTCATAGGTCCACCTTGCGGTATAGGAATCAAGAATGCTTTCCACCCTGAAACCACTTCCGGGTCCGTTAACGATGTAGGTTCCGGTTCCGCCAGCCAACCTGAATTCATCTACATCGAAAAGATCAGGATCATATTGCGCATTAATAGCAGCCCCTACTTCCGCTGCATTTCCCCCACCGGACGCCGGATTTACCATGTCGCCCGTGTGGTCCGGGGAATTATCGACATTCCAAGTCCCGATAAACGTACCAAACCCAAGCCCGGTACTGCCTGCAATTGCAGGTGGTGAATATAGTGCGGGTCCAGCCATCGCGCTGGGGACCATGGTCAGGCCCAGCCCCGCGGCCCCAAAAGTTGTTAAAAGTCTGTTAAAGGTCATTGATTTTACTCCTTCGGTAATATTCCCCGGAAAATTCGCCCATCCGCCAGTGTATTTATGCTTTGCCTTCTTGATGAGGCGCCGAAACCCGATCATACCCAACCAGTTTTTGTAATTTTTATCCGCCCCCGCCAAAAAAGCGCGCATGTGTGACGGATTGCACTATTTTTCAATTGGGGACTGTGGCATGAAAATTTCAGGGCGTCTGTAAAAGAATTGTATAAATTTACTAGTTGTTAACTATAGGGCATGTCCTCAATTGCTGTCATTGCCCGGTTTAGCTCGCCGCGCTAGAGCGCGATAATTTTAGGTTTACCTATGCCAACGCCCCGGCCTGTCACCCCGGATTTATTCCGGGGTCCACCAGCCTTCGCAAGAAGGCTGCGGCTTGGCAAGGGAGTTACAATGAAAGGCATGTGTTTTTGTCCCTGGACCCCGCACCCGCTGCGCCAGCGCCCGCGCGGCGAGACAAGTGCGGGGTGACACTGTGAGTTAGGTGATTCAATGTAGAATCATTTCGCCCTAACGCTAGCGCAGCGGGCCGGGTAATGACGAAGCGGGGGGGGATTGCGCATCAAGCTGATCACAATTTACTCTGGCGCGTGGCGCGGATCACCCGGATAATACAGCGCGGGAAGCGGAGATAGTGAGGTAAGGAAAACAGTGCGGCGAATGAAAATTGCGCGTCAGGCCGGAAAGTAGGTTTTAAGGATAATCGCCATAATTCCGGCAAGCACCATGCCCATCATCCATTTGATGACATACAGATCGCGTTGCATCGGAACAATCTTATCTAGTACCAGCCGGTCAATGTCCGATCTTACCTCTTTGAACTCCGTCTTTACCTCGCGCTCCAGCCGGGCGCTGTCGGCCTTTAGCTCGCGCTCCAGCCGGGCGATGTCGGCCTTGGTCGCCAGCTGCTGGTCCATAACTTCGTCCAGCGCAAACACGAGCACTTCCGCCTGCACCTTGGCCTGAGCCTCAGGCACGCCTGCCGCGCGCAGCTTATCAACATATTTTAGGGTGTCGAAGGTCACGGTCGTCATGGATAACAGCCTATCATGGTTGTCCGGCAAGGCCAAGCCGCATAACGGTTTACGCAACGGAGGCGAATGCCACGCCCCCCAATGTCATTGCTCCAACCTGTTTTGTCATTGCCCGGATAAACCTGGTAATGACACAGAGCGGGGGGGGCGGGAAAACCGGGTCAGGCCGCGCCGCCATTTATCGGCCATCGGCCCCTCAAAACTTTTCTCGCATAGGCGCTTTCCATTACCGGGGGCGGCGATTATAGTGCGCCCGACGCCGCGTTGGTGACACCCGATGGATTCGCGGATCGGGAATAGGGCGGCACAGTTACAAAAGCCTTGGCGCGATAAAAGCCTGGGCGGAGGGCGCGTTTATGCCGGAAATGCTGTTGGAATATCTGCCAATCCTGCTGTTCGCCGGGATTGCCGTGGTCATGGCGTCTGCGCTGATCGCTGTTGCCTTCGTGGTGGCGGAAAACCGGCCGGACCCGGAAAAACTGTCGGCTTATGAATGCGGTTTCCCCGCATTTGATGATTCGCGCATGCAATTCGACGTGCGGTTTTATCTGGTGGCCATCCTGTTCATCATCTTTGATCTTGAGGTTGCGTTTTTGTTCCCATGGGCGATCTCGCTGGGGGATATTGGCCTCTATGGCTTTTGGTCGATGATCGTGTTCCTGGGGGTGCTGACCATTGGTTTTGTATATGAGTGGAAGAAGGGGGCGCTGGAATGGGAGTGACGCCGGAATCTGTCGAACCCGGGTCCGCCTTTGGCGCGCTGTCGGACGAGCTTTCCGATAAGGGCTATATCCTGACCACCCTGGATGATGTGATCACCTGGGCGCGCACCGGTTCCCTGATGTGGATGACGTTCGGCCTGGCCTGCTGCGGGGTGGAGATGATGCAGGCCGCCATGCCGCGCTATGATATGGAACGCTTCGGCTTTGCGCCGCGCGCCAGCCCGCGCCAGTCCGACGTGATGATTGTGGCGGGAACCCTGACCAATAAAATGGCGCCGGCCCTGCGCAAGGTCTATGACCAGATGCCGGAGCCGCGTTATGTTATTTCCATGGGCAGTTGCGCCAATGGCGGCGGTTATTACCATTATTCCTATTCAGTGGTGCGCGGATGCGACCGAATTGTGCCGGTGGATATTTACGTGCCCGGATGCCCGCCTACCGCTGAAGCCCTCATGTATGGCATTCTGCAACTACAGCGTAAAATCCGCCGCGAAGGAACCATTGCCCGCTAGAATTTTTTTCCGCCGCAATATTCCGGTGCGGGCCGGGATTGTTTGCGGTTCAGTGATGAGTTAGACCGATACGATGGACACAACGGCACTGCGCGAGCTGGGGGAGCAGATTGAGGGGGCGTTACCGCAGGCGGTAACCGCCATCGCGATCGCCAATGGGGAACTTACCGTTCACATCCGCGCCAGTCACGTGCTGGCGGTGCTCGGATATCTGCGCGCGGACCCCAATTGCCGGTTCAGCCAGCTGATGGATATTACCGCCATTGATTATCCCGGACGCAGCGAACGTTTTGATCTGGTCTATCATATGCTCAGTGTGCATCAGAACCAGCGTGTGCGCGTCAAGACGCCGGTAGCTGAAGATATGGCCGCGCCAAGCGCTGTCAGTTTGTTCCCCTGCGCCAACTGGTATGAACGCGAAGTGTTCGATATGTTCGGCATCGCCTTTGACGGCCATCCGGATATGCGGCGGATACTGACGGATTATGGCTTTGAGGGGCATCCTTTGCGCAAGGATTTTCCGCTTACCGGTTTCGTTCAGGTGCGCTATGACGATGAACGCAAGCGCGTGGTCAATGAGCCGGTGCAGCTGACCCAGGAATTCCGCTCGTTTGATTTTGTCAGTCCGTGGGAAGGTGCGGATTATCCGCTGCCGGGCGATGAAAAGGCCACCCCCATCGTCAGCAGCACAGGGGGCAAAGCGTGACCGAGAAATTCGATCCGGACAATCGCAGATTCCAGATAAATTTCGGCCCGCAGCATCCGGCGGCGCACGGCGTGCTGCGCATGATTCTGGAAATGGACGGCGAGGTTGTGACCCGCGTCGATCCCCATATCGGCCTGCTGCATCGTGGCACCGAAAAACTGATCGAGCATAAAACCTATCTGCAGGCGGTGCCTTATTTTGACCGGCTGGATTATGTCGCGCCGATGAACCAGGAACACGCCTTTGCGATGGCGGTGGAACGGCTGCTGGGGCTGGAAATCCCGGTCCGGGCGCAATATATCCGGGTGCTGTTCTGTGAAATTGGCCGTCTGCTAAATCATCTGCTGAATGTCACGACCCAGGCCATGGACGTCGGCGCCCTGACCCCGCCCCTGTGGGGTTTCGAAGAACGCGAAAAACTGATGATTTTTTACGAGCGGGTTTCGGGTTCGCGCATGCATGCGGCATATTTTCGTCCGGGCGGGGTGCATCAGGATATGCCGGCAGGGCTGGCGGAAGATATTTACGCGTTCTGCGAACAGTTTCCAAAGGTTCTGGACGATATCGAAGGCCTGCTGACGAACAACCGCATTTTCAAGCAGCGCAATGTCAATATTGGCGTCGTCACACTGCAGGACGCGCTTGACTGGGGCTTTACGGGCGTCATGCTGCGCGGCAGCGGCGCCGCCTGGGATTTGCGCCGCGCACAGCCCTATGAATGTTATAACGATCTGGATTTCCAGGTTCCCATCGGCAAGAACGGCGACTGTTACGACCGCTATCTGTGCCGGATGGAGGAAATGCGCCAGAGCACAAAAATCATGATGCAGTGCATTAAAAAAATGCCCGGCGGCCCGGTGTCGGTGAAGGACGGCAAGGTAGTGCCGCCCGGCCGGGGCGAAATGAAACGCTCGATGGAGGCGCTCATCCATCACTTCAAGCTGTACACCGAAGGTTATCACGTTCCGGCTGGCGAAGTGTATGCCGCAGTCGAGGCGCCCAAGGGCGAATTTGGGGTGTATCTGATTTCCGATGGCTCCAACAAGCCGTACCGCTGCAAGCTGCGCGCGCCGGGTTTTGCGCATCTTCAGGCGATGGATTATCTGTGCACGGGACATATGCTGGCGGATGCCTCGGCCATACTCGGCTCGCTTGATATTGTATTTGGGGAGGTGGACCGGTGAGTGTGCGGCGGCTTTGTGCGGATCAGCCAGCAAGTTTTGCGTTTACGCCGGAAAATCTCGGCTGGTGCGCAAAGGAAATCAGCAAATACCCCGAAGGCCGCCAGGCCAGCGCGGTGATTGCATTGCTGTGGCGCGGCCAGGAACAGAACGGCGGCTGGGTAACGGAACCGATGCTGCGCGTTGTCGGCGACATGCTGGCCATGCCCTATATCCGCGTGCTGGAGATCGCCACTTTTTACACCATGTTCAATCTTGGCCCGCGCGGTAAATATCTTGTGCAGGTATGCAAGACGACCCCGTGCTGGCTGCGCGGGTCCGACGATGTGACGGCTGTGGTCAAAACCCGTTTGGGGGTTGAGCCGGGCCAGATCACCAAAGACGGATTATTTTCCTGGATGGAAGTTGAATGTCTCGGCGGGTGCTGCAATGCGCCCGTCATACAGGTCAATGAAGATTATTATGAAGATCTGGATGCGGACAAAACCGGGGCGCTGCTGGATGCGCTGGCGCGCGGGGAACAGCCGGTAATTGGTTCGCAAACAGGGCGCCGCAGTTCAGAGCCGGCAGGCGTGCGCACAAGCCTGATGGGCGGAGACCGCTGATGTTGCAGGATAAGGATCGCATTTTCACCAACCTGTATGGCTTTGACGATTGGGGGCTTGAGGGCGCGCGCCGCCGTGGCGACTGGGACAATACCAAAGCGCTGCTGGACAAAGGCCGCGACTGGATTGTGGACGAAGTGAAGGCGTCTGGTCTGCGCGGGCGTGGCGGGGCCGGTTTTTCAACCGGCCTGAAATGGTCGTTCATGCCCAAGATAAATGACGGACGGCCGCATTATCTGGTGGTCAATGCGGATGAATCCGAGCCCGGAACCTGTAAGGACCGTGAAATTCTGCGTAACGATCCGCACAAGCTCGTCGAGGGCTGCCTGGTGGCGGGCTTCGCCATGGGCGCGCATGTGGCGTATATTTATGTGCGCGGTGAATTTATTCTGGAGCGCAAACGTCTTCAGGCGGCGGTCGATCAGGCCTATGACAGCGGCTTGCTGGGGGACAATGCGTGTGGCTCCGGCTGGAAGTTCGATGTCTATGTGCATCACGGCGCGGGCGCCTATATCTGCGGCGAGGAAACCGCGCTGCTGGAAAGCCTTGAAGGCAAAAAAGGCCAGCCACGCCTGAAACCGCCGTTTCCGGCCAATATGGGCCTGTATGGCTGTCCGTCCACCGTCAATAATGTGGAAAGCATTGCGGTTGCGCCCACCATCCTGCGGCGCGGCGCGGCCTGGTTCATGGGGTTCGGGCGGCCCAATAATTCCGGCACCAAGGTGTATTGCATTTCGGGGCATGTAAACAATCCGTGCAATGTGGAAGAAGCCATGAGCATTCCACTGCGCGAACTGATCGAAAAACATGCAGGCGGGGTGCGCGGCGGCTGGGATAATCTGCTGGCGATCATACCCGGCGGCGCCAGCGTGCCGATGATTCCCAAATCCATCTGCGATACGGTATTGATGGATTTTGACGCCCTGAAAGAAGTGCGTTCCGGCCTGGGCACGGCGGCGGTGATTGTCATGGACAAGTCGACAGACCTGATCAAGGCGATTGCGCGTCTCTCGGCGTTTTACAAACATGAAAGCTGCGGCCAGTGCACGCCCTGCCGCGAGGGCACCGGCTGGATGTGGCGGGTGATGGAGCGCATGGTGACGGGCGATGCGGAGGTGGCGGAAATCGACATGCTGCTGGATGTCAGCACACGCATTGAAGGGCATACGATCTGCGCCCTGGGTGATGCGGCGGCGTGGCCGATCCAGGGCCTGATCCGGCATTTCCGGCCCGTGCTGGAACAGCGGATTGCAAGCAACCGCGGCAGGCGCGCCGGCAGGATTGCGGCGGAGTAGAGAGGAAAGCGCGATGGCAAAGGAGCCTGAAAATGTTGTACTTGTTCTCTTGCGTAAGATTGATGAGCGGACCGAACGAATGGCAAGTGATTTACAGGATTTGAAAATGCGCACGACATCGGTCGAGGAGGGTTTGGCCGGGGTTAACCGGCGGCTTGACCGGCTTGAAGCCCGTGTTGAGCGAATTGAACGGCGGCTCGAGCTTACAGATGCAGCGCATTAGAGTGAATTGAATGCCCAAACTCACCATCGACGGTATTGAAATTGAGGTTGAACCCGGCACGAGCCTGTTGCAGGCGTGTGAGGCGGCGGGCAAGGAAATTCCACGTTTCTGCTATCATGAGCGGCTATCGATTGCCGGTAATTGCCGCATGTGCCTGATCGAGGTGGAGGGCGGCCCGCCCAAGCCGGTGGCCAGTTGCGCCATGCCGGCCGCCGACAAGATGGTGGTGCACACCGACAGTCCGATGGTGAAGAAAGCGCGCGAAGGCGTGATGGAGTTTCTGCTGGCCAATCATCCGCTGGACTGCCCGATCTGTGATCAGGGCGGTGAATGCGATCTGCAGGACCAGGCCATGGGCTATGGGGTTTCCGGATCGCGCTATTTCGAAAACAAGCGCGCCGTCGAAGACAAGAATATGGGGCCGCTGATCAAGACGGTGATGACCCGCTGCATTCACTGCACGCGCTGTGTGCGCTTCACCACCGAAATCGCGGGTGTGTCCGAACTGGGCGCCACCGGGCGCGGCGAGGATATGGAAATCACCACTTATCTGGAACAGGCGGTGCTGTCGGAACTTTCCGGCAATGTAATCGATCTGTGCCCGGTGGGGGCGCTGACCTCCAAGCCCTATGCGTTTTCGGCGCGGCCATGGGAACTGACCAAGACCGAAACCGTCGATGTGATGGATGCGGTTGGCTCCAACATTCGCGTTGACGCGCGCGGCGCGGAAGTGATGCGCATTCTGCCCGTCAACAATGACGACGTGAACGAGGAATGGATTTCCGACAAGACGCGCTTTATCTGGGACGGGCTGAAACGCCAGCGTCTGGACACGCCCTATATTCGCGAAGGCGGCAAACTGCGTCCCGCAGGCTGGGGTGAAGCGCTGTCCCTCGCCGCGCAAAAGATGAAGGCTGCAACGCCCGCAAGCGTGGCGGCGATTGCAGGCGATCTGGCCTGTGCGGAATCCATGATGGCTCTGAAAGATTTGTGGGACCGTATTGGCAGCCCGCATATTGACTGTCGTCAGGACGGCGCAAAACTGGGCGCGGCGTCACGCGGCGATTATCTGTTCAATTCGACCTTTGCAGGGATTGAGCAGGCCGATGCGCTGCTGCTGATCGGGTGCAGTCCGCGCTGGGAAGCCGCGGTGCTGAATGCGCGGATCGTACAGCGCGCGCGCCGGGGCAATTTCCCGGCCGCCAGCATTGGCGCGCCGATCGAAAATAATTTCCCCTGCCAGACCCTGGGGGCTGGGCCGCGCACCTTGCAGGATCTGCTGGATGGCAGGCATCCTTTTGCCGCCACGCTGCAACAGGCCAAACGCCCAATGCTGATCGTGGGCATGGGCGCGCTGGCGCGGGCAGATGGCGCGGCGGTTCTGGCGGGCGCCAAAAAACTGGCGCAGAATGTGGGCGCGATCAGTGCGGACTGGAATGGCTTTAATGTGCTGCACAACGCGGCGGCGCGGGTTGCCGGGCTTGATCTTGGCCTGCTGCCGGGTGCGGGCGGTCTGGACGTTGCCGGTATACTCGACGGCGCAAAATCGGGGACGATCGGTTTTGTCTATCTGCTCGGGGCCGATGAACTTGATCTGGGCCAGATGGGCAGGGCTTTTGTCGTGTATCAGGGCCATCATGGCGATGCGGGTGCGCACCGCGCCGATCTGGTGCTGCCGGGCGCGGCCTATACGGAAAAAAGCGGCACCTATGTGAACAGCGAAGGCCGGGTGCAGATGGGCGCCCGCGCCGGTTTCCCGCCGGGCGAGGCGCGTGAAGACTGGACAATCCTGCGCGCGCTGTCGGAATCGGCGGGACATAAATTGCCCTATGACACTCTGGCGGGGTTGCGCGCGCGCATGATCGAGGCGGCGCCGCATATGCGTGATGCCGGACGGGTCCGGGCCGCTGCGCCCAGCGCGCCGGATGTGGCGGCAGGCGCTATGGGCGATGCGCCATTCACGCCCGCCATCAGGGATTTCTATCTGACCAACCCGATTGCGCGTGCGTCCGCAATCATGGCCGAATGCAGCGCCGTGGCGGCGCGCGCGGCTAAACAGGCGGCGGGTTCCCATGGGTGATTGGGCGTTACTGTGGGCCGGATATGGCTGGCCGCTGACGGTGATGGTTGGCCAGATCATGCTTGTGCTGATGAGTGTGTTGATATCCATCGCGTTTCTGCTGCTGGCGGACCGCAAGATCTGGGCGGCGGTCATGCTGCGCCGCGGCCCCAATGTGGTGGGCCCGTTTGGCCTGCTACAGTCGTTTGCCGATTTCGGGAAATTTATTCTGAAAGAAGTCATCATTCCGGACGCCGCCAACAAGGGGGTGTTTTTGCTGGCGCCAGTGGTCACGGTCGTGCTGGCGTTTATTGGCTGGGCGGTTATTCCGTTTGCCGATGGCTGGGTGATTTCCGATATCAATGTCGGCATGCTGTATATTTTCGCGATTTCCTCGCTGGGCGTGTACGGCATCATCATGGCCGGATGGGCGTCGAATTCGAAATACCCGTTTCTCGGGGCGCTGCGGTCCGCTGCGCAAATGGTGTCTTACGAAGTATCCATTGGCTTTGTCATTGTCACCGTACTGCTATGCGTTGGCTCGCTAAACCTCAGCGACATCGTGCGGGCGCAGAAAAATGTCTGGTTCTTTATTCCGCTGTTCCCGATGTTCGTGATTTTTCTGATCTCGGCGCTGGCGGAAACCAACCGCCCGCCGTTCGATCTGGCGGAAGCGGAATCCGAACTGGTGGCGGGTTACATGACCGAATATTCATCTGTCCCGTATCTGCTGCTGATGCTGGGCGAATATCTGAACATCGTGCTGATGTGCGCCATGACGACGATTCTGTTTCTGGGCGGCTGGCTGCCGCCATTTGACATTGCGCCGTTTACCTGGGTGCCGGAAATCATCTGGTTCGTGCTGAAGATTCTGGTGATCTTTTTCTTTTTTGCGATGGTGAAGGCGTTTGTGCCGCGCTATCGCTATGATCAGCTGATGCGGCTTGGCTGGAAGGTGTTTTTACCCTTCTCGCTGGCGTGGGTGGTGGTGACGGCGGGTGTGCTGGTCGCCTTCGATCTGGCGCCATAAAAGGATAAAACGGATGGCATTTCTGGACCGTACGGCGCGATCCCTGTTACTGGGGGAATTTGTCTCCAGCTTTGTGCTGGCGATGAAATATTTCTTCAAGCCCAAGGCGACGTTGAACTATCCCTATGAAAAAGGGGCGCTGTCGCCCCGGTTTCGCGGGGAACATGCCCTGCGCCGTTATCCCAATGGCGAAGAACGCTGCATTGCCTGCAAATTGTGTGAAGCCATCTGCCCGGCCCAGGCCATTACCATCGAGGCAGGTCCGCGCCAGGATGACGGCAGCCGCCGTACTGTGCGCTATGACATCGACATGACCAAATGCATCTATTGCGGCTTCTGCCAGGAGGCGTGCCCGGTGGACGCCATCGTCGAGGGGCCGAACTTTGAATTTGCGGTGGAAACCCGCGAGGAACTTTTCTACGA
>JBEBFX010000238.1:0-3908 GCA_040081735.1 Alphaproteobacteria bacterium | reverse complement strand
TCAAACGCAAGAACGCCATCGCTGAATTGCAGGCGTTCAATGCTGCTTAGCGTGTCCGATCCATCACGGCCTGCCACACTGTCCGTGACATTTCGACCCGCAACGCCATTGGCGATCGTATAGGCGCTTCGCGCGCCTTCATATTCTGAAATATCAGTACCGCCGCCGCCGGTAATAACGTCATTGCCGCCCTGCCCGCGAAGGGAGTTTTGAAATTCGTTTCCGGTCAAGGTATCCGCTGCCCGGGTGCCCGTGACATTTTCGATTCTTGCGCCAAAGGCGATTGATGAATTGTTTACCGCTGCGTCCCCCGACGGCGCGACGCCAATCGAACTGAAGGCCCCCTCCCGCAAGTCAACGCGCGCGCCAATAGTGACGGCATTCAGGTTGAGCCTGTCAACGCCGCCGCCATCATTTATATTCGTCAGCAGCCCCCCATGATTGTCCGCCACCTGATAAACAGTGTCATCCGGATTATTTAAGCGCCGCCCATAAAGAAATTGCAGGGTCAGCATATCATACAGGCCAAACCATTCCGGCTGTTGCCCCTGGGGGGCATCCCGGTAGGACATGGTCGAATAGGCGAGCGAGTCCTCCTCCTGCCCCAAAAAATTGCCCGTCGCGTTGGGCGTAGAGGGTTCACCCGCATTGTAATTACCAGGATGATTAAGGCCAATGGCATGGCCTATCTCATGCACCAGAGTGGTGTAATTAAACGCGCCAGGTATAAGATTGGCTGTGTTATCCGTGCTGATAAAAATATCGCCATCCCGATCAGTGCCTGTCGAAAATGGCAGATAAGCATAACCTGACGAATCCGTCTGCAAATTCGTGCCAAATCTGATTTGGCCATATTGGGAACCGGCATCGGCAACCTCGGCAAAGTTAATGCCAATCTCACTGGAAAGTCTGACAAGAATATCACGGGTAACCTGACGTTGCGCCACGCTGAAGGCCGCAAAGCCGCGCAAATCATCCGCCTCTCCATAGGAGGGGGCCGAATCGCCAAAACTGAAGGTCACCGTGACAGGCGTTCCAACCGGAGTATCCTTGTTCCACCGGTAACCCAACTGATCAATCAGCGCGTCCTTGCGGTAATCCCCGGTATGCGGCGTGGCGATAACCGGTTGCGCAGGCGCTGGCGGCAAGCCGGTGGGAGCGCCCGCTGAGGTCATTGATAGTAAAGTGTGCATAGGGCTACTCCACAGGAAATCGTTATATTGGATCATTTATCCGCGCAGGGTAAAACCGCTGCATGATGACATGCTCAAGGCATTGGCTCCTGGTTACGCGAAAAATATGCCGTCGCTGATCAGCGGGGCGACGTTATTGACATTCTCGGCTGAAATCGCAAATGAGGCCAGCATGTTGGAACGCGCGCCGCCAGCGCCCAGCTCCCCGAGCCAGTAAGCGACGCCGTCGGCCTCTCCCGTGCGGTGCAGCACATTCTGATAGAGCAGATTGACAAACTGCGCATTGCTGGTGCTGGCGCCATTCAGCCTGATAAATTCGTCCGAGGCAATGAAACTGGCCGCCACCACCGAGCCGAAATCCTGCCCCCGATCCAGCTCGCGTATCCAGTACCCAAGCCCCGGCGTATCCGGCACGCGGTCAAACGCGGCGCGATAGATCAGGTAGCCTCTGCCAGCATTATCCGTGCTCAGATTATCAAACGCAAGCACGCCATCGCTAAACTGCAACCGCTCAATACTGCGCAGCGTGTCAGAACCATCGCGCCCGGCCACACTGTCGGCGGCAATTCGCCCGGAAGCGCTGCTGGTGATGCTGTAGGCGCTGCGCGCCCCCAGGAACGCCACCGTATCAACGCCTCCGCCGCCGTCGAGGACATTTGCGCCCGGATTTCCGGTAAGTATATTGCCCAGCCCATTGCCGGTAATGTTGCCGTCCTGGCGTCCTGTCAATTGCCCCCTGACGGCGCCGGATAGCAGTTCAAACGAGACCGATGCGGTGATCGTGTCCGCGCCGATAACATCCACCTTGATATTGCCCTGCCCCGCCGCCAGGGCAATTTCCGCAGGCGCAGGCAGACCCGCACCTGAAAAACGCAAAACATAATTTCCGGCCGCGGCCTCCTGGCTGTATCCGCCCGCGCTCTGGGTTTGCGTGACCGTAACATTACCCGAACGCGTGAGGCTGACGCTCAGGCCGGCGCGGCCCTCTCCTTCGGTGTAAAAACGATCACCGTCGAGGTCATTATAGGCGACGCCCAGAATGAACGCCCCGCTGGCGCCGAAGCGGGTCCCAAAATCCTGGGTTACGACCAGCGGCCCGACCGAAGTCGCCGCATTGGATTCTGTCAGGACGGACAGCCCGATCTCCTTAAAAGCCGCGCCAAGAATGTTAACCCGATGTCCGGGCGGGGTCTGGATGCCCGTGGCCGTCTGCCCCCAGTCCACCATGAAGCCCGCATGGCCCTGGATTATGGAATCCGTGAACGCGAACACATTCTCGCCCAGGGATGAAAATCCTGTATAGCCCGCCGCCGACGTGCGGGCGCTTAAACCGCCTTCTCCCGGAAGCTGATGGCTTTGCGTGTCGCTGTTGATCATGGCCTGGCTGTGGGCGGCCGCCGCGTCGGCAAGGGCGCTGTTCCACGTAACCGGCGCAACCGGCGTCAGCGCATTGATCTGCGCCAGGAGGACAGCCCCGTTCACCTGAAAGAAAGTCAGCGCTGAATTGATGTCGGCATTGCCGGATAAAGGCGGATTATAGCTGGTGAGATAAGCGTTAAAATCCCCCTGCGGATCCAGCCTGGCGCGGTTGATCAGCTCCAGCATCAGTTGTTCACGCGCGGATGGCTGCGCCATTTTCTATCCTGAATAAATTACGGACATTTATTACTGTCTGGCATCTCCTTCGAAGCGCAGATTAGATCATACTTCATAAAATGGCGCAATTATGGCGGTGCGGGCCAGCGTCGCCGGGGGCTCCCCCTCTCATGCTTGCGCATTTCCCCTTAATATCGTTATCTTTTCAATGTGAGCGGCGCCCAATTAAAAGGAAAATAATAATGGGATCGTTTTTTAAGGGGCTTGGGTTGGGGATCTTGCTGGCGGCCCTGGCGCTGGGCGGCGGCGGCTATATGTTTCGCGGCGCGCTTCCTTTGCTGCTGGGTTCGCCTGTGCCGGATATTCCGCATGATAGTGCGGCCGAACAATCCCTGTCCACCCAGGCCTCGCATGAGAAAATCAGCAAGGAACTGCCGTTTTCCAACCGGCAGGATTTTGAGTTTGCCGAGCGCGGTTTTGTTGCGACCCGCGCTGAACCGCTGATCAAGGATGCAGATGGCAAGGTGGTCTGGGATCTGACGTCCTATGACTTTTTGAAGGCCGAAGCGCCAGCTACGGCAAATCCAAGCCTGTGGCGCCAGGCGCAACTGATCACCAGACATGGGTTGTTCAAGGTGACCGACCGCATCTATCAGGTGCGCGGGTTCGATGTTTCAACGGTTTCATTCATTCTGGGGGATACGGGATATATTGTCGTCGACCCGCTGGTGACGGGAGAAACGGCGCGCGCCGCCCTTGAACTGGTTAAACAGCATGTAGGCGACAGGCCGGTCATCGCTGTGATTTATTCGCACAGTCATGGCGATCATTTCGGCGGCGTCGAAGGCGTGGTGAACGCTGCGGACGTTACGGCTGGAAAAGTCAGGATCATAGCCCCCGACGGGTTTCTGGAACATGCGGTAAGTGAAAACATTATCGCCGGAACCGCCATGAGCCGCCGGGCGCGGTTCCAGTTCGGCGCAACGCTGCCGCGCGGGCCGGACGGCGAGATGACCTCTGGTCTTGGCCCCTCGCTCTCGCGCGGCAAACTTTCTCTCATCGCCCCAACGGACAGCATCACTGGAACCGGACAGGAAATGATCCTCGACGGTGTGACGT
>JBEBFX010000079.1:0-14290 GCA_040081735.1 Alphaproteobacteria bacterium | reverse complement strand
TGTTTTACGGATCAGACGAGATCGTCTGGGACGATTCCGTCTGATCCGAACATGGTCTAGCCGTTCTATTCGGCCTGGGGCCATTAAATGTTATGTCTTGCGCCATGCTGCCCTTTTAATTGACTTGCCTCACCTATTTTTCTATATATCCCCATCCTAATTATTGGCCCGGCTCAAACGCCTTGGGCCTGGCACATGAATCTGACGGAGAAACTCCCGTGAAACGCACTTTTCAGCCTAGCCGGCTTGTCCGCGCCCGCCGTCATGGCTTTCGCTCCCGCATGGCGACCAAGGCAGGCAGGCTGGTCATCAACCGCCGCCGCGCCCATGGCCGCAAAAAGCTTTCCGCCTAAGTCATTGACCATTACGTCATTCTGGCGCAATGGGTTGTGCCACAGCCGTTAGTCCAATGGCCAAATCTGCCGGAATGCGGACGGAACGCCTGACAAAAAGGCCTCAATTTCTGCATGTAGCCAAAGGGGCAAAAGCCGCGATGCCTGGTTTCATTCTGCAAGCCAGGCCGCGTTCCCAGCCGCGCGACGCCCCCATTGAAACTGGCAGTGTCCCATGCCGGATAGGTTTTACCGCTACAAAAAAGATCGGTAACGCCGTTGCGCGCAACCGCGCCAGGCGGCGATTGCGTGCGGCGGCGGACGCCATGCTGCCCCTGCATGGCCGTCCGGGCTTTGATTATGTGCTGGTCGGCAGGGCAATGACGCAGGATCGCGCGTTTGATGCGCTATGTGATGATTTGCAAAAGGCGCTTGATCGCGTTCACCGGGAACAAAAGACAGTGAACATAAATTGATGACCGAAGAAAATCGCAATTTGATATTGGCCATCAGCCTGTCGATGCTGGTGATGTTCGGCTGGTTCTATTTTGTAGAGAGCCCGCGTATGGAAGCCCAGCAGCAGGCCACAACCCAACAGGCGCCGGCGCCGGCTTCCCCCCGTCCCTCAGGCGCCGGTGATTCCGCCGTCCCGCAGCCGGACGCCATTGCGTCCGCACCGAGCCCGGATATTGCAGGCGCCCCTGTGGTCACCCGCGCCGCGATGCTGGCCAGCACGCCACGAATCCCCATAGACAATGGCCAGGTGCATGGATCGATATCGTTGCAGGGCGGACGGCTGGACGATCTGACCCTGGCCGCCTATCATGAAACCGTGTCGCCGGACAGTGCCGAAATCGTGCTGCTGTCACCGGCGGGAACGCCCGAGCCATATTACGCGGAATTTGGCTTTGTGGCCGCCGGCGGCGGCAAAATTTCGCTCCCCGATCATCAGACCCTGTGGTCTGGCGCCATGAACCAGGTGCTACGCCCGGACACGCCCGTCACCCTGCATTGGGATAATGGCGCAGGGCTGAAATTCACGCGCACATACGCAGTGGATGAACATTATCTTTTCACCCTTACCGAGCGTGTCGAAAATACCAGCGGCGCCGCCGTCAGCCTGATGCCCTATGGACTGGTGTCCCGCCATTACACACCTGTGGTATCCGGCTATTTCATTCTGCATGAAGGCCTGCTGGGGGTGCTTGCCGGGACGCTGAATGAAATCACCTATGAAGATATACGCGATACCGGGTCCAGCAAAACCCAGGGAACGGGCGGATGGCTGGGCATTACCGACAAATACTGGCTGGTCTCGCTCATCCCCGATCAGGCGGCGGATTTCGCCGGCAGCTTTTCCTATAAGCCGCTGGCCGGGCGTGACCGGTACCAGGCGGATTATCTGCGAAGCGCTGTAACGATTGCGCCGGGTCAAAGCACGGAAATTACCAGCCGTCTGTTTGCAGGCGCCAAGAAGGTCAGCCAAATTGATGCGTATACGGATAAATATTCAATCACGCTGTTTGACCGCGCCATTGACTGGGGCTGGTTCTATTTCCTGACCAAACCGCTGTTTGTCGTGATTGAATGGTTTTACGGTCTGACAGGTAATTTCGGCATCGCCATCATTCTGCTCACCGTGACTGTGAAGGCGGCGTTCTTTCCGCTTGCAAACAAATCGTATGTGGCGATGAGCAAGATGAAAAAACTGCAACCGCTGATGCTGGAAATCCGGGAAAAGTTTCCCGACGACAAAGTCCGTCAGCAGCAGGAAATGATGGAGCTGTACAAGCGCGAAAAGGCCAATCCGCTATCGGGTTGCCTGCCGATGCTGGTGCAGATACCTGTGTTTTTTGCCCTCTACAAAGTGCTGTTCGTTACCATCGAAATGCGCCATGCGCCGTTTTTTGGCTGGATCAGCGATCTTGCCGCGCCCGATCCCACCACGCTGTTTAACCTGTTTGGGCTTATTCCCTGGACGCCGCCGGGGTTTTTGATGATTGGCGTGTGGCCGATTCTGATGGGCGTCAGCATGTGGATGCAGCAGCGGCTTAATCCCGCCCCCACCGATCCGGTTCAGGAAAAAGTCTTTATGTGGATGCCGGTGTTTTTCACCTTTCTGCTGGGCACATTTCCCGCCGGTCTGGTGATCTACTGGACGGTGAATAATGTGCTGTCGATCATTCAGCAGGCCCTGATCATGAAGCGCGAAGGCGCAGAGGTCAGCTTCCGTTGGTGACGGAACCGGTATTTACGGCAAATCAAACGCCGGAATATGACCCGGCCATTATCGAGCTTGGCCGGGTGCTGTTTGCGGGCGAGTGCGAATTTATACGCGGCGTCGTCAGCCTTGACCAGATGCCGGATGCGGACCTGCCCGAAATCGCCTTTGCCGGGCGCTCTAATGTCGGCAAGTCCAGCCTGATCAACGCCCTGACCAACCGCAAGACGCTGGCGCGCACCTCGAACACGCCGGGGCGCACCCGTGAGATCAATTTCTTCAATCTGGCCGGGCGATTGATGCTGGCGGATTTGCCGGGCTATGGCTATGCGCGGGTGCCCAAAGCCCAGGTGGAAGTGTGGACCCGGCTGGTGAATAACTATCTGCGCGGGCGCCCCAGCCTGCGGCGCGCCTGCGTTCTGATCGATGCGCGCCACGGCGTCAAGGAATCCGACGTTGAAGTGATGAAAATGCTGGACGCGGCGGCCGTTTCCTATCAAATCGTCCTGACCAAGGCCGACAAGGTGAAGTCTGCGGACCTGGCTAATTGTCTTGAGCGCACAAAAACCCTGCTGCGCGCCCATGTGGCGGCGCATCCGGAGGTGCACGTGACCTCGTCGGAAAAAGGCGATGGGATTGCGGAGCTGCGCGCAGCGCTGGGTGAAATCGCCGAGACGAAGGCGGGGTGAAACGAAGCGGGCGTCCATTTTTTTCGGGATGGCACCGCCAGATTAAAGTGTGAGACCAGGCAGATGAGTACAAGTGAAGCAGTGCATAACGTCGGGCATCAGATAGCGCAAACACTTACAGAAGCGCTGCCGTATATTCAGCGCTATGCCGGGAAGACCGTGCTGATCAAATATGGCGGCCACGCCATGGGCGAAGATCATATTGCCCTGCGTTTTGCGCGGGACATCGTGCTGATCAAACAGCTTGGCGTGAAACCGGTTATTGTGCATGGGGGCGGGCCGCAAATCGGCCAGATGCTGGATCGTCTTGGCATCAAAAGCAGTTTTGTCGACGGCCTGCGCGTGACCGACGCCAAAACCGTTGAGGTTGTCGAGATGGTGCTGGCGGGCTCCATCAACACACAGATCGTATCGGCGATTAATTTTGCGGGCGGAAAGGCGCTTGGTCTTTCCGGCAAGGACGCCAATCTTATCATGGCGCGCAAACTGCAACGCGCCACCCGCGATCCGCAATCCAATATCGAGAAAGTTCTCGATCTGGGATTTGTCGGCGAGCCAACCAGGATAAATCCCCATGTGCTGAAAACCATATCCGACTCGGATCTCATCCCGGTGGTGGCGCCCATCGGCACAGGCGAAAATGGTGAAACCTATAATATCAACGCCGATACGGCGGCAGGCGCCATTGCCGGCGCGGTTGGCGCGATGCGTTTGCTGATGTTGACGGATGTGCCGGGCGTTCTGGATGAAAATAAACAGGTGATCCCGGAACTGAGCAGGGACCGCGCGCTGGCCATGATCAAAAGCGGGGCCATAAACGGCGGCATGATTCCCAAGGTGGAAACCTGCCTGGAGGCGCTGGCGGCAGGCGTTGGCGGCGTCGTCATTCTGGATGGCCGCGTCGAGCACGCCGTACTGCTGGAACTGTTCACCGAACATGGCGTCGGCACGCTGATTTCGTAATTTTGGCGGCGTCGACGCCTGAATTTATTCTTCCTCCAAAAACTGATTTTTCGGCATGGCAAGATTGCGGCTGCCATGTACGACGGTGATAATAAGCAAATGATCGGGAGCAGTGCGATAAATAATGCGGTAACTGCGGAAGATGATCTCGCGGATATCAGCCCGTCCGGCTTCGGGCACAAGCCTTCCCTGTTGCGGGTGGTCCTGCAGATTATCGATGCGTCCAAGTAACCGCTCAATAAATTGCCGCGCATAAAACTGCGAATCCTGCGCGATGAAGGCGCGTAGCAATTGTACATCGGTTTTAGCGCGGCGTGACCATACCAGCTTCATGATCAAGGACTGAGCAGTTCCCGCTTCACATCCTCATGGGAAATGACGCGCCCTTCGTCGGCATCCTTCAAGCCTTCCTCAATCTTCTGCTTAACGTATAACTCGTAGATGATGTCATCCCAGGTCGCATGATCTGGAAGATGGTCGATAGATTGCCGTGCCGCTTCTTTAGGTGTAGGCATGTCTCAGCCCTCATAGCCTGTTCACTTGCGGCCCGTCGCTAATACACAGACGGGCCGCAAACGAAATTTCCCTACCGCGCCGCCTGCTTGGCCGCCAGGTTGGGGGAATGCTTGCCGAACTCGAGCCGGGCGATGGTGCGGTTGTGCACTTCGTCCGGGCCGTCGGCCAGGCGCAGGGTGCGCACGCCGGCATAGGCGCGCGCCATGCCGGAATCCGTGGTGACGCCCGCCGCGCCGAACGCCTGAATGGCGTCGTCGATGATTTTCAGCGCCATGTTGGGGGCCGCCACCTTGATCATCGCGATCTCGGTGCGGGCCACCTTGTTGCCGGCCACATCCATCATCCACGCGGCCTTCAGGGTCAGCAGACGGCACATTTCGATATTGGTGCGCGCCTCGCCAATGCGTTGTTCCCATACCGAATGTTCGGCAATCGGTTTGCCGAACGCTTCGCGCGACAGCAGGCGCACGCACATTTTTTCCAGCGCGCGTTCCGCCACGCCGATGATGCGCATGCAATGGTGGATACGTCCTGGTCCAAGGCGGCCCTGAGCGATTTCAAAGCCGCGCCCTTCGCCAAGAATAATGTTTTCCGCCGGCACCCGCACATTCTCAAACTGAATTTCCGCGTGGCCGTGCGGCGCGTCGTCATAGCCGAACACCGACAGATTGCGTTTGATCTTCACGCCGGGGGTGTGCGGCTCAACCAGAATTTGGGACTGCTGGGTATAGCGGCTGCCCTCGGTGCTGGTCTTGCCCATCACGATGAACACCTTGGCGCGGGGATCGAGCGCGCCCGATGACCACCATTTGGTGCCGTTGATCACATAATGATCCCCATCCCGGGTGATGCGCGTCCGGATATTGGTGGCGTCCGAAGACGCAACATCGGGTTCCGTCATGCAGAACACCGAACGGATTTCACCGGCAAGCAATGGTTTGAGGAATTTTTCCTTCATCCATGGCGCGCCATAGCGCTCAAAGACTTCCATATTGCCGGTATCGGGGGCGGAACAGTTAAACACTTCCGCCGCCCAGCTGACCCGGCCCATGATTTCGCACAGCGGGGCGTATTCCAGATTGGTCAGGCCCGGCCCGTGGCCGCTTTCCGGCAGGAACAGGTTCCACAGCCCCTGCGTCTTGGCTTTGGCTTTCAGTTCGTCCAGAACTTTGGGCACCTGCCAGCGATCGGCGCCAAATGCGAGCATTTGATCATTATACAGCTCTTCATTTGGATAGACATTGTCATCCATGAATTTTTGCACCCGTTCAATCAAGCCTTTGGTGCGTGCGCTATGTTCGAAATCCATTCCTGGGCCTCCCCCTGTTTGTCCAATATCGGTAGGGGACTTTAGCGCCTTGTTTGGAAGAAAGCACGTAAAAGCCCCTGGGCGCGGATGGAATCGATGCCGCCATAAACTTCCGGCGCATGATGGCAGGTTGGTTGGGAGAAAAAGCGCGGCCCGTGCAGGACGCCCCCGCTTTTTTCATCGTCCGCGCCATAATAAAGCCGCCGGATACGGGCAAAACTGACGGCGGCCGCGCACATGGCGCACGGTTCCAGCGTCACGTACAGATCAAGTCCCGCCAGCCGCTGGCTTTTGATACGCGACGCCGCCGCGCGAATGACCAGCATTTCCGCATGGGCGGCCGGGTCGTTATCCGCCAGGGTGCGGTTACCGGCCCTGGCCAGCACATCGCCCGAGGCCGGATCAACAATCACCGCCCCCACCGGCACCTCGCCCCGCGCCGCCGCCAGTTCGGCCTCAATCAGGGCCAGTTGCATGTAATTATTGCGCATGGGCAGGAGAATATCCTGCTAAACAGACGCCATGAAAGAAAAACCTGAAATTGCCCCCTCCGAAGGCCGCATCGCCAAAATTCTGGCGCGGGCGGGCGTGTGTTCGCGGCGCGAGGCGGAAGTGCTGATCACCCAGGGCCGCGTCAGCGTGGACGGGGAGGTTTTAATCTCGCCCGCCATCAATGTAACGGCGGCACAGGATATTCGCGTGGACGGCAGGCCCATCCCCCAGGCCGAGCTGCCCCGCATGTGGCGATACCACAAGCCGCGCGGCGTGGTGACCACCAACCGTGACCCGGAAGGCCGCCCGACCGTGTTCGAAGCCCTGCCCAAGGATCTGCCGCGGGTGATGAGTGTGGGCCGTCTGGATTTTAATTCCGAGGGGCTGCTGCTGCTGACCAATGACGGGGAACTGGCGCGCAAGCTGGAATTGCCTGCGACGGCGCTGACCCGGCGGTATCGGGTGCGGGTGTTCGGCAAACCCGATCCCGGCGCGCTGGAGCGTCTGATGCGCGGCGTCACGGTGGATGGACAGCATTATGGCCCCATAAAGGCCGAACTGGAACGCGAACAGGGCGATAATAGCTGGCTTAGCGTTGCCCTGCGCGAAGGCAAGAACCGCGAGGTGCGCAAGGTTCTGCTGCATCTGGGCATGCAGGTGAACCGGCTGATCCGCGTTGCCTATGGACCATTTCAACTGGGCGATCTAAAAATTGGCGGCGTCGATGAACTGCCCACGATCAAGGTGATGGAACAGCTTGGCGTGTTTCAGGACAGGACCGGCTGGGCCAAGGCGGCCCCCCCGCGCACCCGGCTTCGCCCCCAAAAAGCGGCTTTGCCAAGTAAAGAACGCGGCGTCAAGAAAAAATGAGAATTATTGGCGGCGTGCATCGCGGGCGCGCGCTGGTGGCGCCGGATGGAGGCGCTACGCGGCCCACATCCGAACGGGTGCGCGAAGCCCTGTTCAATATTTTATCCCACGGTATTCCGCACGCCCGCGAAACTGCCCTGCCGCAGGGCGCCCGCGTACTGGATCTGTTTGCAGGCAGCGGCGCGCTGGGGCTGGAGGCGCTGTCACGGGGCGCTTTACGGGTGCTGTTTGTTGATAACGCACCTGCGGCGCGCGCCGCCATCCGGGAAAATATCGAAACATTACAGGCGGCGGGCGCGGCCAAACTGTACCGGCGCGACGCAGGCAATCTTGGCCCGATGGAGAGCAATTGCGGCGGCCCGTTCGATCTGGCGTTTCTCGACCCGCCCTATCATTCGGGGCTTATACACCCCGCACTTGAAGGACTGCGCGAAGGCGGCTGGTTAAATCCGCAAGCGGTGCTGGTGATTGAACTGGCGAGTAATGAATTGCTGCCGGAACATCCCGGTTACACCGAACTGGACCGGCGCGTCTACGGCGATACGATGCTGGTGTTTCTGAAACGCGATTAACGCATTACGCCCGGTGCAGCCTGACCGGCAATGCGGAATAGCCGCGCACAAAACTGGAATGCACCCGCGTTGGCGCACCCATGACCTCGACGCTATGAAAGCGTTTGAGAATTTCTTCCCAGACAATGCGCAACTGCATTTCCGCCAGCCGGTTGCCGACGCAGCGATGAATGCCAAAGCCGAAGGACAAATGCTGACGCGGGCGGGCGCGGTCAATGATAAAGGCGTTGGGGTTTTCGATGGCGGTTTCGTCGCGGTTGCCCGAGACATACCACATCAGCACCTTATCGCCTTTTTTGATCTGCTGGCCCCCCAGCATGGTGTCCTGCAACGCCGTGCGCCGCATATATGAAATTGGCGTCTGCCAGCGGATTATTTCCGGCACCATGCTTTCAATCAGGGCTGGGTTTTCGCGCAGTTTCTGATACTCGCCAGGGTGTTCGTTCAGCGCCAGAACGCCGCCGGTGATCGAATTGCGCGTCGTGTCATTGCCGCCGACAATCAGCAGAACGACATTGCCCAGAAATTCCCGCGGATCCATATTCCGGGTTGCTTCGGAATGCGCCAGCATCGAAATAAGATCGCCACCGGGCGCCGCATGGTTAACCCGCTGGTTCCATAGCTCCGTGAAATAGGCGGCGCATTCGTAAAGCTCAGTCCGGCGGGATTCTTCGGATTCAATAATCCCGGAATGCACGTCCGCCGTCGCCACATCCGACCAGCGGGTCAGCTTGCGCCGGTCTTCCCAGGGGAAATCGAACAATGTCGCCAGCATCTGGGTCGTCAGTTCAATGGACACCCTGTCCACCCAGTCAAATGTTTCGTCAACCGGGAGCGCATCCAGAATGCATCCCGCCCGCTCCCGGATAATGCCTTCCAGCCTGGCCAGGCTGGCGGGGGCGACAATCGGGGTGACCGCCTTGCGCTGGGCGTCATGCTTGGGCGGGTCCATGGCGATGAACATCGGCAGCTGAAAATCTTCATCCGGGTCGCGCAGGGTAATGGCGGGTTCCGAAGAATAAATTTCGTGATGGGTGTCAACCGTCATGATGTCCTTGTACCGGGTGACCGACCAGAAAGCGCCATTTTCGCTTTCCGGGCAGTAATGCACCGGGGCTTCGGCGCGAAGGCGCTCAAAATATGGCCAGTGGATATCGTTCTGGAACAGATGCCCCTGGCTCATATTGATTTCGTCCAGCGGAATTGCGTAGGCGTCACGGCGCGCATCGGAGACAGATTTTGCAGTGCTGCTGGACATCGTAAAATCCTTATCCGATTTTTCTAAAATGGAGGGCCGCCATCACGATAGTGTAACATGGTGACATCCAACAGTTATGCAATGCTTATGCGTTCATTTCCCGCGCAAAACAGGGACGTGAAGGCATTTTACCGCTGCATGATTTTCCATACTCTTAACAAAACGCGGGTTTTTAGCAGACCGGGGCCGGATGTCAGCACCGCTCAGGTCCGATCCGGACACGGTCTATCTAATAATTTAGAGCAATTTTTCCTTTTATGATTGAACCTGTTGGTTCAATCATAAAAGGAATTGCTCTAGGGTGCGAGTTCGGCAATCAGCGCTTTGGCGTGTTTTGCCGCCGCCGTTTCCAGAGACCGCTGCATTAAACGGTAGCGCGCCAAAACCTTTTGCCCGAGTGCTGTGACCTGCGCGCCGCCGCGTGAAGCACCGCCCCGGCCGGTTTCGATCAACGGGGCGCGGAAACACTGATTCATCGCGTCAGCCAGCAGCCACGCCTGCCGGTAGCTCATTGCCATTTCACGGGCTGCGGCGGAGATGGACCCTGTCTTCTGGATTGCTTCGAGAAGATCAGCCTTCCCTGGTCCGAAGGCGATCAAGCCATCATTCACGATCTGGGCTTTAAGCTTCAGGCTGGCCATCGATTCTCAATAAATATTATGCAAGCGCACAGAGTGTACCCGGTCAGCGCCACAGGCAATAATGATTTTTCCGCCTCGCGCCGCCGGGAAGAATGTCCGGGTTTCAGTTTCTCCATGCCCGCCTGATCCCCGAAACGATAGCGCCCTGTACGATATATTCTGAAAAATATAGCGGCATGCCAATTGACGGGCCGGATATCCCGATATAGTTTGTTTAATATATCGGGACAGTGTCTGGAGGCGGGGATGTCATCATTGTTAAAGTATTTTGCAGTTCCGGATGCAATTTCTGCATCCCAATTGCGCAGACGTCTGGCGGCGGCGCTGATATGCGCGCTGGCGGCGGCGCCCGGAGCGGTTCACGCCGCCGATGCGCAGACAGACGCCAGGATCAGGGCGCTTGAGCAGCAGATCGATCTGCTGCGCGCGCAGGTCCAGGACCTCAAGGTTTCCGAGGCGTCAAAATACGCCGAGGCGAAACGGTCGCGCGACTCGATGATGGAAAACGGGCGGCCAACCATCCGCAGCGCGGATGGTAAATATACGGCGTCGCTGCGGTCGCTGGTTCAGTTCGACGCGGCGCACTATATCCAGCAACATGCGCCTGCGGGTTCCGATCTCGCTACGGCCACGAATTTCCGCCGCGCCCGCATCGGCGTCGAAGGCGTTCTGGAAAAGGTCTTTGACTACAGTTTCATCTATGACTTTGGCGGCAGCGGCGTTGAGGGTTCAACCATCTCGGCGGCTTATGTTCAATATAGCGCGCTAAAGCCGTTCGCCATCCGGCTGGGCGCCTTTGCGCCCTTCGCCTCGCTGGAGGACAGCGGCGGCGCGGGTGACACGATCTTTATGGAACGCGCCTCCGCCGTCGAACTGGCTCGTGGTCTGGCGGGCGGCGATGGCCGCTCGGCGGTCGCGGTTTCGATGATTGGCGACCGCTATTTCTCCTCGCTTGCCCTGACCGGGGCGCGAGTGGGTCAGTCCGGATCGTTCGATGAACAGCAGGGGCTTGTTGGCCGCGTGGCGGGACTGATTTACACCAACCCCGCCGCCAACGCCAACATCGTGCTGGGCGGCAATGTGTCGCACATTTTTGAGCCCGCCGACTCAAATGCGGGATCAAGCGACATTCCCGCCGCTACAATATTCTCCAATCCGCCCGAATTGCGGGTAGACAATACCGGGGCAAATGGCGCCAGCGCATCCCTCATTTCAACCGGCGCCATTATCGCGGACACTGTGACCCAGTGGGGGCTGGACGGCGCGGCGCAGTGGAAAAATCTTTACGCCGAAGGCGGCTATTTTCATTTCAGCGCGGATCGCCGCGGCGCCGGGCTGGCCGGGAGCGATCCCGAATTCAGCGGCTGGTACGCCCAGACAAGCTGGTTGCTGACCGGCGAAAACCGCCGCTATGATCCGGCCCGCGCCGCCTTTCGCGCCCCGAAGGTTGCCGCGCCCTTCACCGGCCTGGCGGACAGCGGCTGGGGCGTGTGGGAAGTGGCGGCGCGGTACTCTGTTCTTGATCTCAACGAGCAGACCAGCCGCTCGACCGCCAATGGCGGCATCCGGGGCGGCGAGCAGGATATCTGGACCTTCGGCGCAAACTGGTATCCGAATAATGCGCTACGTTTCTCGCTCAACTATCTGCTGATCGACATTGACCGCCTGGCGCAGGGAACCACCCCGCCGTTCCCGGACATCAGCCAGAAAGACCAGGCGTTGGCATTGCGCTCGCAGGTCTCGTTCTGATCCGCCCGTTAATCCTGGAGAATTTATGATGCTGCATATGAATAAATGGATGTCTTTCAGGGGCAATGGCCGCGCGAAAGCGGCGTCCGGGTTATCCGTCATGATGGCGCCATGGCGTTTGAAGTTTACCGCCGTGCTGTTTGGCCTTGTCACGCTCATGCCCGCCAGAGTGCAGGCAGCGGAGGTAAATGTGGCGGTGGCCGCGAATTTCACCGCGACGGCGCAGGAAATCGCCGAAAAATTTCAGGCGGAAACCGGCAAGACCGTCAGTCTGAGCTTTGGCTCCACGGGGCAGCTTTATACCCAGATCACCCAGGGCGCGCCGTTTGACATTCTGCTGTCAGCCGATGCGGCGCGCGCCAAAAAAGCCGAAGACGAGGGCTGGGGCGTCGCTGGTTCACGCTTTACGTACGCCATCGGAAAACTGGCTTTATGGAGCGCGAATGCAGACCTTGTCGACGCCGAAGGGGCGGTCCTGCGAAACGGCAATTTCACACATCTGGCCATCGCCAATCCGGCCACAGCGCCTTATGGGGCCGCAGCCGTCGAAGTGATGAAGGCGCTGGGCGTTCATGCCAGTATATCCCCAAAAATCGTGCAGGGTGAAAACATCATCCAGACCTATCAGTTTGCCGCCAGCGGCAATGCGGAGCTTGGCTTTGTGGCGCTATCCCAGGTGCTGGAAACGCCCGGCGGATCGTACTGGCGCGTGCCCGAAAATCTGCATGCTCCCATACTGCAGGACGCAGTGCTGCTCAAGGCCGGGGAACAGAACAGATTTGCTGTTGAATTTCTGGCCTATCTGAAAAGCCCGCAAGCCATTAACATCATCGAGAAGCATGGCTACACACTAACGCCTGCAAAATAACGGAACGAAATAACAGGACATGTGGCAGGCGATCTGGCTTACCCTGCAGCTTGCGGCGCTGACCACGCTCATCCTTGTGGCGCTGGGCGTGCCGCTGGGCTGGTGGCTGGCGCGGTCCGCAAGCCCGTGGGTTGAGCCGGTGGCGGCGCTGGTGGCGCTGCCGGTGGTGCTGCCGCCCACGGTGCTGGGGTTTTATCTGCTGGTGGCGATGGGGCCGAACGGCCCCTTCGCGCCGCTGCTGACGGCGTTTGGCGTGCGCACCCTGGCGTTCAGTTTTGAAGGGCTGGTGATCGGATCGGTGATCTATTCGCTGCCCTTCATGGTGCAGCCGGTGCGCAACGCGTTTCAACTGATCGGCGATGGGCCGCTGGAAGCGGCGGCGACCTTGCGCGCCTCACCGCTGGATGCATTTTTCTCAGTCGCCGTGCCGCTGGCGCGCGGCGGCATTCTGTCCGGCGCGATCCTGAGCTTTGCCCATACGGTCGGCGAGTTTGGCGTGGTGCTGATGATCGGCGGTAATATTCCGGGCGAGACCAAGGTGCTTTCCATCACCATTTTCGATTATGTTGAGACGATGCAATGGGGTGCGGCCCATGCCCTGTCAGCGGGGATGCTGGCGTTTTCGTTTAGCGTCATCCTGCTCACCATGCTGATCGCCAAACGCACCGCAAGTTCCCGGCCATGAGCGGCGTTGAAGCCCGGTTCAAAGGCATGTTCGGCGGCTTCTCGCTCGATGTGGCGTTCTCGGCGCCTGCCAGGGGCGTGACCGGCCTGTTCGGCCCATCGGGGTGCGGCAAGACCACGGTGTTGCGTTGCCTGGCGGGGCTGACAAGGGTGGCGGAGGGTTATCTGATGGCCGATGGCGCGGTGTGGCAGGACGCAGACCGGTTTCTGGCCCCGCACCAGCGCGCCGCCGGGTATGTGTTTCAGGAGCCGCGCCTGTTTTCGCACCTCACTGTGCTGGGCAATCTGCACTATGGTTTGAAGCGCGCCAAAACCCATGCCATCGGGCTGGAGCCGATCATCGATCTGATGGGTATCCGCGATCTGCTGGCGCGTTCGACGGCCAGCCTTTCGGGCGGCGAACGCCAACGTATCGCCATTGGCCGCGCGCTGCTGTCGCAACCGCGCCTGCTGCTGATGGATGAGCCGTTGTCGGCGCTCGACCGGCAGAGCAGGAACGAAATTCTGCCCTATCTCGAAAGCCTGCCCGCGGCGCTGTCGATTCCCATCATCTATGTCTCGCACGACCTTGCGGAAGTGGAACGGCTTGCCGATCATCTGGTGCTCATGGCGGGCGGGCGGGTGCAGGCCGCCGGGCCGCTGACGGAACTGCTGACCGATCTGTCGCTGCCGCTGGCCCGCCTGCCGGAAGCAGGCGCCGTGCTGGACCTGATAGTGGAAATCTATGATGCGGCCTATGATGTGAGCCAATGCCGCATCGATGGCCTGGCGTTTTTCGTGCCGGGAATGCTGGGGCCGCCCGGAACCCGGCGCCGCGTGCGCGTGCGCGCCGGCGATGTCAGCCTGGCCACGCAGCAGCCGAGCGGCAGCAGTGTGCTGAATATCCTGCCCGCCCGCATCCTGTCGTCTGAAACCGCAAGCCCCAGCCAGATGCTGGTGCTGCTCGGCCTTGCGGGAACAGGCGGCGAAACCCGGCTGCTCTCCAGCATCACCCGCAAAAGCTGGGACGCCCTGGGCCTGCATCCCGGCATGACGCTGTTCGCCCAGATCAAGGGCATGGCGCTGACGGACAGGTGAGGGGGTGCGAAGGGAGAGGCAGTCGAAAGAGGTTTAAATTGCCTTCTTT
>JBEBFX010000237.1:0-3920 GCA_040081735.1 Alphaproteobacteria bacterium | reverse complement strand
CACCAGGCCGCCAATAGACACTTCGGCGCGGCTGCCTGGGCCAAAGACAGCTGCAAATTCCGGAAAATCCAGTACCGACAGGGCCTGGACAACGATTTCCTCAATCGCCGGGCCGGTAAGCCCGAAACTCGCCTGCGCAAGATACCGCCGTGCAGCGGCCTCGCGGCTGGGGGCCGCCATATCGGGCAGATATTGCAGTAACTGGTGGATCAAACGCCCGCGTTTAAAATGATCTTGCGTATTTTCCGTATGACGGGGAGATCGCACCACAGTGTCATCAACCCCCAGCCTGGAGGGCGCTAACGGGCGCAGCGGACGCGGCTCTTCCGGGGCGGACAGGTGCGCCCACGCCGGCAAAGGCGCTGATAGCGGCCTGGAGGCAGCGGTTTGTTCAGACGGCAGCGGCGGCTTCGTCTCATCCGGATTGCCGCACATGCACAGACCCTCTTCACCCCAGGGCAAGGAAACAGCCTCCGCCAGCGGCTCCAGCGCGGTTTTAATCAGATTATACCAGCACCCGGCGGGCGGCTCATGCCTGCCTTTATAGCCGCCTATAAACAGCCAGTCTTTGGCCCGCGTCATAGCCACATACAACAGACGGCGATATTCGCGGGTTTGCGCCAGCAGGGCGCGTTCACGCATGGCGGCGGTTTTTGGATCGTCACGGTCTTTGCGCACCGGCCACACAAAAAAGTCTTCGTCCGCAACCGGAATTAATTTTGGCGACAGCTTGCCATCCGGGATGGAACAGGTGTCGGGCAGATAGACGATGGGCGCCTCCAGCCCCTTGGCCCCATGCACGGTCATCACCCGCACGGCGCCCGCGCCCTGTTCCAGATCGCGTTTGATCTGGGTTTGCGATGCGCCGAGCCAATGCAGAAATCCCTGCAAGCCGGGGGGATGCGCACGTTCAAACTGCTGCGCCAGAGCCAGAAATTCATCAATGGGATCGTTGGCGTCCGCGCCAAGCCGCCCCAGCAAGTTTTTTCGTCCCCCAAGCGGCCCAAGCAGCCGCGCAAAAAATTCGTACGGCGGCGCCATATCAGCATGCGCCAGTAAATCTGTCAGAAAGCGCGCAGCATTTTCAAACACTGCGCCTCCATCTTGCCGCGCCCGCAACGCATCCCACAGACATGGGCCATTGCGGCCATGCGCCAGTTCAAACAGCTGTTCTTCGGTGACGCCGATAAAGGGGCTGCGCAGCACGGCCGCGAGGGTCAGGTCATCCTCGGGCATCAGCGCAAAATGCCCCAGAGCCATTAAATCCATCACCGCCAGCTGATCCAGAAGCTGCATCCTGTCCGCGCCGGCAACGGGAATGTTCAGTAATTTCAATTGACGGATGCATTCATCGAAAAATTCATTACGGGTCCGGACCAGTACGATTATATCGTCCGGCTTTACGAATGATCCGGTGGCAGGCAGAACCGGTTTATCCCGCAGCAGTCCCGCTATATGGGCCGCCACCCGCGCCGCCATTTGCGCGCGCGGGCTGGAACGCGAGGGCGCATCCACCGGCGCATCCCAGGGCAAAGGCGGGTCCGTGGCGTCCTGATTGATGAGAGGCCAGATTTCCACACGTCCAGGCTGGCCAACGCGCCCCTGGATATGATGAACAATGGCGTCATCCGCAGACAGCCCATCGCGCGCGGCAGGATTGGCGAACACACTGTCCACGGCCTCCAGAACCTGTTCAGTTGAACGAAACGATTGCTGAAGCGAGATGTCCCTCCAGGGCAGGCCCGCCTGCTGCGCGCGCGCTGCAAACACCTTGCGCATGGCGGCGAATGACGCCGGGTCTGCGCCCTGAAAGCTGAAGATGGACTGTTTTTCATCGCCAACCGCAAACAGGGTGCGGGGCCCCTTCCCCTGGCTGGCGCGCGCCTCACTGTGGGCGTCCTGGCCCGAAAAAAAAGCATCGGTCAAACGGCGGATGATATCCCACTGGTCCGGGCTGGTGTCCTGGGCTTCATCCACCAGAATGTGATCCAGCCCCTCGTCCAGTTTGTAATGCACCCATGCGGCGCCCGCGCTGTTCAGTACGCGCAGTGTGTGATTGATCAGATCATCATAATCGAGGGCGGCGCGCGCGCGTTTGGCAGTCTGATAGGCGTTACGCACGGCGGCCCCGGTGCGCAATGCTGCGGCGCTGGACAGCGCCACCTTGCGGGCGCGCAGTGTTTGCGCCAGCGCATAAACGCGCTGCTGTTCGCGCAACAGAATTTCAAGGGCGCCTGGATCAGATTTTTGCGCCGCCTTTGTAAGGACGTTGCGTCCGGCGGATGGCGTATCATCCCTGTTTAGAAACACCTGACGGTAATCCTTAAATCCGCCGGTCGCATCCGTGCTGTTCAGAAAATGCAGGATATGCACTGCGCGTTTCTGATCCGGCGCCGATCCTGATTGCAGGGCGGCCGCCGCGCGGCGCAGATCATCCGCAGGCAGGCCCTGCGCGAAGACCGCGATAATATCATCATCGCCTTGCAGGCTTTGCACATCAAACCAGCGTAGCAGGGCCGACTGGACCGCATCAAGACCAGCTTCGTCACGCGGGCGCTGCTGGCGTAACGCCTCGTCGGTGAGTTCGATAAAAACCGGTTCGTCAATCAGGCGCACCAGCTGTTCCAGTGCGCTGCGCAGCATCGGGTCTGCACCGGTTTGCGCGTCAGCCAGAACATTCGTCCGCGCCAAAGCGCGCAATTCAAACGCCGTACGATCATCCAGAACTTCAAAATGCCGCGCGACGCCCGCTTCCAGGGGAAACCTGCGCAACAGGCTCTCGCAAAACGCATGGATCGTGCGAATTTTCAGGCCGCCGGGCGTTTCCAGCGCGCGGGCAAATAATTTACGCGCCCGGCGTAGCGCATCCGCGTCAAATGCGCCGGCCTGAAGCGCCTGCAAATGCTGCTGCAAACCTTCGTCACTTAGCGTCGCCCATGCGCCCAGCCTGCGAAACAGACGCCCTTCCATTTCCGCCGCCGCCGCCTTGGTAAAGGTGACGCACAGGATGCGCCCGGGATCGGCCCCATCGAGCAGCAGCCGTGTTACCCGGTCGATCAGAACATGGGTTTTGCCGGTGCCGGCATTGGCGCTTACCCACACGCATGCGGCCGGGTCGGCGGCGTCGCGCTGTTCCGGTGACGCCTGGTTTGGGCGGGGCGTGTTCATTCTTCTTCAGCGCCTTGCGCGCCGGACCATTCCCTTACCCGCGCCAGATGATCATAGGCGCCGTTATCGCGCGCAAACATCGGCGCGCGGCGCGACACATAGGCCGTATCCGGATTATCGAAGCTGGCAATCAGTTCGCACAGGCCCCGCCAGTTTTTTTCAATGGCCTCAACGGGGATTTCATCTTCCACGCCCGGCGGTTCAATGCCGCGAATCCGCAGCAGCGCAAGTTTCGCGATTTCCGCCGCCGCTATGCCGGTAAACCCGCCCGCCTGGGCAATGGCCCCTTCCAGCGGCAATTGCGGCGCAAAGCCCGCTTTGATCTGCTTGTCCGACGGATTATAGCCGGTCTTGTAATCATAGATGACCAGCTGGCCCGAGGGCGTACGGTCAATCCTGTCGGCGATCGCGCGGATGCGGAATGGCCCCGCAGGGGCCATAAATTCACGCTCGCCCCTGACTTCCAGATCAATCGGGGTTTCGCCCTTCTGGCGGTTCTGCATGTCCCAGTTCAAAAACCAGCCGGAGATATCATCAAACCGTGGTTTCCAGAAAGCGCGGACGCCGGGACGTGACAGCAATGCGTCAAAATGCTGGCGGCCTATCTCCTGAAGCGCCGCCCAGTCCGCCAGTGATAATTGAGCCGGATGGGCGCGCACAAATTTTTCAAGAATTTGATGGATGACCGTGCCGCGCTCCGCCGCGCCGTCACGCTGGTGGCTGCGCATTGAAAATCTGCTGACGGGGCTGGG
>JBEBFX010000236.1:0-3923 GCA_040081735.1 Alphaproteobacteria bacterium | reverse complement strand
GCCCACCCCTCATCCTGGCCTTCTCCCGCAAGGGGAGAAGGAAACGAACAAAATTGATAGGCGGTAGCCCTGCCCCGGAAAGGGGGAGGTTGGAATGGGGTCTGAGTCAATCCGATAACAATCTGCTCTACGGCCTGAACCCCAGCGCTCGCGGGATCAGCCGTCCGGCCTGGCCTGCGATCCGGGCGGCGTCGCCCACCCAGTCGCAAATCCAGGACCTTGTGTCGCGCGGGTCGATCATTTCCTCCATCTGGAAGCGGTTCAGCGGCCCCATGGGGCCACGCACGCTCTCGATCCGCGCTTCGATTTCGGCGCGCATGGCGGCTGGATCATCGGCCTCGGCCAGCTGGCGTTTGTAGGCCGCTTCAATGCCGCCCTCGGGGGGAATGCCGCCCGCGTCTGCCGCCGGCCACACCACCCGCGCCATGGCGCCAGCCCTCGGCGTGGCGTAATTGTTACCGGCGACGCCAAAACTGCGGCGCATGATAACAGTGAAAATCGGCACGCTGACCTGGGCAAACGCGATCATCCATTCGGCGCCCTTGCGGATCGTGCTGGCGATTTCGTGCTCGACGCCCACGGCAAAGCCCGGATTGTCCACCAGGTTGACCACGGGCAAGTGGAAAAGATCACAGAGATCCAGGTGACGGCGAAGTTTGTCGCAGCCGTCTGCGGTCAGGGCGCCGCCGTTCTCGTGGCGGCTGTCCGAGGCGATGACGCCAACCGCATGGCCCTTGAAACGCGCCAGCCCAACGACCTGGTCGGTTCCCCACAACGGCCCGATCTCGAAGAACGACCCCTTGTCCGCCATCAGCCGGATGGCGCGGCGTATGTCGAATGTGCTCGAACGCTTGCGCGGCACGATGGAGAACAGTTCTTCCTCGCGCCGGTCCGCCGGATCATCCGCCGCGACGACAGGCGGCGCTTCATAGACACTGGCGGGCAGGTAGGACAAAAACCGCTGCACCATGGCCACTGCCTCTGGCTCCGTCTCCGCCAGATTGTCCACCGAACCGTTGCGGCAGTGGATGCGCCAGTCGCCGAGGTCCTCCTTGGTCACGTCGTACCCCATGGCGTGGCTCACGACCGGCGGCCCCGCAACGAACAGCTGGGCGATGTCGCGCACCATCACCGCGAAGTGGCCCAGCACCGCCTTGGCCGCGCCAATCCCGACGACACTGCCCAGCAACACATTTACCACCGGCACGCTCGAAAGCTGCTGGGCATACATGCTGCTGCCCAGGTGCCCGGGCAGGAACGACCCGCCGCCGCCGGACACCCGTGGCCGTCCCGCAGTGATAGATCCCGAGCTTTCGCGCGCGGCGCTTGTGCCTTCCGCCTGCTTGGGCACCATCGTGGCGACGCTGCCGCCGCCGGACGAGCCGTCCAGCAGCCGCACGGAGGGGCAGCGGAACTCCAGGGAAATTTCGTCCAGATACCGGCTCTTTTCCCCGACGGCGCCGTCCGAATGTCCGCCCCGCGACGTGAAGTCATCGGCGCAGACCACTGCGCGCCGTCCCGCCACGGCGCCCCAGCCGCCGACATGGTTGGCCGGCGTGAAGTCTGCCACCCCGCCATCAGCGTCATAGCTTGCAAAGCCCGCCAGACTGCCCACTTCACGAAAACTTCCCGGATCGAGCAGCAAATCTATCCGCTCGCGGCATGTCAGCTTGGCGCGGCTGCGCTGGCGCACCACGCCCGGATCGGTTGATCCCGGCGCGAACCGGCGGTGCGCAATCGCCTGCAAGGATGCTACCTGGGCCATCATCGGGGCCCAGCCGCCGGCGCTGCCGGTCTGGAATGCGGCCCGCGTCCGGGCGTCCTGCGATGGGGCGATGACGGCAACAACCTGGCCCGGCGATACCGCCGCTCCCGGTTCCGCCGCCAGGGCCGTCACCACGCCAGCGCAGGGCGCCGTCACCGAGGTCTCCATTTTCATCGCACTGATCACCATCAGCGTATCGCCCGCCGCCACCGTCGCGCCTGGGGCCATCGATACCTCAAGCACGGTTCCGCCCATCGGGGCCTCGACGCCTTCGTGGCCTTCGGGTACGGACAGGGACGCCGCCGTGACGGCGGGTAGGGAAAGCCGCCCGCGCCCAGGGCCGCCTGACGATTGCTGGATTAACAGGGCCAGCGCGCCTTCTGGCTTGCCCGGCTGACCGCCGCCCGGCGACGCCAGTTTTTCATGCTCTGAAAGCAGGGTGGTGCGTGCATCGCCCGCGCTAACGGACGGCTCGTCCAAAATCGCCAGTAATTGCCCCAGATTGGCCGGCAGCCCTGCAATGTGAAACTCCGACAGCGCGCGGCGCGTGCGTTCCACAGCCGAGGCCAGCGTCCCGCTGGAATTCGAGCGGCCGATTACCTTGGCGAACATCGGATCCCCAACTGCCGTGACCCGCGCCTGGACGGCGTATCCCCGGGCCGGCGGCGGGGTGGCCAGTCCAAGGCTGGCCAGTGTCGCGCCTGCCGCGATCCGGAACTGGGTCTCCACCAGATCAACGCCGGTGACTTCCTCGGTCACGGTGTGCTCCACCTGGATGCGCGGGTTGCATTCGATGAAATAGTGCGCGCCGGTTTCAGGGGTCACGAGGAATTCCATCGTCCCGGCATTCAAATAGTTCCCGGCCTTCGCCAGACGCAGGGCGTCCGCCAGGATGCGCGACCGCAGGCCCGGTTCCAGCCCCGCCGCCGGTGCAATCTCGATCACCTTCTGATTGCGCAACTGAACGGAACAGTCTCGCTCCCACAGGTGGACGATGCCGCCGTCCATATCGGCCAGAACCTGCACCTCAATGTGGCGCGGCCGCTGCACCGCCTTCTCCAGGAACAGGGCGCCGTTTCCGAATGCGGCTTCGGCCTCGCTGCGGCATCTATCGAAGGCCGCCGCCATCCCGGAGGCCTCATTCACCAGCCGCATGCCCCTGCCGCCGCCCCCGGCCGAGGCCTTCAACATCACCGGATAGCCAAGCCCATCGGCGGCTTTCGTTGCAGCCTCCGCAGAATCCAGCGCTCCATCGCTTCCGGGCACCGTCCGAACACCCAGTGACGCCGCAAGTTCACGCGCCTTGACCTTGTCGCCAAACAGTTTAAGCGCTTCTGGTCTGGGTCCGATGAACACCAGACCTTCGGCCAGACAGCGCCGCGCGAATGCGGCATTTTCCGAGAGGAAACCATAACCGGGATGCACGCAGTCACACCCGCTTGCGACGGCGGCGGCGATCAGCGCCTCTATGTCGAGATAGGCCGCGACGGGATCACCGCCCGGATCGCCGATAGGGCGGCTCTGGCTCGACACCCTTGTGTGCAGACCCAGCGCATCGGCTGGGGAATAAACGCTAACGCTCTCCATGCGCAATCCGGCGGCCGCGCGCGCGATTCGAATTGCGATCTCGCCCCGGTTAGCGATCAACACCCGTTTGAACAAACCACATCCTCCCCATCAGTGCCGCCCGGTCCCGCCCGGCAAGGCTCTTGCACGGCGTCAATCTTATCTGTTCCCGAACCGGCGCGCCAGACCATGTACGGATCAGCTCAGGATCGTCAGGTCGCCGGATGTCAGATCGATAACGCCGATCGTGGTTACCCCGGAAAGCTGTGTGATAACGTCGCTTGCCGTAACACCACCGGTCCCGTCCGAGATCAGCAGATGGAAATTGCCGGTATTGTTCACCCGGAACAGCGCAAACTCCCCCGCGCTATCCGTCGCGGCGGTGAAGCGCGCCGTGATATCGGCCAGCGCGTCCGCCAGCGTCGTCCCCTGTCCCCCGGCGAATGTGGCAACGCCGGTTGACATGTTAATCGAGGCCTGTGTTGCCGTCGCCGTGGCGTTCGAGCCGCCAATGACCAGCGCAGCGGATATGTAGTCAATCTCATCGCCTGCGCCACCGTCCAGCAGGCTGTCATTTTGCTGGCCTGTGATG
>JBEBFX010000078.1:0-14343 GCA_040081735.1 Alphaproteobacteria bacterium | reverse complement strand
TGATCGAGGGCTTCATGCCAGAGAGCGCCTGGCTTGATGACGCCGGGACGCTGACTTATCTGCACGCCACCATCTCGACCAAACGCCACCGCGTCCGCGTGCCCGAAGTGCCGATGCACCTTGATGCGCTGCTGGCCGATCAGCCGCTGACCGGCGGCTTTGAGCCGCGCCTCGGCAACGCGCATCTGCGCGTCCTCACCATCATCGGTTTCCCGAGCGCGACCACGCCCGGCATTCTCGACGAGCTGAACCGGCTCGCCTTTCCCTATCGCTGGGCGACGCGGGCAGTGATGCTCGACAAGACCGACGCAACGAAACTGCTGACGAAGATCCGGCGGCAATGGTTCGCCAAGCGCAAGTCGATCGCCGCCATCCTCAAGGAGGTGATGACCAATGAGGCCTCGGTTCTTCTCGACAGTGACGCCCACAACAAGGCGATGGACGCCGATGCGGCGCTTCAGGAACTGGGTTCCGATCTGACCGGCCAGGCCTATGTGACCGCGACCGTCACGGTCTGGGACGAGAACCCAGGCATCGCCGGTGAGAAGCTGCGCCTCGTCGAGAAGGTGATCCAGGGCCGCGACTTCACCTGCATCAACGAGACGGTCAATGCGGTCGAAGCCTGGCTCGGATCGCTGCCCGGCCATGTCTACGCCAATGTCCGCCAGCCGCCGCTCTCGACGCTGAACCTCGCCCATATGATCCCGCTCTCGGCGGTCTGGGCCGGTCCGGCCAGGGACGAACATTTCGACGCGCCGCCGCTGTTCATCGCCCGGACCGAAGGATCGACCCCGTTTCGCTTCTCGCTGCATGTTGGCGATGTCGGACACACCCTGGTGGTTGGCCCGACGGGTGCGGGCAAGTCGGTGCTGCTGGCGCTGATGGCCTTGCAATTCCGGCGCTATGCCGGCTCGCAGATATTCGCGTTCGACTTCGGCGGCTCGATCCGCGCGGCGGCGCTGGCCATGCATGGCGACTGGCATGACCTTGGCGGCGCGCTGTCGGACGACACGTCCGATCCGGTGGCGCTACAGCCGCTCGCCCGCATCCATGATGCAGCCGAACGGGGTTGGGCGGCCGAATGGATCGCGGCGATCCTTACCCGCGAGAAGATCGCCGTCACGCCCGAGGTGAAGGAGCATCTGTGGTCAGCGCTGTCCTCATTGGCGTCCACTCCTGTCACCGAGCGGACGCTGACCGGCCTGTCGGTGTTGCTGCAATCGCAGAACCTGAAGCGCGCGTTGCAGCCCTATTGCATCGGCGGTGCCTATGGCCGCTTGCTCGATGCCGAAAGCGAGCGATTGGGGGAAGCCTCGGTCCAGGCGTTCGAGACCGAAGGCCTGATCGGCACGGGTGCGGCGCCCGCCGTGCTCGCCTATCTGTTTCATCGCATCGATGGCCAGCTCGATGGCCGCCCGGCGTTGCTGATCATCGATGAAGGCTGGCTCGCGCTCGACGATGCGGGGTTTGCCGGACAGCTGCGCGAATGGCTGAAGACTCTGCGCAACAAGAACGCCAGCGTCGCCTTTGCCACTCAATCGCTCTCCGATATCGATGCCAGCGCCATCGCACCGGCTATTATCGAAAGCTGCCCGACACGATTGTTCCTGCCGAACGAGCGCGCGATCGAGCCGCAAATCAGCGCCATCTATCGCCGCTTCGGTCTCAATGATCGCCAGATCGAAATCCTGAGCCGGGCCACGCCGAAGCGCGATTACTACTGCCAGTCGCGGCGCGGCAACCGCCTGTTCGAACTGGGCCTTGGCGAGGTGGCGCTGGCGTTCACCGCCGCTTCCTCGAAATCCGATCACGCCGCCATCGAACGGATACTCACTGAATATGGGCACAGCGGCTTCGCCGAAGCCTGGCTGCGCGAACGCGGCGTTGGCTGGGCCGCAGACCTCATCCCGCATCTGACCAATATGGAGGCGCCATCATGAATGCCCTTGGTTACAACTTGCACAGCGCGCTGCTCGCCGCTTCCCTTTGTCTGCCGCTGACGGCCGCGCTTTTCGTTGCCACGCCAGTGCAGGCGATCATTGTCTACGATCCGACGAACCATGTGCAAAACGTGCTGCAGGCCGCCCGCGCTTTGCAGCAGATCAACAATCAGATCACCTCGCTGCAGAACGAAGCGCAATCGCTGATCAACCAGGCGCGCAACCTCACGAGCCTGCCATACTCCTCGTTCTCGCTGCTTCAGCAGTCGGTTCAGCGCACCCAGCAGCTGCTTTCTCAGGCGCAGATGATTGCCTTCGATGTGCAGCAGATCGATCAGGCGTTCGCGACGGCCTATGGCCCGGCGTCGATGGCTGCTACCGATCAGACATTGATCAATGGCGCGCAGCAGCGCTGGCAGACCACCGTGGCCGGGCTGCAGGACGCCATGCGTGTGCAGGCGGGCGTCGTCGGCAACTTAGACACCAACCGCACCGAGATGTCGGCGCTCCTCAGTTCCAGCCAGTCGGCGGCGGGAGCGCTTCAGGCGGCCCAGGCTGGTAACCAGTTGCTTGCCTTGCAGGCCCAGCAACTCGCCGATCTCACCGCCGTCGCTGCAGCCCAGGGGCGGGCACAAAATCTGGAAGCCGCACAGCACGCGGCGGCCCAGGAACAGGCCCGCGAGCAGCGCCGCCGCTTCCTGGCGCCGGGCACGGGTTATCAGCCGGGCAATGCAAGGATGTTCCAGAATTGAGGCGGGCCATGGACATGAAGATGCTGGCTCGTCTCGGCGCAGTGGCTTTTGTGGCAATAGCGATCCTTGCAACGGCCTTCGAGTTAGGCCGGGAGGAGTATGAGCCTTCGCCGCAATCAACTGCTCCGAACCTGGCGGCAGATTCACTGCGCGGCGAACTCGTGCGCTGCCAGTTACTTGGCGAAGCGGGCATTCGCGATGCGGCCTGCCTTCACGCCTGGGCCGAGAACCGCCGCCGCTTCATCGCGCCAGCCGCCGTTACCCCGGAAAGCGAATAGCATCGTGGGCGGCACGGGCGTCATCGATCGTTTCCTGGAAGTCTTCACCCGCTATATCGATTCCGGGTTCGGCCTGCTCGGCGGCGAAGTCGCCTTTCTCGCAACCACGCTGATCGTCATCGATGTGACGCTCGCCGCCCTGTTCTGGTCCTGGGATGGCGGTGACGACATTCTTGCGCGCCTCGTGAAGAAGACGCTGTTCGTCGGCGTCTTCGCCTACATCATCGGTAACTGGAACTCGCTCGCCCGCATCGTCTTCGAAAGCTTTGCGGGGCTTGGATTGAAGGCGAGCGGCACCGGATTCAGTGCGGCCGATCTGCTGCGCCCGGGACGCGTCGCCCAGGTCGGCTTCGATGCGGGAGGTCCTATCCTCGACGCCCTATCCGGTCTCATGGGCTATGTCGGGTTCTTCGAGAATTTCCTGCAGATCATGGTTCTGCTTTTTGCCTGGGTGCTGGTGCTACTGGCCTTTTTCATCCTTGCCATCCAGCTGTTCATCACCCTGATCGAGTTCAAGCTGACCACGCTCGCCGGCTTCGTGCTTATCCCCTTCGGCCTGTTCGGCAAGACCGCCTTCCTCGCCGAGCGCGTGCTCGGCAATGTCGTCGCATCGGGCGTCAAGATATTGGTGCTGGCCGTCATCATCGGCATCGGCTCGACGCTCTTCGCCGGGTTCACGCAAGGCTTCGGCGGCAATCAGCCAACCATCGAGGACGCCATGGCGATCGTGCTGGCGGCGTTGGCGATGCTCGGCCTTGGCATCTTCGGTCCCGGCATCGCCAATGGTCTGATCTCCGGCGGGCCGCAACTCGGCGCTGGCGCCGCCGTTGGAACCAGCCTTGCCGCTGGCGGCGTTGTTGCCGCAGGTGTTGCCGGGACGGGAATGGCGGCAAGCGCTGCGGGCGGAGCGTTAACCGGTGCGGCGCGCGGTGGCGCTACGCTGGCAGGTGGTGCCGCTGCTTCTTATCGTCTTGCATCAGCCGGTGAAAGTGGTCCGTCTGGTGTCGCCGCTGGTCTCGGCGGTGTCGCCAAGGCTGGCGCGAGCGCCGCCACCCAGCCCCTGAAGCGGGCCGCTGAAGCCATGCGGGACAGCTATCGCGGCGGCGCCAGAAGCGCCGTCGAGGCGACGGGTGGCGCCATCACCGGCAACACGGCCAGTGACGGCGCATCTACTGGCTCAACCGCATCCGCTCCGCCTGCCTGGGCAAGAGCCATGAAACGCACCCAGGCCCTCAACCATGGCGCAACCGCCGCCGCCCATGCTGTGCGCTCCGGCGACAGCCACAGCGGCGGGGCTTCCGTCGATCTTTCCGAAAGTGACCGCTAATGTTCAAACGACACTCCGTCCGCTACAGCAAGACACCCGAACCTGAGACCCCCTATCAGAAGGCCGCTCAGGTCTGGGACGAACGCATCGGCTCGGCCCGCGTGCAGGCGAAGAACTGGCGGCTGATGGCTTTCGGCTCGCTGCTCCTGTCTGCAGGTCTGGCAACCGGCCTGGTCTGGCAGTCGGCGCGTGGCACGATCGTGCCGTGGGTGGTGCAGGTCGACCGCCTCGGCGAGGCGCAGGCCATTGCACCGGCAGAGGCCGATTATCGCCCGACCGATCCGCAGGTCGCCTGGCATCTGGCCCGATTCATTGAGCAGGTCCGCGCGATTCCTGCCGATCCGATCATCGTGCGGCAGAACTGGCTGCGCGCCTACGACTTCACGTCTGATCGCGGCGCGCTGGCGCTCAACGACTTAGCACGCGCCAACGATCCCTTCACCAAGGTTGGCAAGGTGCAGCTCGCCGTCGAGGTGTCGAGCGTCATCCGCGCGTCGCCCGATAGCTTCCGCGTCGCCTGGATCGAACGCCGCTACGAGAACGGCCAGATCGCAGGGACCGAGCGCTGGACCGCCATTCTGACCATCACCATCCAGCAGCCGCGTGACGCGGAGCGTCTGCGCAAGAACCCCCTCGGCGTCTTCGTCAACGCCATCAACTGGTCGAAGGAGATGAGCCAATGACCGCACACCGTCCATGTATCAGGAAAGCCGCACTACCGGCTCTATTGGTTTCCGCCCTCGCATTATCCGCCTGCGCCACCAGCAAGCCGCCGCAGATCAGCTATGACGATCCGCAACCCGCCGTTCTGCAAGCTGAGCCACCAAAGCCGGTACAGATCGTGGAAATCCCGCAGCCGCTGCCGTTGCCCGGGCAGTTGAAACCGGTGACGCCGTCTTCCCAACCCCCGGAACCGCGCGACCCGGCCGCGCGCGTCAATCAGGCCAATGCCGCTGCGCGTGTGCAGCCGGTGCGCGACGGCTTCATCAACGCCGTGCAGGTTTATCCGTTTTCTTCCGGCGCGCTGTATCAGGTCTATACCGCGCCGGGGCAAATCACCGACATCGCGCTTCAGCCCGGCGAGCAACTCGTAGGCTTCGGGCCGGTGGCCGCTGGCGACACGGTGCGCTGGATTATCGGCGATACCGAGAGCGGGCTTGGCGCCACACGCCAGATCCACATTCTGGTGAAACCGGCGCGAGCGGACCTCGCCACCAATCTCGTCATCAACACCGACCGCCGCACCTATCACATGGAGCTGCGCGCGACGGCCTCCACCTATATGGCGTCCGTCTCCTGGCAATATCCGCAGGACCAGCTCATCGCGCTGCGCCGCCAGAACGCCGACGCCCAAGCCGCGGCCCCGGTCGCGAGCGGCGTCGATGTGTCCGCGTTGAACTTTCGCTATGTGATCGAGGGAGACACTCCGCCCTGGCGGCCGCTGCGCGCCTTCGACGATGGACGCCAGGTATTCATCGAGTTTCCGCGCGGCATCGGCCAGGGCGAGATGCCGCCGCTATTCGTGACCGGACCGGAAGGCGGCACATCCGAACTGGTGAACTACCGGGTGCGCGGCAATTACATCACCGTCGACCGGCTGTTTGCCGCCGCCGAACTACGCTTTGGCTCTGATCACAGCCAGAACCATGTTCGCATCGTGCGTGCTGATGGGAGGCCGGCGTCGTGAACGACGATCAGACTACGGATGAAATGCCGCTGACAGGCAGCGGGCCTAACAACACGAGCGAAGCCCGACCTGAAAATGCAGGTACCAATATGCGGCTCCGGGCCGAGCCACCACGCATCACCCGTCTGTCGCGCAAGGTGCTGGCGGGTCTCGGCGTCATCGCCAGCGCCGGGGTTGGCGGCGCGCTGATCTTCGCTTTGCAGGGGCGCGGTGATAACCCCGCTCCCACTGAGCAGTTCAGCACCGGGAACCGCACTCCGGCGGACGGCTTGCAGCGGCTGCCGCGAGATTATTCCGGTGTGCCGTTGCTTGGGCCGCCGCTGCCGGGCGATCTCGGGCGGCCGATCATCAGCGCGCAGGAACGCGGCCAGCCAGTTCCCACAGCCGGGCCACAAACCATCCCCAGTGTCAGCACCGAGGAACAGCACCGGCTTCAGGAACTCGACGCAGCTCGCGTCAGCAAGCTATTCGCCAGCACCGAGACACGAACCAGTGCATCGGCTCCATCTGCAATGCCAGCTACCACGCCTGACGCTATTCCCAATCTGGGCACTCTCGGGTTTGCGCCACAACCGGCGGCACCAACCGCGCAGGATCGCCAGCTCGCTTTCATCAACGCGCCGGCAGATCGCCGCACCGTGGCGTCTGATCGAATCGCCGCGCCGCCGTCGCCCTATGTCGTGCAGGCGGGCGCCGTCATTCCGGCGGCGCTCATTACCGGCATCCGCTCGGACCTGCCGGGTCAGGTCACCGCGCAAGTGACAGAAAATGTCTATGACAGTCCCACGGGGCGGTTGCTGCTCATTCCGCAGGGAACGCGGCTGATCGGCGAGTACGACAATGGCGTCGGCTTTGGCCAGCGGCGGGTGCTGCTGGTCTGGAACCGGCTGATTTTTCCAAACGGCAAATCCATCGTTCTCGAGCGCCAGCCGGGCGCGGATCGCCAAGGCTATGCCGGGCTTGAAGACGGCGTCGACTATCATTGGCGGGATCTCGCCAAGGCGGCCGCGCTCTCCACCCTGCTCGGCGTCGGCGCGGAACTGGCCACCGATGACAGCAATCGCCTGGTCAGCGCCATTCGCAGCGGCGCGCAGGACACGATCAACGACGCCGGCCAGCAGATTGTCCGCCGCCAGCTCTCGATTCAGCCGACGCTGACCATCCGGCCAGGATTTCCGGTTCGCGTGATCGTCACCCGCGATCTGGTGCTCGAACCCTATCAAGGCTGAGGAGCAACAGATGGCCAAGTTGAAACTGGGCGCACTCGCCGACGACAAGCCGGTGAAGCTCACCATCGAGCTTCCAGCCGCCGTGCATCGCGACCTCGTCGCCTATGCCGAGGCGCTCGCACATGAGACCGGACAACCGGTCAATGAGCCCGCCAAGCTCATTGCACCAATGCTGGCGCGCTTCATCGCCAGCGATCGCGCCTTCGCAAAGGTGCGGAACGTCAAGAATCGCAATTCGGTGAATACGGCACCGACCGCACCGTCGACAACAACGGGCCAGGCTGAGGAAGCGCTGCAGCGCCGGATTGTCATTGCCCGGTAACCAGACCGCGTTTTAGGGCAACACATCCTCTGGCGTCGCGAGCGGCCGGAAGATGATACCGGGCAGCTTGTAGTAGTCGCCGCTTCGTCGACGAGACTGATGCCAAAGCCATGCGCAGCCAAATGCATCAAGGTTTCACGACAGACGCCGTAGCGCTCAACGGAGGGAATGCGCCCAAGGTCGGCCAGCCGACGGACAACAAAATCATGAATCTCCGGGCCGGCTGCATCGCGGCTGACGATGAAATGCGCGTCTTTCAGTGCATTCCAACCAACACTGTCTTCGTTAGCGAGGGGATGTTGCTTGGGCGGCACGACATAGACTTGCGGCTCCCTGTCCAGGGTTTCACGCCGCACTCTGAGCTCGCGATGATTTAATTGGTGATGCGTGTGTAGATGTCGGGTTTTGTTGCGTCTGAAGTGGTCATGTCCGGCTCCTTTCGGCTTGGGTTCTCAATACGCGAACGGAAAAGGCCGGGGCTAAAGCGGCCTGGTTACCTGGAGTGTAACGGAGGGGTACGGCCAACACGGGGGATAGCCCGCTATCCCCCGTGTTGGCCGTTGACTGGGCGGCGCACCCGACTAGGTTCAGCGTTGAGATTGAGAACAAAAGCCGAAGGCAGGAACGGTGAGCACGAGGCGCATCATCTGCAATAGGCACACATTTGCACACGTGCATCTGTCGAGAGCTGACGTCCGCTTAAGCCCCTTAACTAGGAGCAAAGGGAGGCGCATTCAATCGTCCCTGTCCCAGGACAATGACGCTGCAATGGCTGACCGCGCGCGTGATGGCATTGTAGAGCAGCCGTCGAAGATGTTCGGGGCTGCCCGTGGCCGAATGTGGCCAGAGAACAATGACGTTCTGAAACTCACGGTTCTTGGCGCGCTGAATCGTCATTGCTAGGTTGCGCCGGTGTTGCCGGAATCCGAGGCGGGATTGGTTTCGGACTGCCTCCCGGACAAACTCCGTTACCTGCGCGGATGTAAAGTCGTTCTGTCCGCACACCCTACGGAGTTTATCCATCCGGCTGATGGCATGGGCAACGGACGCATGGGCTGCGATGGGCGCGAGCGCGGCGCAGATTTCCGTGTAGTTCGATGCCATCGGCAATTGAAGACCTGTAAGCAGAGCATCAGCGACATCGGCGTCCTGTATTTCCCATTCGAAGGGATACGGCCCAAAGGTCTGTCCGTTCTTGCGCGGCCACTGTTTGGTCTGAACGGTATCGAGCGCGGTGCGCAATACGTTGCTCTTCGCATCCGGCGTCAGGATCACCGTCTGTCCAGTCCGCTGGGACATTTCATTGGAAACAGCCCATGCAATGAGCTGCTGTTTAGCAGGTATTTCAAGAAGACGGAATCCCTGACCGTTCCATATTGATCTGTTCTTAAATGTCTTTTGCGTCAAAACGGTTTTGATGTCGCGCCTGTCCCGGACGGCGCCGGCGGCGGCCAGCAAACCCTGCTGCGAGGTGCGCATGGGCTGCGTGAGGCGGTGAGTCTGACCGGCTCCTTCGAGCCAACCCACTACGCCGGCGGTATCCTGCCCGTCGAAAAGGCACTGGAAGGCGTCCGCCGCCGCTACGATCCGGCAAGAAGTAGAAAGTCCCTGAAGGACGCGTAGTCGGTGATCATCAAGGTCCTGCGCCTCGTCGACAAGAACGAGAGGAAAGCTGGCTGCGACCCATTGCGACACAGATGGAATTTGCAGAAGCGCGGCGGCTAGAAAACACGGTCCGTCGAATTCATTCAGGCTGACGGCCTGCTCCAGTATTTGAGCGTTGACGGAAAGAAGACTCCTGCGCCGTGCCGATACAACACGGGCGAACACATCGAAAGTCTGGCATTCAAAACGCCTTCGGAACAGAATGTTCTGGCCAAGGCGCGTTTCAAGGCGTCGGCGCGCGCCGTTCATGAAGGTTAGGGCCAGCACGCGTTGGTCTTCGCCAAGCACGCCATCCGTGACTAGTTCGCCTGCACGCCCCACGAGATTATACGTCTTGCCTGTACCGGCTGCGCCTTCAAAGAAATCCAGCGTCACGGCACAAACCTAAACACATGCATTGCGTCGGTCGAGTCTTGTGCTAGACGCGCAAACTGAGCGGTGTTGGTATTGGCCGGGTCTCGAAGGACATCACACAGTGCGCCAAGCAGTTGTGCAGCGCGAGCGCGGCAGGTCGGGTTGCCCATCAGGGTGACAGCGGTGGACTCGTGCGTGGGTGAGTAGGATTTTCGAGCGAGAAGGAGAGCAGTCAGTTCATCGGTCGTCGCAAGCTGCTGGCCGAGCGTACTGGCGAGCGCGGCGAGCGCGTTCACCTCGTCTGCACCCGCAATCCACGAAACGATATGCTCCATAGCCCAACCCTGCGGCCAGAACACAACGGACTTGGGTGGCGGCGCGCTGGCTCGCACGGCATCAAAATAGCTGCGCCCGTCCGCATCGCCATCAAGGAGGATACAGGGCCGCGCATGGACCTTGTTGATGAGCGCGAAGGTGTCGGCAACCTTGGCATCGATGGTGGGAACAATGCCACCAAAGGTTGAAAACCGGGATTGACCCGTTTGCGGACCATCCCATCCCTGCTGCAATTCGAGGGCAGTCTGGAGTGCTTCCAGCCACGCCACGTCCGAGATCCCTTCGGGGATGAGGACAAACTGATGCATAAGTGCCGCCACCAGCTTTTCGCGCCATGCATATAGAAGGTGCTGCTGGTGGTTGGTTGGAGCCGCCGGCACCGTTTCCATGAGGGGTTTAGCGGTGAGAATCCCGTTGCTTTTTTCAATGAAGAGCGTGTCAGGTGGCGAAAACATCGCTGCCACGATGGGGGAGTGCGTGGTGACAATCGTCTGATCACACAGTGCATTGAGGCGGTTGACAAGGCGCTTTTGCTGCGAGGGTTGAATGTGCAACTCGGGTTCTTCGACGGCCAGCACAAATGATTTACCGGTTTCGGCACGAGCCTTGCCAAACTGCATTAGAAGGAGAAGGCTTTGTAGGGAGACAAGACCGGTTCCCTGACGCATCGCCGGAAGTGTCGGCCCGGTCCCTTGCGTGAAATGCGGGATGACAGTTTCCAGCACGCTGTCACTGTCGGTTCCGGTCAGACGGAGCTTAAGCTGAGGGGCGGTCGGGAGGAGCTGGCGCAGTTCCTCGTTCGCAGAATTCACGATCTCGGTGAGACCCGCCTGATTTTCCAGCCGCTCGGCCTCTGGCGGGTTCCAGAGGCGCTGGCGTTCGGTGCGCACGGCCTGTGCGGGCATGCCCCCACGCGTGGCGACCACGCGCCGGAAAAGTTCCGATGAAAATGAAATCCAGCGGTCCCATGTTCTTGATGCGGGGACTAGAAAGAAGCCCAGCTCCTGCAAGGTTTTGGTGTAGATGAGCTTGAGGTGGGCGTCGCCGGCGAAAGGATCGCCAAGAGTGTCTTCATCGTCCACGAAGAACCGAACGGTCTCGGCTTCGAGTTCATCGTGATCAAATCGCGCGGCGAACCCGATCTGGACGGCAAGATCCGTATGCTGTGCATCGGGGGCAGCGCGAAGTGTTTTTGTGTTCGGATCGAGCCATTTCTCGACGCCGCGATCCAGTCCGAACCAGCCTGAGTTGTGCTGCGGATCGTGATGGGGAAAGCCCGTCACGGTCGCGATGGTCAGGATGCGGGTGGTTGCATTGGGAGTGCTGCCGAAGAAATCATGCTCAGTGAGATGGCGTACAAGCCGGTCGCGCCCGAAGAGAAGCGCAAGCGCTTCAATGATCGTGGTCTTCCCGCAGTTGTTCGGACCAACTAAAACGGTATGGTGGCCAAATGAAATATCTGCGGAATTGACACCTCTGAAGCCTTCGATTTTTAGTCTCGCTATACGCATTTTATCTCCCCGCCCTGCTCATGAGATCAAATCGGCGAAGAATTCCGACGCCGGTTCCACACCGGACACAACAAGCCGGTCCCGTGCGCGGGTGCATGCCACATAAAATAGGTGGCGTTCGGTCTCGTAGACTTCGTCGAGTTCGGATTCGTCGGCCACCGTCTCAATGCGCTCCTGACGGGGCAGAACGTCATCGTCGCACGCCATTACTGCAATCGCCTTATACTCAAGGCCCTTGGCAAGGTGCATTGTACCGATCGCAATGCGCCCTTGCGGGTCTTCAAGGCGTTCGGAGAGTTCGAGCTGCGTGTGCCCTGCTGCCTTTACGGCTGAACGCGCCCTGAAAAGCTCATTCTTCGATCGGACGAACAGACCAATTTCAGATGGCGCAATTCCATCTGCCACGGCATGCGTTATCCATCTCGCTATGCCTTGCACTTCGGCGTCCGCATCTCTGAACGTAAGCGCCTCTGGCTCGGGGCCATTGAAAACGGAAACGGTCCCCCTGCGATCCTGCTCGTTTCCATCCACGTCCTGGACAATCTTAGGCAAGAGCCGGTCTGCGGCCTGGCGGATTTGGTGGGAGGTGCGGTAGTTGACCTTGAGGTTGCGCGAGCGCCCCCTTATATCAACGCCCAGCGTCTTCCACGAAAACGGCTCTTGAAAAATCCGCTGCCCAAGGTCGCCTGCAAAGAACAACGCATCAGCTCCGTCTGGCGTGATGGCCGCCAGCATTCTCAGATCCGGAACGCCAAGGTCCTGCGCTTCATCAACGACGGCATGGGTAAAGGGCTTGTCGGCGCGTGCGCCGAAGTACGCCGACACTTTCCCAAAAATCATTGGCCAACTCAGAACGCCTTGAACTTCGAGTAGCGCCCTGGCGCGCACGAACACTGGCCAGAGCCGTTCGCGTTGTTTCACGCCCAATCTATTCTTGCGGCCAAGACGGGGAACATCTTGATAAGCCTGTAAATCCATGAGCTGCCAGGCATCGACGACATTCAGCCACTCGGATGCAAGAAACCGCAGGCTGAATTCTGTCAGCTTGAATTCCTCTGCGGCGGATTTCAGAGCGCCCCGGACCTGGTCATCCGTTGCTGCTTTGGGATGATGGCCATACGCCAGCGTGAACAGATCACTGGCCACGCCTTTGAACGGAAGAATAGTCACGCGCGGAACAACGCCCTTATCGTCCCCAGCCAGAATGCGCAGCTTTCCTTCAAGGGCGTTTGAAAGCGGCAGCGAAAATGTTGTCAGCAGCAGCTTCGCCTGAGGCTCGCGCTTGAGGATGTTCGCCGCGCGGTGAAGCGCTACGACTGTCTTGCCGGTTCCTGCTGAACCGGAAACTCGGGCAGGACCGCTGAATTTTTGCTCCACCACCTGCCGCTGCGATGGGTGCAGAAACACCGTCCACTGATCCCACGGAAAATCGAGGGCGCGTTTGAGTTCTTCCACGTCTTCCATCACACGGAAGCGGCGTTGCGCATCCGGGTGCTCGAACGGACTTGTGAGTTCCGGCGCAGTAATCGCGGGAACTGGAGGCCTTTCGCCAACAGCAAGCTCAAGTAGCGCTTCCGCCGCCTCGCGCGGAAGATGATCGGCCAGATCGAGAAGTGTGTCCTCCGTTGCCGCCTTAACATCGGCGAGCCAGTCCACAGGCACACCATAGCTCAGCAATTCATCTTCCGGGATTTCCGCAAAGAGCGGAGCAATCGGTTGCAGCGGTACTGGCGCAGCCTCGACCGGGCGATGCACAATGATCTCCTGGACGCGCTCGCGCACCTCAACGATCTGGGCCGCTCCGGTTCTTGGGTGGGTTTCAATGCGGCGGCGCTCTGCCCACCCATAGGCGCCGTCGTGGTGATCCACATAGCAGATGAGGAAGCTATTGTCGGTCTTGTGAACGACAAGGCGGAGGTCGCGGTTGACGCGCATCGACCAGAAATTTGGGTCCTTTGATTTATTGATCCGGTGAAACTGAAGTCCGGGCGCGCTTGGGTCCATTTGCAGATCGAAGACCGTGGTTTTCACCGCCTTCTGGTCCTGGGCTGGGAGCTTGCGGAGTGCTGCCTGGAAGCTGTCAGCGATGCAGAATCTCATCCTGAAACCCATCGATTTAGATCCTCGATCCCAAGCGTTTTGATCAGCCTTGCAACATCGCAAGGCGGGTTCGCCACCCAAGTTCGGCTCGGAAACTTGACGCGCCCACTAAAGTCATTAACTGCAGAGCGGAAAAAGGAGGCCTCCACCTGCCAAGCCTCGGTCTTGCCAGCAAGTTCAATTTCTGCGCATCGCCGTAATGCGAATGCGCAGGCATCCGAAATCTGAATAAGATGGGAATGATCCGATTTAATCGAAAAAGCAGTATCTATGATTTGGTCGAAAGGCTCAGCACGACGCTTGCGTTCTTAATATTCGTCCACATCTGGCGTGGATTGCAGCAAAAATTCAGAGAGCCGTGGCAATTCGGCCTGATTATCGTCAAAAATCAGAACCGAGAGACCCTTGTTGTTCTTAACATCATTGTTGTCTTTCTGGAGAAACATGCAAAGCGACATTGCACCCGTCTGCCATTCATTAGTAGCCCAGGTTGGTAAAGGCGGCTGATTTCGAAGTGTGCAATACGCGCGTCGACTTAGAAAATACGTGTATCCATGACATCCCGCCTCGGCAACGAAGCTGGTCAATGTGCGGAAGAGCGCCTTACGGCAGTTCGCATCAACTTGTCGCCATGCTCCGACGCCATTGACAAGACGGGATGATTTTAGTTCACGGAGATTCTCAGGATAGGCATCGGCGATGGCCTGCAATAACGGCCTCGCCATAGACATGACCTTTTTCAGCCGATAACCATCAACGTAAAGCCCAAAAAATACGAGGTATGGCTCGTTATTGTTCCCGCTTTCATCGACATAGAGAAACTTCATTCGCCGCCCCTACAC